>JAABSJ010000012.1 GCA_011390515.1 Oscillatoria sp.
CCGGAGTGGTCCCTTTATCTCAGCCGAGGGGCTAAGAACCTCACTGGGAAATTATTTCAGGCATTTCAGCCTTATTTGGTCTCCCAAACGTTTCGCACGAATGTCGTGATTATAGTAAAAACCAACCAGCGGACTTCAAGCCAAAGCCATGTCATTTTATTCTCCAGCGATGTAAACTTAAGTTATGAAAAAATAATTGATTATTATGGACTGCGATTTCAAATAGAATTTAACTTTAGAGATGCCAAACAATTTTGGGGACTAGAAGACTTTATGAATATTAAGGAGACCGGGGTGACGAATGCAGCCAATCTTTCCTTTTTTATGGTGAATTTATCCCATTATCTGTTAAAGGTGACCCAGAAGGGGCCTCTGTGCAGTGTTCTGGATCTCAAAAGTCAATTTAGAGGTTATCGATATGCAGAAGAAACCATAAAACGGATTTAGGAAAAACCTGACCCAGTTTTATTGGGTCAGATTTTGAAACGCTTATCCAGTCTGGGCTGTATCCATCAACATTCCCATGAAGCCACTGACCATTAAATTGGCGAAGGTATTGTTGAGACAATCTCTGGTGATTAGCAAAAAATTTGGGCGAGAAACCCGGTTTCTTGTCCTAGTCCAGGGGTACAGAATTTGCTTAGAAACCGGGTGTCTTGAGACAATCTCTGGCGATCGCCAAAAATTGGGGCGAGAAACCCAGTTTCTGGTCCCTGGGTTCTAAGACTGTACCCTAGGACTAGCTTAGAGTAGGCCCGAGTCGTAGTTTGTTTATGAATTTATGTAACAATTGCGTCATGAAGTCATTTAGATAGAACCGATGGATACGACTCTCTCATCAACGTTTTTTTTAACCCTACTCATGGCGATCGGGTTATTTTTCTTTATTCGCGCCTCGGTGAAGGACCGAACGGAGGAAATGCAATGGGTAACCGAACAGCCGGAAGAGGCGATTCTGCCTGAGTTGCAAGGGTATTTCGATCGCCGCGCTTATCGGGTGAAGGCAGTGGATGGGGAACGCAATCAAGTCACGTTTGAAGGATATGTCCGTCCCAGTTGGTTTCTGGCGATTTTCTTGACCCTGTTGGCGGCAGTGGGGATGCTCTGTTTGGCCCTAATTCTATCAATGGTTATCCCACAAGGGGGGAATTTATTTCTGGGGTTGATTCTGTTGTCCCCAGTTGCCGGATGGTTTTATTGGCAAAATTCGGGTCGGATTGAACAGGTGTCTCTCCAAGTCAAGTCTATGGAGAGTTCTGGGGATAATCCGACCCAAAATAGAATTATAGTCACGGGTCATCGGGATGAGTTGGCTGTACTTAAGCAAACCCTAGGACCTCAATACCCTCAAGGTTAGAAACCCGGTTGCTTGACCTGAGTTCTACAAACAGAGCAACAAAGTAGGACTAGAAACCCGGTAACTGTCCGGGTTATCTCATCCTGTACTGATCCCCAAGGGCGATACCATCTAAGAAAGTCCGCCCAAAACCCCATTGACCTAGAAAGCCACTAGCCCGATAATGATTTCTTAGCAAGATGGTTGTGCCGCAAGCTTGGCAAAACTTTACATCTGCGGCATTCTCCGGGCGATCGCAATGTCTATTTAAACAATAACTCATTGTTTTTCTCTTACTATCGGCTGCCTTATGCCCCTCTCCGGCGTAATTACCGTATATTTTCGTAATTTTGGTAGGCTTTTGTCGCATTTATTAATGAAAGCAGCAACAAAAGTAAAAACTATACCCAAAGGAATTTTCTCTAATCCCCGGATTTTTCTCTCAACCGTTGAAGAAAGTCAAACTATATGACGTTAAATCATCACCCGCAATTATTATGAAAACTTATAAAAACCTCGCCGCGATCGCCTTATCCCTCGCGATCGCTAATTGTAGCCCCGAAGCCCAAACCCAAACCCCCAGAGAACCCAACCCCACGCCATCTCAAAACGCGATCGCCACGCCACCCTCAGACACTCCCCCAACCGAAACTAAAACCGCTCAAAACCCCGCAGTAACACCCAACCCAGCCAACACCACTCAACGCCCCGAAACCAAAACCGTAACTATCTTAGTTGAAGGTGAACCCTACGAATTCACCCTCAACCTCTTTGACAACGCAGCCGCCCCCTTTACCACCTACTACGACTCAGAAATCATCCTCCCCTACGGGGGTTGTTCGGCAGAAGGCTGTGGCTTCCGCTTTTCGGGCAAAACCCGCAACCACCTACCCAATGATGATGTCTATTTGCAATTTTTCTTTCCTCAAAATACCTCGACCCTAGCCGATCTCCGTAAAATGTATATTACCGGCAGCAACAGTTTGATGGCGAATAATCCCAGTTGGCAGGAACCCAGTTGGCAAACAGACGAAACCGTCGCAGACGACACACTATATCCTTGGGTCAAAGAAAAATACTTGTTTTATGACGAAACCGAAAGCTCAATGGGCATCATTATGTTAGCAGAACACAACAATGAGGGCTTTGTCATTATCGAATATATGGTAAACGACTATGGTGACGGTTTTGCCCCCCTTTTCGGCTCAATTTTAGAGAATCTCGAATTTAGAAATTAATCAAATTCATTCGCTGGTCTAGCATCAACAATCGCCTGCA
Source organism: Oscillatoria sp. (assembly GCA_011390515.1). Classification (GTDB taxonomy): domain Bacteria; phylum Cyanobacteriota; class Cyanobacteriia; order Cyanobacteriales; family Laspinemataceae; genus Laspinema. The sequence goes on from JAABSJ010000012.1 coordinate 2,615, forward strand.
AAGTGTCGGCGTTGATTACTGCGTTCTCGACCTCGAAGACCTCAACGCCAGTGCGGATCTCGATTTCCTCGGCGTTATCTTTCTCCCCAGCGTCGAAAACCTCTACGGCACCCAAGTCGGTCGCCTTCAACGATGGCTATCCCAAGGCGGGGCGATTGTCGCCAGCGGCCCCACTTGTAGTTTATCCTCTCCGGCAGTGCGAACCCAGTTGCGATCGCTTCTCGGTGCTTATTGGGGCTTTCCCCTCACCAATCCCGCCCCCCTAGATCCCCTCCGCATTCGTCACCAAAACTGGACTTGGGACAACCACAGCAACTTATCGCAAACCGCCCGTGGAGGTGGGGTCATTCCCAGCAGCCTCAACAGTGCCACTGTCGCCGTCTGGCAAGCCGAAGGCACACCGCCTGCCGTCGTCGCCAACGATCGCGCCACCTTTTTCGGTTGGCGTTGGGGCTTCGATACCGTTGCTAATGCTCAGTTTGATACCGCTTGGCTGCAAGCCGCTTTGAGTCGTTATCCCAACTTAGCCCCAGGACGAACACCCAACCGGAAAACTGCCTTTCTACCACCGTTGCCACCCCTGCTGAATCTACACCTACTGGCCGCAGCGCGATCGCGTTTGCAAACCTTCGTCAATGCCATCGAACAACAAGACTACCGCCAAGCCCAAAGTCACACCCAACCAGAAATTAGCCCCATGCAAACCCGTGAGCTTGTCAAAGAGCTAATTTCAAAAAAGCGTCGTATTTAATCGGTTTGTTTCCTTATTGACCCAATCAGGTCAAGTCCGACGTAAAGTTTAGTGTGATCGGCCAAACCGTTTTGACTCGGTTCCTGGTGAGGATGACGAGTCATTTCGACAGCGCGATCGCCCGGATTGAGGTCCGAACTTTACCTTGGCCGTCGTGGAACCGATCGCCTTGGAAAAGTCCAGGTTTTAGAACTCGCGGCGATCGCGACTGAACGCGGGTTTCCCTAATCGCCAAGGAAACTGGATGCGCCTGAAGATCGCGACTCCTGATGCGGCACTAAAACCGTTCTTTTCCCATGACAAATCACCCGATTGACGGAACATTTGCCCTGATGGGACTCTCTATGACCCCAGCTTTGGCAAAAACTGGGTTAATGCCCCTGTAAATTTGCTAAATTTACTCGGCACGCTGTTCGAGTCTGCTATGAATCGAACGCTTGCACCGCAGGGTTATCCGAGGCGATCGCCCGCCCAGTATAATCCCTCGCCGCAGCCGATGGGTCCCTTAAACCTTCAGTTCTTATGACTCACAGAAAAACCCTTTTACCGGACTGATAAAGCCACGGGGGGTATTTCTGCTTTGCTCTCAAAAAACTTTAAGCTTGGGAATAAGAAATGATTTTCTTCCACATATTGAGCACCAAATAATCCTTTTTCTGCCCAGAAGTATCGATCCGTGGTATGCTCGTTTCTCTTAACTAGCAACAAAGCTGGAGGCACGATGCCTTCTGCCTTGATGAATTTACGGGCGGCTGTGACTGGCTTATCTTCACCGCTTTCGATACTATACTGAGGCACGTGCTCTAAAATCCTGCGCCCTTCTTGGCGGCGACGGCTCTTACGCTTACGTCTCCTTGCCAAAATCCTTACCTCCTATTTCAGCCGACAGGTGTAGTGATGGTTACAAAAGTCGTGCTGATTATATCCGCTGTAATAAAAAAAATCAATCCCTCTTGCTAAGTTTGTTACAAAACGTCATATCCCTTATATCATCAGCCTTTTAAGACTTTTTGGGTTCGATTTTAGAGAGAAAGGCGACGAAAATTCACAAAACTATAAAATTTGTTACAAAAATCCATAGAGTGGAACCGATGGGGGAGTTGAGAAATTCCCCGCCCTGTTTACCCCAGGAAAGCGGCGCTATATTCCTGTCGTGATTGCCCCACCTTAATCCCTGACGCGCCCAGATTGCCATAAAATTGCCACAGAATTGCCACAGAATTGCCCGAAAATAAAAGAACGTTCAACGGGTTTTATCAATGGGGCTAAAGTATCTTACCCCAGAAGTAAGCAACCGGACCCAATTTCTGCCAACATAAACAATGAGGGTCCGGTCCTAGGGTTAAGCTAGTAAGCATAGACAGGGTGAGGGGAAAGAGGCGGGCATCAGTGAGCGTTACTGTATTAAATCGAATAAGGGAAGATGGGAATGGGAGCCAGTTCAGAATTTGTTGCCCTGTGCAAATCACAGGTGGGGTTGCTCTCGAAAGGGCTAGGGTCCTCCGTGAGCGTGGTCTATTTGACAGAAGAACTGGCAGAAGATCGGGAAGCCAAGCTGATTCCGATTGTGACTTATCCCGAAAGCGCTGTGGTGTGGGAAGAAAATCCGGCGCGGGCGATCGCCGGTTCAGAGATGGCCCCAGAAATCCCAGTGCGTCCCACCTCTGACTTTCCACCCACGGCAATCCCCGGGGAAACCCCGACAACGGGAACAAATGCCCCCCTGACTCAAGGTCCCCCCTTCATCTGCGCTGCCTCCCAAAGACCCGTGACGGTTCATTTAGTCGAACCGATCCGATATTTAAACTCTGAGGATGAACCGATCGCCGAGGGGGAAGATTTGGCGCAACACCGACAAATCGTCTTACCCCTGATTCATGAAGAAATCGTCATGGGACTGTTGGTGACGCGCCGCGAGGACCGACCCTGGACCGATCGCGAACGAATCCAGATCGAATGCATCGCCCAAACCATTGCGATCGCCTGCATTTTGGATCGACGCCAACGCTGGTTAAGTCAGCAACTGCGCCAACAGCAACGCCTGCAAGCGGAACAACATGATTTACTCGATAACCTCCTGCATCAAGTCCGCAGTCCCCTTACCGCCTTACGCACCTTTGGGAAATTATTGTTAAAACGCCTGCGGGAACCGGATCCGAACCGAGATATTGCCGGAAGTATCCTGCGGGAGAGCGATCGCGTTCAAGAATTGCTGCAACAAATGAATCTGGCGATCGAACCGGAAGAAATCGCAGGGGGCCCGGATCTGCAAACTGAGGTCCCGTCGGAAACCCCGAGGTTGGAGAAGAGATCGCCACAATTGTTACTCCCCGCCTTTGATTTAGAACCCTGTGATATCCTGACGGTGCTGGAACCGTTGCTGATTTCCGCCCAGGCGATCGCCAGCGAACGTCATCTGGAATTGACGACCCAGATCCCGTCGGAATTGCCTCCAGTTTTAACCTATCCCAAGGCTTTGCGGGAAGTGTTGAGCAATTTGATTGACAATGCCTTGAAATATACCCCCTCCGGAGGCAAGATTTATGTCAAAGTGGGGGATCATCGCCAAATTGAGGGGGTCACCTGGATGGCGATCGCCATTAGTGACACGGGGATCGGCATTCCCCCCCAAGACTTAGAACAGTTATTTCAACGGTATTATCGCGGAGTCAAAGCTCAGAGTGATATTCCCGGGACCGGATTGGGATTGGCGATCGCCCGGGAACTGATTACCCAAATGCAAGGGAAAATCGAAGTTTTTAGTCCCACTCCCTCCCAATGGCGAGATCCGAATTGGAAAAACCGGCCCAGTTCCAATCATCCGGGGACCACCTTTATCGTTTGGCTGCAACTCTAAGGGGGATTTTCCCCTAAAGATTCTCAATCTTGTCATCTGCTCTATGAATTTATCTTTACTCTTTGCGATCGCCTTAGCGATCGTTCATATTGGAGCCAAAAATCTGCTCTTTCTGGGTTCAGTTCCCCGTAACCGATGGCTTTCCATCGCGGGGGGCGTATCGGTGGCTTACACTTTTGTTCATATTTTTCCCGAACTGAGTGCCGGACAAGCCAGAGTTGAAGAGTCTGCGCTCAACGGTTTGGACTTTTTAGAACACCATGTTTACTTGATGTCACTGTTAGGATTTTCCATCTTTTACGGATTGGAAAAATTGGCTAAGACATCCAGGCAGCAACAACTTAAAATCGGACGAGGAGATACGACTAGCGATCAGGTTTTTTGGCTGCATATTATTTCTTTTGCGCTTTATAATGCCTTGATTGGCTATCTGCTGTCCGATCCAGAACAAGAATCGAGTGTTTTGAGTTTATGCTTCTTTTTCATCGCAATGGCTTTACATTTTCTAGTTAATGATTTTGGCTTGCGCGAACATCACAAACGGGTTTACGACCACACGGGGCGCTGGGTACTGGCAGGATCAGTGATTCTGGGATGGGCGATTGGCAGTGCAACGACTATTTCCCACGAGGCGATCGCCCTGCTATTTGCCTTTTTAGCCGGAGGTATTATTCTGAACATCCTGAAGGAAGAACTACCGGAAGAACGGGAAACCCAATTTTGGGCCTTTGCTGCGGGTGCCGGTGTTTATTCGGTACTATTACTCATCATCTGACAGCCAGAAGGGTGATCGGATTGACTCTAAATGTAGAGGCGATTCCCGAATCGCCTCTACATTTAGGGTAAGGAGGGGTGAAGGGGCTTTTTTCAGGAGTTTCCTCGATTAATTTCAGGAGAAAAAACCCTAAAACTCTTGCCCCGTGGTGAGTAGGAAATTATGTTAACCAATCTATTGCGGAAACTAAATCTAGGGGTTATCATTTCATGAGCTACCTCTAAGGGTAGAGACGAGTCGGAGTTTTCCTCTAAACTTAGAAAGTTTCTGACTCTCGACGTTCAGATTCCCCAACGGCTAATCCTGAAAATGTCCAGCATTAGGCCATTTGAGGGCAGTCGCCTGCTATTTTCATCCGGAACACCTGTCAGGGAATTTAGATAAATGGACTGATCCGGATTTGGTATTCGGTGCTACATTAAATTTAGTAGCAATTTTGTAGCCTTAGTTACTTTTACGAGATTTCAATAGGAGCCAACCCCAGATGCATCCGGTATGTATAATTCCTCTCAGCATTTCAGTCTGTGCCTTTCTGCTTAATCGACGCACCTCTGAGGAAACCGTAGGCGTGATGACCATGACCCTAGCCGGACTGTTAGCGGTTGTGGCGTTAATCTTGGCCCCCTGGCAGATTCAGATGCTGGGCGCTTTGGCTTTGCTGTTAGATCGCTGTGATTTGTTGAAGGTTCGGGGGTAGGGGATTTGTCCTTGGTCATTGGTCATTTGTCATTTGTCTTTGGTCATTTGTCATTTGTCATTTGTCTTTGGTTGATGCGGGGGATGGGGAGGGGATAGGGTTTTTATCCACAGTGCGATCGCTACAAAGGTGCTGTCTATAGGTCGTTTCCATCCCTGGCATGATTCTTCCTCCGGATTGGGGACAATGTAGAGTCGGGATTAACTCCTTGCTGAAACAGGATTTCTGCTTCTGACCCACTTCAGGCTGATTCGCTTCAAGGGATGGGGGGAATGTGGAAGATGACTCTAAAATTACCGGGTTGAGATAACGGAAACCTGATGAAATTTTCCCTTCCTTGGGAATCAGGGAGGGGAAATTTTCAGTAATTGTAAATATTTGTAAATTTAAGCGCTCAAAAGGTAGAATCTGCTGGAAATCGGGCTCAAAATAGAAAGTTGAATGGGTCGTCAATGCCACAAATGCCAGAAAAACCCTGGACAATTGGGGAGGAAAGGCGATCGCCGCTCTGATTCAACCGGCTTTCCCAGCCCTCGATAATCCCTCTCCCTTCACGGTTTCACCACCCTTGGGCGACTGCCCTTTTATGAGCCAGCCTAATTAATATGATTCCCTTAGAACTGAGTTTAAAAAACTTTCTGAGCTATCGCGAAGCTACCCTCGACTTTCATGGGTTGCATACCGCCTGTATCTGTGGACCCAATGGTGCCGGAAAATCCTCCCTTTTGGAAGCCCTCGCCTGGTCCCTCTGGGGCAATAGTCGCGCTGGCACCGAAGACGATATTATTCATAGCGGGGAAATGGATGCGCGGGTTGATTTTACCTTCCAAACCAATCAGCAAATTTATCGCGTGATTCGTTCTCGCCAACGGGGTCAATCCAGTTCTCTGGAATTTCAAGTGGCGACCAATTCTGAGGATTTGACTCCCAATCAACTGGAACATCTAGAATTTCGCCCCCTGACTGAGAAAGGGTTACGCGCCACTCAGGATAAAATTATCCAACATATCAAACTCGACTACGAAACCTTTACCAATTCATCTTACCTGCGCCAAGGTCGAGCGGATGAGTTCATGTTGAAACGACCCTCGGAACGTAAGCAGGTATTGGCAACCCTGCTGAGGTTGGACCATTATGATGAGTTGGCAGAACAGGCAAAAGACCGATCGCGCGAAGCGAAGGGTCAAGTCCAGTTGCTGGAACAAAGTTTAGCCTCGTTGCAGCAACGATTACAAGAAACCATCGCGATCGCCCAAAATCTGGACCAGGTGGAAGCGCAAATTCTCCAGGGTCAAACGGAAGTCAACCATCAGCGATCGCAATTGCAACAGTTCCAACAACTCCAACTCCAACGCCAAAACTGGCAACAGCAAATCACCCATCACCAGGACCGCGATCGCCACTTAAAGGACGACTGCGATCGCACCCAACAAGAACTCAATCTCAACCATCGTCGCCGCCAAGAATTAGAGGCACTGCTTAAACAAGAAGGCGAAATTTTGGCAGGATATCATCACTATCAGCAATTACAAGCCCAGGAAGAAGTTCAAGCCTCTAAATTCCAATCCTATCAACAAGCCATCCAACAGCGTCAGCAATTACAGGACCAGGAACGCAAAACTTTAGCTTCCCTAGAATCCCAACTGTCTTCCACCCAAGGGGAATTGGAGTATATTCGCCGCCAGGAAGGGGAATTGCAGGAGATTGTGAATAAAGCGCCGGAAGTTGAAGCGGCGATCGCTAAATTACAACAAGCGCGCGATCGGCTCACTTATTTGGATGATCTGCATACGCGAGTCAAACCCCTAATGACTCGACAACAAACCCTGCAAGGGGAACTCGATCGCATTCGCACTCGGTTATCCGCACGCTTAGAAGAAATTGCCGGTCAAATTCATCGTCTGGAAGTGGAACAAGATAACAGTTATGTGTTAGAGGAGAGTTTAGGAGAAGTGGCGATCGCCATTCATGCCTTAGAGAAAAAACGAGTCTATCAACAACGGGTTCGAGAAAAAGGTTTAGAACGCCGCAGCTTTATGGATCGGCTGATGGCACAAACCTCGGATTATGAAACCCAACTGGCAGCAGTGACGCAAAAAATCCAGATGTTGCAAGTTCCGGATGCACTTTGTCCCCTGTGTGACAGACCCTTGGATGAACATCATTGGGATTTAGTGATTGAAAAGCAGAAGGCGCAGGAACAAGGGCTGATCAATCAGATGTGGGTGTTGAAGGAACAACTGGCAACGAGCGATCGGGAAATTCAGATTCTGCGCCAGGAGTATCGGGAACTGGAGGAAGAGTTAAAACATTACAATGCCTTGCGGGAACGCCGGGGACAATTACAGGCTCAAATTGATGCTACTTTGGCCTCCCGGGACCGTTTACAACATCTCATCTTAGAGAAACAACAGTTAGAACAGGCTTTACATACGGGAAGTTATGCAGGGGAATTATACCATGAACTGCAACAGGTTGAGCAGTCGCTGCAACAGTTAAATTACAATGATCAAGACCGCAGTTTGGCTCTGAATGAGGAAAAACGCTGGCGTTGGGGGGAAATTAAGCAAGGGCAAATTCAGCAATCCCAACGGCAAATGGCGCAATTACAAGCGCGAAAGCCGGAGTTAGAACAACGACTGGGGCAATTACAAGGGGCATTACAGGAGCAACAAACGAATTCCCCTTTGCAGCAACAGATTGCTTTGCTCGATCGCCACTTACAAACCATTGGCTATGACCCCCAGGAACATAACCGCCTCCGAGGTGCGTTAAGAAAAGCCCAACTCTGGTTGGGACGGATGGAGGAGTTAAAGCAAGCGCAGCAACAATATCCACAAGTGGAACAGCGGATTGGGGAGTTAACTCGGCAGTTGGAGGCGCGACTGGGCGATCGCACTGTAGTACGCCAGCAGATTCAAGCGCTGCATCAGCAACTCCAGGATATCCCCGACCCCGGCGATCGCATCAAAGGGACCGAAAAACAAATCCAGCTTTTGCGGTCCTCTCTGGATAGTTTATTGGCAACCAAAGGACGCTTGGAACAACAACAACAGCATCTTGCAGCAGTCCAAAGTCAGTCGGAAGAACAACGCAAACAACTGGAAACCTCTCGCCGTCAAGAACGGGTGTATCGGGAACTGGCAACGGCATTTGGCAAAAATGGCATCCAAGCCTTGATGATTGAAAATGTGTTGCCACAATTGGAGGGAGAAACCAATCAGATTCTGTCTCGCCTGAGTAACAATCAACTCCATGTACAATTTGTGACTCAGCGCGCTAGTCGGGGACGCAGCAAAAAAAATACCAAGTTAATTGATACCTTGGATATTTTAATTGCGGATGCCCGAGGGACGAGAGCTTATGAAACTTATTCCGGAGGGGAGGCATTTAGGATTAATTTTGCGATTCGGTTAGCATTAGCGCGATTACTCGCTCATCGGGCGGGGACTTCGTTACAAATGTTAATTGTGGATGAAGGATTTGGAACTCAGGACCGGGAAGGGTGCGATCGCCTGATTGCGGCGATTAATGCGATCGCCTCGGAATTTGCCTGCATTCTCACCGTGACCCATATGCCGCAATTTCGCGAAGCCTTTCAAGCCCGCATTGAAGTCAGCAAAAATCAAAATGGTTCTCAACTCAGTTTGTCCGTTTAATCAAGATTTCCTGACAAAATCCGGGAATCAATCTCCTCTCCAAAACCTTTGGGGGCCTGATTTTGCGAGACCTTTCCCGGGCGGCAAGAAAGCAACCCACTCCCCCACCCCCCATCGATTTATCTGTTGTCCGGGCAATTCACGAATCTCCTCTCCATTCTGCCCAAGTCCTGTTCACCTCACCCCACAGCGCCGGAGCTTTTATCCCGTTAGCTGCCCACTCCCAGGCTGTCGGATTTTTTCTCCCCAGCACTTGAGGATATGGTATCATTTCTTATAGAGAAAGAAGGCTTTATTTTAAGTTAGCTTATGGATTCAATCAACCTAATTAACTGCTGAGTTTAATCAGCTTCATTCAACCCTAACCCCAGTCATCCAGAATCGGTCAGGAACCTCAGTTAAATATCTTGGGAATTCCCCTAGTATTTCCGGCTCTTACCTGAGATAAATTCGGTAAAAAGCCTGAGTGAGTGTAACCTGACGCCCCTTCAAAGGCTTAATGTAACCGACGTAATCCTTAGCATCTTGTAAATTGAAAATGGCAGTCAACTTGGAGCGCTTACAAGAAATTTCCGGTGGGGATCGTGAATTTGAACAAGAAATTTTACAGGCATTTGTCGAAGATGCTTGGGTCAGCCTCGATCTCCTGAAGAAATTCTTAACCACCAACGATTATTCCGCTTTTAGCAATCAAGCCCATCAGCTCAAAGGGTCTAGCTCCAATATGGGGATTACGGTTCTCCAGAATATTGCCAGTGAACTCGATAAAAAGGGAGAACAGCAAAATCTTGAGGGAACTGAACAGGACCTAGAGAAGATAGAAACCATTCTGAATGAGATAGAAGATTATCTGTCTAAAATTTGAGCAATTTATGAGGAGTGACCACGACTCGAATTGAGAATCTCCCCTAGATGTAGAGGCATCAGGATCGAATCGCCTCTAAATCTAGGGGTTGATGTTAAATATTGCCCAAGTCCTGATCAGAAATTTGAGCGGCTGCTATAGCAATCCTAAATGATTTGTACCTCACCCCCGTCCCCTCTCCCGTTCTGGGAGAGGGGTTGGGGGCCGCCATCGTCTTCCACAACTGATTTAGGATTGCTATAGTCTTGACTTTGAAGAATCATTCCGGTTGCAGGAGCATCCCGGAGTTTACTGCTTCCCCTATGTTCAAGGGTGAAAAGTCTTGACGCAATTTCGGAATCATGGTATTATTTTAACCTTTTACAATCCAATTCCAAAATTTTTATAAAGTAAATCATCACCAAGGCCAACATAAGCAGGGCAGTAAACTGTAACATAAGCTACAATTTTAGGGGATAAATCCGCATAAATTGAAAACCGTACCCCGTCCCAAAATTGAGGAATTGATGATAATTTTTACAAAAGTTAAAATATCAGGGGATAAAAATAAATAATAATAGAATCATCAGAAAACCCCGAGTTCTGTGCGGGGTAAAGTCCCTCGTCAATTTAAGAAATTACAATCTAAGCGGCCCACCCTAATTATCGGTGAGGTGTTGTCCATGTTAAATAGTTTTTTTTTGCTTCCCCGCGTTATCCCTACTGTCTCTCTGAGTAATCCATTGGAACACACTAAGATAGAAGACCCCCAAAAGCGCAGCGCCTTGTTGCGAAAAGTCATCGACCAAATCTGGCAATCTCTGGAACTCAAAACGATCCTCCAGACAGCGGTAGATGAGATTGCCGCAATGCTTAACTTAGATGCCTGTAGTTTCTTGTGGTATTTTGAGCGCACGGAACGGGTGCAAGTGGTCTGCAAACGGACCCGGAATCACGATTTGGCAGCATTAGACGGAATGAAACCGCTCTCTGAGGTGGGATATCATCCCTTAGACATCTTTGGCACCTCCGCCAGCGCGATCGCCCAAGGACAAATGGTGATCAGTTGCGGTCCCCTCAACGAGTCCAGGACCTTTGCTGCCATGACGCGCCTGATTTCCAATTGTCCCGTAGCACGTCCCCCCGAGAACTTGATGCAGGATGACGAAAATCACCCACCGGACATGGATCAGCACAACCCAGCTTCTGCACCGGGGACACTGGATGCTGTTGCCAATTTATTGGTTCCCGTGAAAGGACAGGAGGGATGGATCGGCTTTATCGCCTGTCTCTCACAGAATTCCCGCACTTGGTCAACTGCCGAGGTGGAATTTGTCCAACTGCTCGCCCAACAACTGGAAATTGCTATTCGGCAAGCACAACTGTACGATCGCGTTCATAAACAAGCACAAAGAGAGAGATTGGTCAATCACATTGTCAACCAAACCCGTCAGAGTTTCGACCTTGAAACGATTTTAACCCAGGCGATCGCCCAACTGCTAGAAGCCTTAGAGGTCGATCGCTGCTTGATCCACCTCGTCGAAGATCGGGAAGAAGGGGTAAAAGGCGATCGCCACCGCGAAGACAGTTTCTGGAATGCCGCTAACGATGTAGCCTTCCGCAGAGAGCATCTGTTTGAAGTCTGCCGCGACCCCTTTCCCTCCTCCATCGATGACTTTGATACCCACGGACCGATCACCCAATGGACGATCGCCCATCGAGAAGAAGTCATCATCTCCGACGTTAGCGAAGACCCCCGCATCGGCAAACAAAACGAAGAATACGACAAAGCCGAGATTAAATCCTCAATGGTCATGCCGGTACAAGCCAATGGCAGACTCCACGCCATCCTCTATATTAATCAATGTTCCCGAGTCCGCCAGTGGTCCAAACATGACCGGGAACTCGCCCGCGCCGTCGCCGATCAACTGGCGATTTCCATCCAACAAGCCTGCTTATACGCCCAAAAAAGCGTCACAATGGAGCGGGAATCGCTCTTACGCTTGATTGGGGAACATATTCGCCGCACCCTAGATATTAAGACCATCCTGCAAACCAGTGCGCGGGAAGTGCGACAATTATTGGGAGCCGATCGCGTTGCTATCTATCAGTTTAGCAAAGAAACCGCAGGCCAAATCGTTGTCGAAGAAAGTACCGAAAAAATCTGTCTGCGCGAAGCCGTCAAAGAACATGATTGCTTTTACCAGGAATGTGCAGAACAATTGAAATCGGCACAACAACCGTTAGTTCGAGCCGTGGAAGATGTGTATAAAACTCACTGCAACGACGAACATCTCGCCTGTTGGCAGCATCTACAAGTCCGGGCAAGTCTGAGCGTTCCCATTTCTCGGGGAAACAAAGTGTGGGGACTGCTGATTGTCCATGAATGCCATAAACCGAGAGGATGGCGGACTTCAGAAATAGAACTGTTGCAGCAACTGGCTGATCAGTTGGCGATCGCCATCCATCAAGCGGAATTATACGATCGCGCCTGTGCCAATGCGATCGCCGCCCAAACCAAAGCAGCAGAATTAGAACAAGCCTTACGACAACTCCAGGAAACCCAAGCACAACTGATTCAAAGCGAAAAAATGTCCAGTTTGGGTCAATTAGTCGCCGGAGTCGCCCACGAAATCAATAATCCGGTTAACTTTATCTATGGGAACCTCTCCCATGTGGATGGATATGCCCAAGATTTGCTGCAATTGCTAGAAGCCTATCAGGAACGTTATCCTGACCCGGGTCCCGAGATAGAAGAAATTGCCGAAGAAATTGACCTGGAATTTCTGCGAGAAGATATGCCAAAAGTCCTCAATTCTATGAAAATTGGGGCCGATCGCATCCGAGAAATCGTCTTATCCTTGCGGAACTTCTCCCGCCTAGACCAAGCGGAAATGAAATTTGCTAACCTCCATGAAGGCATTGATAACACCTTGCTGATTCTGCAAAATCGCTTGCGAGCCAAAGCGGGTCAGGTGGGGATAGAATTGGTCAAAGACTATGGCAAACTGCCCCTAATTGAGTGCTATCCCGGACAACTCAATCAGGTGTTGATGAATATTATTACCAATGGAATTGATGCCTTAGAGAGTTATAACGAAAAGCGCTCCATCGAAGAAATTCGCCAAAACCCCAGCCGGATTACCATTCGCACCGAATGGGTGAAGAAACAGGGACAGAATGACCGAATCATCATTGCGATCGGTGATAACGGACCGGGAATTCCCCATCACATCAAAGCGCGATTATTCGACCCATTTTTCACCACCAAAGCCGTCGGGAAAGGCACGGGATTGGGACTCTCGATTAGTTATCAAATCGTCGTGGAAAAACATAAAGGCGCGATCGAGTGTATTTCTGAACCGGGACAGGGAGCAGAATTTGTCATTGAAATTCCCGTCCGTCAATCCGAGAATGCGATCGTTGCCAAACCCCAACTCATGGCAGTCGGTTCCTAGGGTGAGAAACCGGGTTTCCTTGACAACCTGTGCCAATTTCCCCAGATTCAGGCAAGAAACCCGGTTTATGAACCCTGGGAGCATCTCAATTTTGCCGAAAAACCGATCTGACCTAACCCCCCAGCCCCCTGGCTGAGTCCTGGTAGCCCAACCCTTTAGGGTGCGGGTTTTTAGGGAACTCCAAAAAATAAAATCTTCTATCAGAGATCCCCCTTTCCCCCCAAAAGAGAACGCCAATCGGCTTTTCCAATTCTGCAAAACTTCTATATAGCGTTTCTCATGTCCATAAGGTACAGCGATGGCGGCCCCAAACCGTTGGCGGCCCAGAACGGGAGAGGGGCTTTGAAAAGTACATAATCAGTCCACCGAATCGCTATAGCAATCCTAAATGATTTGTACCTCACCCGATGTCCCCTCTCCCCCTGAGCTAAGCCTGTCCTGAGCGAAGCCTGTCCTGAGCTACGTCGAAGGGCCGAAGCCTGTCCTGAGCTACGCCTGCCCTGAGCGAAGCATGTCCTGAGCTACGTCGAAGGGCCGAAGCCTGTCCTGAGCTACGCCTGCCCTGAGCGAAGTCGAAGCCTGTCCTGAGCTACGCCTGCCCTGAGCGAAGTCGAAGCCTGTCCTGAGCTACGTCGAAGGGGGTCGAAGGGGGTCGAAGGGGGTCGAAGGGGGTCGAAGGGCTGGGCCGCCGACGGTTGGGGGCCGCCGACGTCTTCCACAACTGATTTAGGACTTCTATAGCAATCCTAAATGATTTGTAACATTTTCATGGACCCTCGGATGTTCTGGGCCGCCGACGGTTGGGGGCCGCCGACGTCTTCCACAACGGCACGCAAGGATTGCTATAATGCCCCACTTTATTTATGGAAATCCCTTATAGACATATCCGAACCGGATTCCGGATCAGATCCGATCAGGAGTGCGAGCATCTGGATCGCTATTGTTCATTTTGTGCAAGATGCTCGCACTCCCAAATAATGTCCCGATCGCTAGGAGTTAGAACTCACCTGCTAAGGCGGCGACACACCGATCGCAAATAGTCGGATCTTCCTCCGATTCACCGACGTGAGTCGAGTAGTTCCAACAGCGATCGCATTTCTGTCCTTCTGCATCCACAACACCAATTCCCCATCCGTTGACTTGTGCGGTATATTTCAACGCTTCTAGTCGTTGTGAGTTGTCTAGCACTTCCACTTGGGAGGTAATGAACAGATACCGCAGTTCGTCTACCCCGTTGCCAATGGTTTGGGGGACGGGGACGACTGGGGTGGGAGAGGTTACCGTTGCCGGGTGGGGGGCGATCGCCTCTTCCATTGCCTCTTCCATTGCCTCTTCAAATGCCTCTAGTGCCTCGATCGCCGCATCGGTTTGGGTTTTGCCGATGACATAGTTACTCACCGAGGCAACGGTATCTGTGAGTTCTTTGCGGTTATTGGCGCGTAAGACATAGCGGTTGACAAACCATCCACTGTATCCGATGCCAATCAATTCCAGTAAACCCGGAAGCAAGGGGAAATCAGCGATCGCATCCACAATCGCGCCTAAAACAATCAGAGAGACAGTCCCACTCACAATGAATCCCACAGTGACCAAGGGTCGGCGATAGTCGGAGAAAAATAGTCCCAGATATCGGGGTAATTCTGCCATGACTGCTAAGGCAGCGTTGAGCAATTGCTGCCATTGGGGGATATCTTCCCGCGAGGGAGGCGTTACCGTTGTCTCTGGGAGGGTGATTGTCCTTTCTGTCGTTTCTGCTGTATCTTCCGGGGGATTTGCCACAGTATTTGTTGTCGGGACGGTTCCCACCGATCGCCCTGGATTCATCTTCCCTAATGCTTGTCGCAGGGAGATATCCTCAACGTATAACAAGACTTTCGCCTCTAAGGAAGACCCGACTGCCTTATCTTGACGCGCCTTTTCTAGCACTTGGTTGACTTCCCCGCGCAGTTGGCGGAGGGTTTGCCAGGTTTTGGCGAGTTCCGGTTGTTTCCAACGGTCTTCTACCTGCACCCAACCCGCTTCAAATACTGAGTTATAGGGGGTGGGATAGGGGAGATTTTGCCAGATGTCTTCGGCGATATGGCACAACACGGGGGCGACTGCTTTGGCGAGGTTTTCTAGGGCGATCGCCAGGACTGTCTGACAGCTTCTGCGCCGTTTGGCATCCACTGCACTGATATACAGGCGGTCTTTGGCAATATCGAGGTAGAAATTGGACAAATCGACCACGCAGAAATTCTGCACGGTTTGGAAGAACCGGAAAAATTGATAACTCTCAAAAGCATCAGTAACTTCAGCAAAAATCTCCGTCATCCGATGCAGCATATATCGGTCTAACTCCGGCAATTCTTCGTAGGGAACTGCATCTTTGGCGGGGTCAAAATCCTCTAAGTTACCCAACAAGAACCGGGCAGTATTGCGGATTTTTCGATAGACATCCGATAGCTGCTTTAGGATGTTTTTTCCAATCGGAACATCGGAGGAATAATCCACCGAAGACACCCATAACCGGAGAACATCTGCCCCATAAGGCGGTTCTTGTTTTTGGTTGGAACCGCCATTAATGATGGTAGCTGGATCGACGACATTCCCCAGGGATTTACTCATTTTGCGGTTGTTCTCATCCAGAACAAATCCATGAGTCAACACGCTTTTATAAGGGGCGATGCTATTGTTGGCAACGCTGGTGAGTAAGCTGGATTGGAACCAGCCCCGATGTTGGTCAGACCCTTCTAAATAGAGGTCTGCGGGATATCGCAATTCTTCGCGACCCCCGACGACGGCGGCCCAGGAGGAACCGGAATCGAACCAGACATCCATTGTGTCGGTGCCTTTGCGGTAGGTTTTGCCGTTGCTGCGATAGGGTTCCGGTAAGAGGTCTTCGATGGGTAATTCCCACCAAGCATCAGACCCTTTTTCGGCTACGATCGCCTGCACATAAGCGATGGTTTCTTCGGTCATTAAGGGTTCGCCGGTTTCTTCTTCATAAAACACCGGAATGGGAACGCCCCAACTGCGTTGACGGGAGATACACCAATCGGACCGTTCTGATACCATTGCCGCAATCCGATTTTCCCCTTGGGCGGGCACCCATTTGACTTCGGAAATGGCTTTCATCGCTTCATCCCGGAATCCATCCACCGAGGCAAACCATTGTTCTGTTGCCCGGAAAATGGTGGGTTTTTTGGTGCGCCAATCGTAGGGATATTTATGAACGTAGGGTTCTTCTTTGAGGAGAGATTTGGCTTTTTTCAAGGCTTCGATGACGGCGGTATTGCCTTCATCCAAGACGTTTAATCCGGCAAATTCTCCCGCTTCTTCGGTAAATTTGCCGTTGCCATCTACCGGGGCTAAGATGGGTAAACCATAGCGTTGTCCGACTTGGTAATCTTCTAAACCATGTCCGGGGGCGGTATGTACGAGTCCGGTCCCGGATTCGGTGGTGACGTAATCGCCGCCAATGACTACGGGACTGGTGCGATCGCAGAGGGGATGTTTGTACTCACATCCTTCTAAGTCTTTGCCTTTGATTTTGGCTTTGAGGGTGAGGGATGTTCCTAGGGTTTCCGAGAGGCGATCGACTAATTCGGCAGCAACAATCAGGAATTTGCCCGATGCCGGTTCGTAATCGGCAGCGGTTTCGACCACGGCATATTCCAGTTGAGGATTCACACTTACCGCTAGGTTCCCGGGAATGGTCCAAGGCGTGGTCGTCCAGATTCCCACCCACAATTGTTTCATGTAGGGTTTGAGGGCTGCTGCGGTATCGGCTAACTTAGTGACTTGGAATGCCGCATAGATACTCCGTGAGGTGTGACCTTCGGGATATTCTAATTCTGCTTCAGCGAGGGCGGTTTGAGAACTCGGACTCCAATGCACGGGTTTCCGTCCTCGGTAGATATAGCCTTTCAGGACCATTTTACCAAAGACACCAATTTGGGCGGCTTCGTATTCCGGTTTTAAGGTGAGATAGGGATTCTCCCAATCTCCCCAGACCCCATACCGTTTGAAGCTCTCTTTTTGTTCCTCAACGGTTTTCAGGGCAAATTCTTGGGCTTTTTGGCGCAATTTCAAAGGCGTCAGGTTTTGACGTTCCTTGGATTTCATCGCCTGGAGCACTTTCAGTTCGATGGGCAATCCATGACAATCCCAACCGGGGACATAGCGGACTTGATGTCCCCGCAGTAATTTATACTTGTTGATGATGTCTTTGAGGACTTTGTTGAGGGCGTGTCCCATGTGGAGGGACCCGTTGGCGTAGGGTGGCCCATCATGAAGGATGAACAATTCACCGGGATTGTTCTGTGACAGGCGTTCATAGATTTGATGGTCGGCCCAAAATTTCTGGAGTTCGGGTTCGCGTTTGACGGCGTTGGCCCTCATGTCAAAGCCTGTTTTGGGCAGGTTGACGCTATCTTTATAAGTTTTTGCTTCGGTCACAGTCAAATCCTAATTATTATAGAACAGTTTTCAGTTTATTATAAACAGGAATTAGGTCATGTTTGGGATGTTATTCCCGGGGCAACAGCAACATTCGGCAGGGGCAACAACCGGCGGGGGGCAACACCCGGCGGGGGTTTTAACCCCCGCCTAAGAGCTGCGAGTCGGTTAAAACCGACTAAAAAACCCACTGGATAAGACTTTCAGTCGGTTGAAACCGAGATCTTGCACAATGCTCAACACCGGCGGGGGTTAAAACCCCCGCCTAACAGCTAAAGTCGGTTGAAAACCGACTAAAAACACCACGGGATAAGACTTGCAGTCGGTTTTAACCGACTTTAGCTATGAGGCGGGGGTTAAAACCCCCGCCGGGTGTTGCTGTTAGGCCGCCAATCGTTTTAACCCCCGCCGGTTGTTGCTCTCAGTCATAACCCATCCAGATGGGTCAAGGGTTTAAATGGGATAGCTGCCTGCGGTGACGACCCGATCGCGTCCGAGGGCTTTGGCGCGGTAGAGGGCGATATCGGCGGCCCGAATCAGGTCATCTCCGGTGAGCCCTGCGGTGGGATAGCAAGCAATTCCCAGGGAAGCGGTGATGATTCCCAATAATTCCCCGCGATGTTCTAACACTAGGTTTTTAATGGCTTCGCGGATTTGTTCGGCGCGCCGATAGGTTTCTGATAAGGTGGCATCGGGTAAAATTAGAGTTAATTCTTCCCCTCCATAGCGGCAGGCAATATCTGACCCCCGAATATTTTTCAGTAATAAATCTCCCACTTGTCGCAACACCGCATCCCCGGCATCATGGCCGAAGGTATCGTTAAAATTTTTGAAATGGTCAATATCAATCATGACGATACCGACGGATTGGTCCTGACGGTGAGCGCGTTGGAGTTCTCTTTCTAGGGTTTCTTCCAGGTAACGGCGATTAAACAGTCCGGTGAGGGAATCGCGAATACTTTGGGTATGGAGGGTTTCTCGGAGTTTAATGTTAGCTAAGGCTAAGGCAATTTGTTCTGAAACGGTGCGGGCCAACTGTTGTTTACCGTCGCTTAATCGTCCGGGATGGCTGGAAATTAAATACAGCAATCCGGAGATTTCTCCTTGGGCCATCATGGGGATGCAGAGGGATTCTACCGGGGAAGGGTGGGGGTGGAAATGGTCGCAAAATAGACTAAAGGGACTATTGTCTACTCGATGCGATCGCCCTCGTCGTAAAGCCCAGCATTCATGGGGGGCAAACCAAGGTTTACTGCCGGGAAGTTTTCCCCATGTGGCAACAGTTTCTACGCGATTTTTAAAAGAGTCGATCGCCGCGAGTCCCCCGGAACAGGAAGGGAATAACTGAGGCAGTTTGAGCCCGATTGCTTTGTAGGCTTCTTCTAGGGTTTCGCAGGCTTGCAACAACTCATTCATTTCCCCCAATAAGGCCATTTCTCGATTCCGTTGTTTGAGTTCTTCCACCCACCGAACCAGCTTGTCGTTGGCTTGCTGTAAGGTGGCTTCGGCTTGCTTATCCTCGGTAATATTGCGAAAGGTGACCGTAAATCCGTCATCGAGTTTAACCGCCATCATTTTAAACCAAGCCTGGATTCCTTCATGGTCGTAATAAAACTCTAATTCTAGGGGTTGTTGGGTATTGACCACCTCGACATACCGTTCAAATAATCCCGTTTCCAGATTTCCGGGCATTTCTTGCAGCAGATATTTTCCCACCACATCTTCCCGGCGGCGTCCGACGATTTTCTCGGCGGCGGGATTGATAGTTAGCCACTGAAAATCAATGATGGTTTTTTCAGGATTTCGGATCGCTTTGAAGGCCATGATGCCATCCAAAGAACTATTTAAAACCCCAACCAGTAAGGATTCTGAATGTTGTAAGGATTGAACTGTCTGGTAGTGATCGGTAATATCTCGCGCCACCCAGATGACTGAGTGGCTGGAGAGGGGGGAAATACTGGCGGTAAATCGCTTCTGCTCTTTTCCTAGGTTTAAAAAGTAATCAAATTCAATCGAGGTCTGGGTTTGCAGGCACTGGCGAATTGGGCTTAAAAAGGTTTCCGATTGGGACCCGTTAAAAAAATTTTCCAGGGTCTGGCTGATTAATTGAGAATTTTCTTCGGATCGGACTAGGGTGGGATGGGTTGGCGCGACTTTTATTGTATTTTCAGTTGAATCAATAACGAGAGTAATATCAGTCATTTTCGCAAATAATGTGAGCAAAAAACTTTCGTTTTTTGTGATGATTTGCTCAGGACTCAATAAGTTAACCAATACTAAAGTATCTTGTAAGTCTTCATGCAAAGCATTTTTTGAAGTGGATTCACTCAAACAGGTTGTTTTTTTTGTGCAATTAGATGTTTGGGGAATACTTTTAATATAAGGCATAATCTTAATTCGATTTCCAATACAATTTTTAGGGCGTTTTCTGTAGCTAATTAAACCGGATTTTAACAAAGGTTTGAATCTGGAAATCGCTGATTTTTTAGGATAATGATGCTTGCCCTGGATCGAATTATTAATGACTTTCCCCAAGGGAGATACATAAAATCTCTGCATGAGTCGAGAAGGGGTAAGATAACCGACGAGTTGATGATTTGAATCGCTGAAAATCGGTAGACAATGAATCCCTTGCTGAAAACAATTGAAAATCTTAACGACATCGAAACATTCTGACTCTTTTACAGAGATTGGACACTTCTGCATTACCGCCGCAACCGGAGTTTTTTTTAAAGATTTTTGGGTTGCTAAAAAATCCAGGATATCTCGGGGAGTTAATAAACTGATATCTTGATTTTTATCCATGATAAAGAGGCAGGGTTCTCCTCCCTCTTGCCCGGTGAATGATTCAGCAGGAGGCTTAAACGACGAGACTGGATCATCCGCCGATCGCCCCTGACTCCTCATTAAGGCGATCGCCTCAATCAAGGGGGTATCTGCGCCAACAATCTGGACATTTCGGTCAATTGCAGATTTTATATCGAACGAACATAACAAACGATTTGCTTCCAGCATCGACTTTCCCTTAGTCTCATTAGTCTCATCAGAATCATCCTTCCGACCAGCCCCCAATCTTCTCCTAGATCTGCTCTTAAAGCCGATCGCCGCTTCTGCACCCTCCGCCTTCTGAACCGAGAGGCGATCGCGCCAGTCTATCCGGTTGCCCTCTCCCAATTTCGCGAGGTGACCCTCTCGAATCAACTCACCTGTTTGGCTGGTACTGATTGCTATTTTATCCTATTTTAGATTCAAATTATAGAACAAATAAAAAGATCCCGAGTTATTTTTGAACTCGACTCGCACCCCGATTTCAATAGAGTTGTGCCCGGATTCTATACCTCCCTTGCCCAGGGGGGGGATAAGACTGTCTCCTCCTAATTATCCCTGGAGTTTCATCCTAAAGCGAACCAGAGCAAGGGATGGCTTTAAACAAACTTTATTTTGTCTGCTATAATTAAAAGCTAAAATAAGCGATAAAATCTAATTTTTGTTAGAGGCGAAGGAAACGACAAAGAATGACCCACGACCAACCCAGTATGACCAGACTAGAACGCCAAACTCCCCACAGTGGATACCATTGGAATGGGAATCCACGCCGGTTTTTTGAAGGGTGGTATTATCGAGTCACCTTACCCACGGACCGCCAAACTTTCGCCTTTATGTATTCTATCGAAGACCCCGCAGGCGGTTCTCCCTATAGTGGGGGCGGGGCGCAAATTTTAGGGCCGGATGATGGCTATTTATGCCGGACCTTTCCCGATGTTAAAGGATTTTGGGCCTGGTCTAACAGTTTAGCCCTGGGTCACTGGGGAAAAACCGAGTTACCGTACCCGCCCAACTATTTATCCCCCCATGAGTTCGATCGCCACATTGAACAAGGCTATCAAGGAACTGCCACTTGGCATCAGGGCAAATTGTGCGACCCTGGAACCGGACAACGTTGCGAGTGGCAATATGCCATTTCCCCCGTCTACGGATGGGGCGATCGCCAGCGGGGTCAGTTAGCAACCGCCGGGGTACTCTCATTTTTACCGATGTTTGAACCCGGTTGGCAAATTTTGATGGCCCACGGGTTGGCAACCGGGTGGATCGACTGGAATGGCAAGCGCTATGAATTTGCCAATGCCCCTGCCTACGCTGAGAAAAACTGGGGGGGAGCTTTTCCCGAAAAATGGTTTTGGGTCAATTGTAACTGCTTTGACGATGAACCGGATCTGGCGTTAACTGCCGGAGGAGGACGCCGGGGAGTCCTCTGGTGGATGGAGTCCGTGGCCCTGATTTGTATCCATTATCGCGGTGAGTTTTATGAATTTGTCCCCTGGAATGCTCAAGTGAGTTGGGAGATTGACCCTTGGGGGCGGTGGCAAATGCAGGCGAGTAACGATCGCTTTACCGTAGAACTCACCGCCACCACGGATCAACCGGGAACGCGCCTGCGTGCACCCACCCAAGAGGGCTTAACCTTTGTCTGCCGTGATACCATGCAGGGTCACCTCACTCTCACCCTGCGATCGCGCCAGGGCAATCCTTCTGAGGTGATTTTCCAGGCCACCAGTTCCCTCTGTGGCGTGGAAACCGGCGGAGGTCCTTGGACAGAAACCTGGCGATCGGCCTGATCAACCCGCGAATCATTGATCCAGTTCCCTCGATGATTCCTAGCTAATCTATTGATCAATACCTTCACCAAAAAAAGGGAGGGCTACCGTAGCACACTTGTTGTTTACCACAACTACAAATGACATCTACATTAGCATAACAGGACTTACGCAGATTTTGAGAATTCACCCTCAATGTAGAGGCGATTCGGGAATCGCCTCTACATTGAGGGTTTGCTCTCCCCAAATGCGTAAGGATTCATGTAAGAATAACTTGACCGATTTTTAGCTGGAAGCATTATCCCGAGAGGATTCCAAATAAAATTTGCACAACTTATTTTTACACGATGCCTAAGTCCTGAAATTATTGAAGGTATTGGTAAAAAAACCCGGTTTTTCTTCCCCATACTGTACCCCAGGACTAGGGCTTGGATACAGTATGGAGTATAATTTATTGCGAATTATCTAGATTTTTGTACAGAAATCCAGTTGTCCGAACAATAGGTGTTTCTCAGTTTTTGGACTATAGAAGTTGCTCGGGATAAGACAGTCGGTATGATTTGGGCGCTCCAGGCTGTGTCGGTTATGAAGTCAGGAGCGCTTTTTTTCTACTGGCGCATCATGCGGGGGTCTAGTTTGTAAAAAAATCCAAAATATACCTCAGAAACTGGAGAAACCAGATCTGGCTCTCCCTCTAACGAATCGCTGTCAGCCCAAAATTTATTTGTGTTTAGATGGATCCCATATTACTGTTTAACCACGCTTCATCTGAACGATCGCGGCATGGATGACAACTGGCGCTTGTCAAAGCGCGTTTACTCTTCAACTCTTAACCATCCACGTCGGACTGCATGAAGCAGGCGGTTGATGGCGTCCATTTCATCTTCCGTTAGTGAATCCTTGAGTAGCGCGCTCATCAAACCCCAGCGTTCTAGGTAAGTGATTTTTCCAGATCGCCAGATTTGACAAAAAATTTCTGAAATTGTCAATTTGTAGAAATTTCCCTGAATTACCATTTTCTCCCCTCGTGAAAACGTAATGATTTCTTTAACTTTATTATTCCAAGTATCGGGTATTTTATCAAGTCAATCTGTGATTTAAAGCTCTGTTTCGGTGTGATTTGAGTCCTAAATTCGGAGATTTTTTTAGGATCCACGCCCGAAAACCATTACTCTATGAGCGTTTTTGCGTCTAGGCGATCGCCAGAAAAATTTAGGGAAAAAACAATCAGGGATCGAATCTTTTTGCCCAGGGATCGCGGCTAAGAAAAGGGCTATGGATTCTAGCGACGATCGGGGGTTCGTTCAGTCTCCCGCTTTGGGGCACTCCTGAGAGCCTGGAACAGATAAGGGAACTCCAAAAAATAAAATCTTCTATCAGAGATCCCCCCAACCCCCCTTAAGAAGGGGGGCTTTTCCAATTCTGCCAAACTTCTAATGCCCCACTTTATTTATGGAAATCCCTAATTGACGAGCTGGGTTTCCATTCATCAATTTTCTGTCTTAAGCGCCCCTTTCTTTGATAGCTCGGTGAGATGGTAAGGCGTGGCGATCGCCACCCCTCAAAGAACATCCCTCACCACCCCAAACCAACTCCTGCCTCGGCGCTATTGGCGAGGGTTTAAGAATGGGTGATTTGATTGCAGTCCCTTCAAGAGAGATGCAAGCCCCTACTCTGAGGCAATTCCTGAAAATCTGATCAGCAATTCTAACAAAGACGTAAAATATTGACAGGCGTTATCAATAAGATAAGATTGTTCGGATTATGTATTTGACTTGGTTAGACAGTAATTCGTGGCTGATTGAATTAGCCTCTCAGCGGATCCTACTTGACCCGTGGCTGGTGGGTCCATTGGTATTTGGAAACCAACCTTGGTTGTTCAAAAGCGATCGCCGCAGGGAGCGCTCCATCCCGGACAATATCGATCTGATTTTACTGTCCCAGGGTTTGGAAGATCATGCTCATCCGCCCACCTTAAAACAACTCGATCGCCAGATTCCCGTTGTCGCTTCGGTCAATGCGGCCAAGATAGTCCAAGAGTTGAATTATACTCAAATCACCCCCCTGGCCCATGGGGAAAGTTTTTGCCTGGGAAATCAACTGGAAATTAAGGCGATTCCCGGTTCACCTATCGGACCTTTTCTCGTGGAAAATGCCTATATTCTCCGGGATTTAGAAACGGGTACGAGTCTCTATTACGAACCCCACGGGTCTCATTCTCCGACCCTGAAAAATGAAGGACCCATTGATGTGGCGATCGCCCCAATTGTGGATTTATCCCTGCCCCTGGTAGGGTCAATTATTAAAGGGAAAGAAAGTGCTTTAGAATTGGCTAAAATGCTGCAACCCCAAGTCATGCTCCCCACAGCAGCGGGAGGGGATGTGATCTTTGAGGGGCTATTAATGTCTTTGATTAGTGCCCAAGGAACGATTGAAGATTTTCGGTCTTTGTTGGCAAAGCACCAGATTTCCACTCGGGCGATCGACCCCAAACCGGGCGATCGCTTTGAGGTTCCCTTAGAACAGCGCACGGCCCAGGTGAGTTGAAACCCTGGGTCTGTACCCGGTGTGGTAGAGATTAAAAACCCCCTGATTTCTCACCCGTTTTCGTGATAGAAAACGGGTTTTTTGAGGGGTGGAATGGGAGAATATATTGAGGGATTTAGATAATACCAAATCCGGTTGTAAAAAGTCGGTTTTCTTTCTTAGCCCGCGCTTCTCGGGCTTCGTCTGTGTAGCCCCACCCTTTAGGGTGCGGGTTTTTATAGACCTATCACAACCGGATTCCGTATAAGAAATTTTGGCAAGTTTACCCCCAACCAATCGCTGTTTTCATCCAGGTAATTGGGTATAAACTGAGGCCGTTTTGAGCGGTGGATTTTGACTGGGGCGGGTTTGCAACTGATGCATATAGTTGAATAGATGCCAACAGTAGGATTCCGGGAGTCCGCAGGTCAGGGCCCCGCGTAAGACGACCTGAAAATACCAGTCGTTGGGGGGGAGTTCTTCCGAGAGTTTATGGGCTACGGTATAAGTGCGAACATTCTGGTAAACGGTGTGACCGGATAAGAGTTTGATCGCCTCGCGATGATAGCCTTTTTCCCGTTCATCCAGGAGATCGGACAGTCGCCAAGGGAGTTGATAGAGAACGCCTTCTACCGAGGCTGTTGGGTCTTTGACGACATCGAGAACGCCGCAATTTCGTAAGGTTGAATACCCGGAAAATTGCAGGCGATAGCCTTTGAGAGTGGCCGGACCGATCGTGTATGGATGGGTAGGTTCCCCCAGCGATCGTTTTAAATCCACCGGACACATACAAGAACCATAAGCGAAATAGTAAAAGGTTTCGCAGGGAGATTCTAATTGGGCTGACCTTTTGCTTAAGGAAGGTTGGGTCTGGAAACTGTGTAAATATCCAGGCTTAACGCTCATCTTTATTGATAACAACTGGGTAGGGGTAGGGATAAACCGGATTATATCAAACTCTGAACCCTAAAAACAAGCTAATTCCGACCGGGAAACCGGGGATTAAAGAAATCTTTCAAATTCTCCCCGGACTCAGCGGCTGGACCCTACAAGTCAACCGCCATCAGGAGGGTGCTGAATGTTTGGGTTTGGACATCTTCCAGGGGAACAACCAAGCGGTCTCCAGCCCACTCTAACTTGCGTTCCGTGGCAAACAGGCGTTTACCCTGGGGGAGGGAAACCCGCTGAGAGATTTGTCGCCGCAAGTCATAAACCCAGAGGGTGTGACCGCCTTGAACATCACTGAGGACCGCCACCACGCGATCGCTTTGTTCTGAGAAATCCGGGCGGATACTAGACAACCGTTCAATGGGCGTTTCTTCAAATAGGAGTTGGCTTTCTCGGGTATCTGCTGAAAAGGCGTAGAGTTTAGCAAAGCTGCTGGTGGAGTTTTCCCCCGAGGGTCGGCTGGCATAGAGCACCATCTTATAATCATCGCTCAGGGCCAGAAATTCCAGATATTCACCCTCTAATAAAACTTCCTTATCTCCCGTAGTGGGGGAGATTGCGACCAAGGAATTCGGCAATTGGCTATACTCCCAAGCCAAAATTTGACCCTGGGCCGTCCATCCGAAAATCCGATATTTATCCCCAGTGCTGCCTAGGGCTTTAGTGGCCTTACCCGTTGCCACATCCAAAACCCAAACACTCATATCAGACGATGATCCCAGGGTTTCCCGATTCGAGGTAAAGGCAATCCTGCGACCATCGGGGGACCAATTGGGATCGGAAGCCCAGTAGAGAATTTTCACCCCCGCCTCGCACTCGGATTCCTGGCAATTGGGGGGTGGGGGTGTTGAGGGCAATGCCCTAGTTTTGGCGATCGTCTCCTGTAGCGCCTGATGATTGCCGATCGCCTGCACTTCCAGGGTGTTCTTATTCAGCAGGTATAAACCCCCCAGGTTGAATTGAGGTTGAAACAACAGCACTGAGGGGTCTTGGGGATTCTGCCAGAATTGTGGGGAGGGATGCTGGGGATCGGGAATCCAGCGTTGGGTTCCGGCCCAATTGAAGCCCAACAGATGTAACAGGTTGGATTCCCCCGTCACCGAATCTGGATATTCAATTTGCTTACGGGTTGCCTCAATGCGGCGCTTTTTCCCGTTGAGGTCTATTTCCAAAACTTCGGCAGAAAAGTCTGGATTCGGGTTGCGGCGAGGGGAGGGCAGACTCACGAAGACGGCTTCGCGATCGGCTTCTGCGATCAACCGCACCGGCTGATCAACCCTGAGATCCCCGGATGAACCTAAACGGAAGTTTTGACATCCCGCAAGACTCAAACCCGTGAGGCCCAAGAGTAAATAGCAGGTGGCGATCGACAGGTTTTTGGGCAATAACATGGCAAAATCCTCCTGGAGTTCGATTCCCTTGACAAGGAAAGCGCTTCCTCGCGGATTTAGCCACCGAGACTCGATGCGAAGGAAAGCGCTTCTTTCTGTGTAGAATACCCTAGTTTAAAAGGTAAAGCGGCTTAGAGCAAAGGCGGCTTGGTTCGGTAACTCCAAAAAATGAAATACCCCTCTTGTGATAGTTAGATTAGCACTATTTTAAGACTTTTCTCCGGGTCGGGGAACCCTTTTTTGGGGAGTTCCCTAAGTGATGATCCTGAAAAATATCGTCGGATCCGGAGTCGGTGAAATAGTAGTCAAATCCGCCCGATTCGGGAAGAGATTCCGAGCGGGAGCTTTGTGGGTGTAGATTCCCTTTGCAGGGTTGACCAGGCGGGATCGGGGTAATAATTAAAGGTTTAAGGTTATAGATTCAGTGTGAATTAGGTTTTAAAGGATTATTTTTTAGGGTCGCGATGTTCGGAAATTGAGGTTTCTAAGCCGAGGGTTTTGCCGGTGGCATCGGTGCGATAAACCCAGCGAGTGCCGCCATTGGAGAGGACGATTCGCCAGCCGTTGACCCGGTTGCGATCGCACACGGCTTGGGAATTGAGCAATCCCAGGCAACTGTCTCTCCAAGTTTGGGGGCTATATTCTGCGACTTGCAATTGATCCGGTGAAATCCCCAGGGTTTTGATCAGGTCAGCTTTGACGAGGGTTACTAAACCGGAGGGCAAAGGGGGCTGTTCTAAGGGTTCAACAATTGAAGATAAGGCGGCATTGAATAAGAGGACCTCTCCAGGGTGATCGACGTGATAAACCAGGCGTTCATTTCCGGAGGCGATCGCAATCTGCCAACCGGGGGTGGTTCCCTTATCACACTTGTGCCCAGATTCATCTACCTCTAGACAGAGATTTGGCCAATCCCGGACCTGAATCCGGGTAATGCTCAACTCGGCAATGTCCAACCCGGAACGACGGGCAGCGGCTTCTAAGACTGCATTGGCAACCTCTGCGGGGAGATAGCTCACCGGCACATCTGGGGTTTCCAGTTGCAGGGTCTGTCCCTGGGGATCGCTGCGATACACCCAGCGATCGGCGACCACAATCCGCCATTGCTTGAGGCTGGTTTCGGTACAATCCACTGTGGTATCCGAGTTCTCCTGACACTCAAGAGGCTGGGATTCCAGACTGTACTCTGTAATCGAGAGTTCAGAGGCTGGAATTCCTAGTTTGAGGGAAAGGTCTTGTTCAACCGCCTGGATCACGGCATCCGGGAGACGGTATGGGTCAATCGTTTGACGCAGAAGATTGCGCGTATTGCGAACGAGTTGACCGGCGATCGCCATTGGATTGCTCACGGCCCTAGCACTAGAGGTGACTTTGGGATGTACCTCTAGGAGTAAGACACCTGTCAGCATGACGGCGAGTACCAGCGGGTTAGGCTGTTTTTTACGGCGTTGTTCGTCCTGGTTCATAGCACTGCTCCGTTATCGGCGATGCCTAAATACCTGTTGGAATTAATCCCGAAAAGCACGTTGCATCGTGGGGAAAGATCTCGATGGAGTTTGTGCGATCGGGCTAAACCTCAGATGTCAATTTAGACAACAATACCCGCCCTGCAAGTTCCGCAAACGCTCTTTTCATCATACGGGTTGCGAGTTCCCGGATCATCCCACAACACAACACCTAAATCAAAGACTTTAGGCTGTCATCTAAGCCGACTTCAAATCACAAGATATTACTCGTAACCCACTCTTTTCCCTACAGGGATCCGAGGAATTTAATGGAATTGGTTTTCGCTGTTTGATCCAAACCCGCCACAATATTGATCAGGCGTTTATGTAAAACCCGCTACGGGTATCTTTTAAACTGTAACAGGATATGTCCCATAAATCAAGACGGGCAGCGCGATCGCGTCCATACACAAATCGTTCTGCCCCCTTGTAACCCAGGCTACCTGCATTCAATTTATCCCCGTTTAGCTCCCCGGGTCCCTCTTCCATCTGGTTGCCCTAGGGCATTGATGCACTCTGAAATCAGTCGGAAAAAACACCGGGTTTCTGGACAACATTTAGGCAAATACGTCACCCCATCGCAATAGAAACCCGGTTTATAACTTCTCCTTTCCCCTCCACCTAAGTCACTCTGACTTCGGCGAAATCGCCTCATTTTTATCTCAATTCATCCGAATTAATTCCCTATCCTATCGGACCCTTTATCTTCCAATTTGACTCACCATGCGATTCCAGGATTGAATCACCGGCTGTAAATTGGCGGGTAGCTGTTCTTGGCTGATATCGGCATAGCGAATCGTACTCGAACGACTAGAAAGAGTAACAGTTATATAGTCGGCACTCCCCCCAGACCGAGATACATTCAAACCGTTATAGCGATCAAATTGCTGCTGTCCAAGCAACCGTCGAAACTCCTGCACTTGACGGGGCGAAATCCGACCCACTCGCCGCCCGGAATCATTGGCATTACCGGGTCCTTGTAAGACCTGCATTAATGTGCCATTATTCATCAGGACCGTTTCATAAGTCTGTCCGGTGATTCCCCCAGTCGAAATGGCCCGGAAGATGATTCCCCGGGTTAACGGATCGGGCATTTCGTGAGTTGGAATTTGGGAAGAATTGGTGAAAGGCCGATTTGCCGTCTCTTGTAAGACAGCATGAGGACCCGATCGCGGTAGGCTAGACTGACCATCGTAAGCTTCAGATAAAATCACCGTGCGACCCGAGTTATCCGTGCGATAAATCCACCGTTGACCTGGAGCGCGATCGCTAATCACCGTCACTTCCCATCCCTCAACCAGCGCTTGTGTACAGATTCTACCCGCTTGAGGAACCCCCAGACAGCCATTTGGCCAAGTTTGCCGCACCGCTTTCACAATCCGAAAATTGTTGATAGACATCCGCGTCCGACCGGAAACCGCTTGTAAGACAGCATCAGAGACCGATCGCGGTAACTCCGTACTCGCCGCATTCTGTCCCGATTCTAAACGCACAGTTCGTCCCGTGTCATCGGTGCGATAGACCCACTGATTGTTGTTTTCCGTGAGCACCATCCGCCATCCATCGGTTCGCACTTGAGAGCAGAATTCATTCGGTCCCGACAACCCGAGACAGGAATCCGGCCAAGTTTGGCGGGTTGCTTCTGTAATCCGGATTTGTCGTTCGGGGATATTTTGACGGCGCGACAGGTCACTAATCACCGCACTTTGCACCGATCGCGGGACATTATCCAGATCCATCTGGCGATCGCCTTTCGCAATCAAAGTGGCCGAGTCTCCTCTTAACCCAGGCAAGGTCGCTTCGGCAGCGTTCATTCCCCCTAACGGGGCGATTAATCCAATCAACCCCATTAACACCAACGAAAAAAGAATTCTTTCCGATTTCATAAAGCATTGACTCCTGTTTATATTCTAATTAATAGCATAGACGCCGGATGAGAATTAAAGGGTTACATATTTTTAATTCGCCAGAAATTAACCAATTGAGAGAGAATTAAATCTCCATCGGGGGATTCATGAATCAGCCTCTATTCAGGATTGAATTTATTCCGGGATTCAACTCGCCCCTGGCGTGGAGCGGGTGACCTTGGGTAGAAACTCCTCAATTTTTAAGGTTGACGCCCTTGAGGAGAACTCAGATCCTGAGTCTATTCCTGAATTAAGGGAACTCCAAACAATAAATTCTTCAAAATCTTTGAAAAGAGATCCCCCCAACCCCCCTTAATAAGGGGGGCTTGAATAATTCTACCCAACTTCTAATGCAGAATTTTTTTTATGCAAATCCCTAAAACCCCACGGTTTCTAATAACTGGCGCTGGGCGTGATTTAACTTAATCCAGGGTCGCGCTTGCTTTAACATCGCTTCTGCTTCCTGAGCATTGGTTGCCAATCCTCGGGCCATCAAAACAGCCGCAGCAACCGTCGCCGATCGCCCATGTCCAATGGCACAGTGAATGTAAACATTTCCCGGCCAATCCGCAATTTTTTGGACTAAGGCGCGGAATTCTCCCTCATCAGGAACATGAGCATCTAAAGTCGGTAAACAAAGATATTCTTTCCCCTCTAGGGCCCCTTTGGGTTCCGAAAACTCGGCAGTTAAATCCACCAATAAACTAATTTCGGCGGGTAACTCATCCACAAAAGCCCGTCTTCCGATCCACAAAGCCGGGGCAATATAATTATAACAGTCCTCTTTCAAAAACCGGCGCTGTAGATGCCAAAACCCCCAACAAAATAATAGGTAAGGGAATAACAAGATAACCGAAGGGAGTCCCAATTGCCCATCAGTTGAGCGCTTGCCAAAAATTTTATACCCCAGTTTCAGATAAGCGGCGGCGACGATTAAAAAATCCAGACCTAACCACGCCAACAACCATCCGAATCCCCCTAACTGCTCTCCGAGGGTGAGCAGTCCGGTCCCCAAAATCACAAACAAAACAATATACTTCATGGTTGCTTCTCTCTTCTGTGCCAGTTGCCGATCTTGACAAGTGTTTTGAGTCACCAGAGCAAAATTTGCGCTTCACCCGGGACGGATTTGCTCTATAATTTTACAGAGTCAAATCCAACATCTACTACTTATGTGTCGTTTACTTGCCTACTTAGGCCGACCGATTCAACTCGATCGCCTCCTCCTGCAACCTGAACATTCCCTGGTAGTGCAAAGCTATCAACCCCGGGAGATGACCTCCGGAGTGGTCAACGCTGATGGGTTTGGGATGGGATGGTATGATCGGGACCCGGAGGTTGACCCCTTTACCTACAAAAATCTGCTGCCGATTTGGAATGATACCAACCTGCCGCATCTGAGTCGGTACATTGAAACCGGAACCTTCCTCGGATGTGTTCGCAGCGCGACTGCCGGACAAGATGTGACGGTGAGCAATTGTCCACCTTTTGGCGATCGCCGGATTCTGGCAGTTCACAACGGGTTTATCGACAACTTCCGCAAAACCCTGTATCGTCCAATTCGCAACAAGCTGACGGATGATATTTACCAGCAAATTGGCGGGACGACGGACACCGAACATATTTTTGCTCTCTTTCTATCCCTCTTAGATGTTACGGCAGATCATCACCCGCAACCTCATCCCCCCCTCACTTCGGCGTTGCACAGTACCTTAAGCATTTTAACGGAACTCGCTAGACCCGAAGGGGTGAAATTTTCGGCGAATTTGATCATCACTGACGGACATCAATTGGTTGCCTCACGCTTTGCCTATCAGACCCCTGCACCGTCTTTGTACTGGTTACGGGATGATCCGAACTTTCCCGAGTCGGTGATGATTGCCTCGGAACCTTTGTTCGCGGGAGACTGGAATAAATGTCCGGAAGAAAGTATGATTACGGTGGGGGAGAGCCTTGACATCAATATCCATCAAATCTAAGGCGATCGCCTCGGAGGTAATCCGTGACCCGGAGGCGGTGAGAGAGCAACTCCGCGAATCGATGTATCACTGTCGCCTGGGCACCCTCAAGCTGTTTGAAGCGATGGATGACGCAACCTTTCGCTGTCAAGTCCATCCCGATTTTAGTCCCGTGGGTTGGCACTTAGGACATATTGGATTTACGGAAGGATTATGGTTGCTGGAAAGATGTGCAGGAATACCGCCCTTATTTCCTCAGTATCGGCAACTGATGGCACAGGATGGATTGCCGAAACATCAACGAGTTGAGTTGCCTCCATTGCCGGAGATTTTGGATTATATTTCGGCGGTGCGATCGCAGGTTTTTGAGTATTTAAAAACCGCTGATTTGCAACAACAAGAGCGAATTTGGCGGTTTATGCTGCAACATGAAAGTCAGCATACCGAAACCATCGCCTTTGTTTTGCAATTGCAGAAAGGGGCGATGGGAAAACAAGACGAGGCGCTTGGCAACCCTTCAAAATTGCCGACTCAATCTGTCCCTATTCCTGCGGGAGAGTTTGGGTTCGGAAACCATGGTCCCGATGCCTTGGATAACGAACAATCCCCCCAACGATTGTACCTGCCCGATTACACCATTGACCCCTATCCCGTCACCTGTGAACAGTATCGGCAATTTATACAATGCGGAGGATATCAAACGCGGGATTGGTGGTCTCAGGCAGGTTGGGACTGGTTACAAGGCGCACAAGTAACTCAACCCCTGTATTGGCGGGATGAACCGGCCTTTAATCATCATCCCGTCTGTGGCGTGAGTTACTATGAAGCGGAAGCTTATGCGAAATTTGTGGGGAAACGACTCCCCACGGAAGCGGAATGGGAAAAAGCGGCCTGTTGGGACCCGGTGACCCAGACACAGCGCATCTATCCTTGGGGGGATGAATTTCCCACAGACGATCGCTGCAATCATGATAACGAACAAGCGCAAACCACCCCCGTTAATCGCTATCCCCAAGGCGTTAGCGCCTACGGATGTTATGACATGATGGGAAATGTCTGGGAATGGACCTCTAGTTGGTTTGCCCCCTATCCGGGATTTAAACCCTATCCCTACCCCGGATACTCCCAAATCTATTTTGACCAACAGCATCGAGTATTACGCGGCAGCAGTTGGGCGACTCGTCCTTGGGCGATGCGCGGCAGTTTTCGTAACTGGTATCATCCTTGGATGCGACAGATTTTAGCAGGATTTCGCTGTGCTGGAGGCAGTGATTAATAGGAATTATGCAAACCCATCCGATTAATTAGAGTTCGCGATTAGTAAGGAAATTTATTCCTCAAGCAGGAACTTTTTTCCCCGAGTCTTCCCAGACAATGAGACAATAAAAGAACGGCGATCGCGATTCTATCAGTCTCATCAGCAATGAGATAGCTGATAGAACCGTGACCCGGATTTGTTTATGCCTCACACCTAAAAAATACGGATGAAATTTGCAAAACCGTCTGAGACCCCAGAGTTAGCCACCCGGGTTGACTTTGAACCGGCTATTCTATCGGAACGCTTGCGGCTAGAACGATTAGTCAGCCCCACCCTTTCTCCCGCAGAAATCGATAACGGTTCTGATGTCATTCAGGGGTTAACCCAGACGCCAAAAACCCTTTCCCCCCGCTATTTTTATGACGATCGCGGTTCTCATCTATTTGAGCAAATCTGCGACTTACCCGAATATTACCCCACTCGGACTGAAGCGGCAATTTTGCAGGATTGTTCGGCAGAAATTGCCCAAATCACGGGTTCAAGCGAAATTGTCGAACTCGGCAGTGGCAGTTCCACCAAAACCCGAATTCTCTTAGATGCTTACAAAAATCTAGGATATCCCCTGCGCTATCTGCCCATTGATGTCAGTGGCGGAATGTTAGAAAGTAGCGCCAATCAGTTATTATTGGATTATCCCTCATTGCAGGTGCATGGATTAGTGAGCACCTATGAATTAGCCCTAGCGAATTTGACTCCCGCCATTCTGCCGACGCGCACCCTCTGCTTTTTAGGGAGTACCTTGGGAAATTTGAACCCCGAAGAATGCGATCGCTTTTTTGCCGATATCGTTCAGGCCCTAAAAGTGGGGGAATATTTCCTGTTAGGAATTGACCTGCATAAATCTCCCACCATTTTAGAGCCTGCCTATAACGATGCTCAAGGGGTAACCGCAGAATTTAATCAAAATGTGTTGCATCATTTGAATTGGCGCTTTGATGGCAATTTTAAACCCGACCAGTTTGAACATTGGGCATTTTACAACCAAGAACTACATCAAATTGAAATGCACTTGCGAAGTCGGCGCGCCCAAACCGTGCAACTGCGCGCTTTGGATTTAACCGTTGAATTTGAACCGGAAGAAACCATCCTCACGGAAATTTCTCGCAAATTTGATTTAGACGAAATGCGGCAATATTTGCAACAACAAGGGTTGACTACGGTCAAAACTTGGACCGATCCAAATCATTGGTT
The DNA here is from genome assembly GCA_011390515.1 of Oscillatoria sp. Taxonomy (GTDB): domain Bacteria; phylum Cyanobacteriota; class Cyanobacteriia; order Cyanobacteriales; family Laspinemataceae; genus Laspinema. The sequence continues at coordinate 37,435 of JAABSJ010000012.1, forward strand.
TGGGTTAGTCTTGGCGCAAGTGCGATCGGTGTAAGCACAAACCCGCACCCTCAAGGGTGGGGCTATACAGACAAAGCCCGCCTGGGCGGGCTAATCCATAAAAATGACGGGTTAGATCCGGATTTTGGAACACTTTTAGAAGAGATTTCCCGAACAAAAATTCTGGATTTAGAGGACTTACGCAATCTTCAACACTAAACCCTAAATGTAGAGGCGATTCGCGAATCGCCTCTACATTTAGGGGTAATGCGTCAGTCCTAATTTAACTGTCGGGACAAGGTAATGCCTTGTCCTTACGGGTCTGATAATTCTACCGTTATGATGTACATTTGGGGAGTATCATTGTTGAAGGGTTAAGCTGATGTTAGAGTCGAGTTCTCCGGTGTTATCCGGGTTAATGGGTGTCTGCATTGGTGATGCACTTGGCTTTCCGGTACAGTTTATGAGTCGAGAGGAACGAGTCAAGGATCCAGTAACAGGAATGAGCCGTTATTCTCTGTGGTCCGATGATAGTTCGCTGACATTTTGCTTGGCTGAGTCAATGTGTGGCGGATTTTCTCTGGAGGCGATCGCCGATTCTTTTATCAAGTGGTCTGAAGAGGGGTTTTGGACACCGCATGGTCATGCATTTGATATGGGAATGACGACAATTACCGCCATTGATCGACTCAAAAGAGGTATTCCCCCGCTTCAAGCTGGGGGTTCCTCGGAACGGAATAATGGCAATGGTTCATTGATGCGAATTCTCCCCCTTGTATTTTATCATCAAACGTTAGAATTTGCCGATTTAATTCATCGGGTGCATGAAGTCTCTTGCATCACTCACGCCCATCCCCGCGCACAAATGGCTTGTGGGATTTATGTGAGTATTGCGACCCAATTGTTGGACGGATGCGATCGCCAGTCGGCTTATTTACAAGGAATCGAAAAAGTTAAAGAGATTTATCAAACCCCCGCCTATTCCAGAGAAATGTCTCATTTTAACCGGGTATTGATCGGTAACATTGCCGATTATCCGATGGACGAAATCAAGTCAAGTGGCTATGTTGTTCATACCCTAGAGGCTGCATTGTGGTCCTGGTTAAATACTGATTCTTATGCCGAAGCCGTATTAACCGCAGTTAATTTAGGGGATGATACCGATACGACGGCAGCAGTTACGGGCGGTTTGGCTGGAATTGAATATGGATTTGCGGCTATTCCTAGCCAATGGGTTGATGAAATTCCTAGAAAAGATGACATTATTGATTTAGCAAACCGTTTAGAAGTCGCCCTGAATTACCCCCGATAAATTGCCTGGATGAGGGATAGAAGTTTTGCCAAATCCAGGGATGAAAACATCGTTTTTATAAGGGAACTCCAAAAATAAAATATCCAAAAAACCCGCACACTAAAGGGTGGGGCTACACAAACGAAGCCCGCCTGCGCGGGCTGTAAGAGTCTTGTTAGGTGCTTAACCATCGAATTTGGATGATTTATTTGTTGGAATACCCTAAACTAGCCCGCGCAGGCGGGCTTCGTCCGTATAGCCCCACCCTTGAGGGTGCGGGTTTTTATTATCATGCCAAATCCGGTTGTTAAAAGTCGGTTTTCGCTTTTAGCCCGCGCAGGCGGGCTTCGTCCGTATAGCCCCACCCTTGAGGGTGCGGGGTTTTATAGATCTATCACAACCGGATTCCGTATTCTGCCTAATTTCTGACAAAAATAAACGCCGATGGAATTAGTTCCATCAGCGTTTATGACTTATTCCTAAACCAAACTCAGTTAACGAGTACCCCCAGGACGTAAATCCGGGTTGGGGATGGCTTCTTCTTCTGAAAGTCCCGGTTCAGAATTGTGCAGCATTTGCAATTGTCGGGACCGGAAATCCGCTGCTGCATCATTGATGCTTTGCTGTTGCTGGAGATTGAATTCCTGCATACTGCGGGTGGTTCCGAATTGAGCGCGATGAATCAAATCCAATACATTCATCTGTTGCCCATCTCCAGCGGTTGATTCAAAGGGATTTTTTTGAAGCTGAATTTGGGGTTCTAGTAAATCACTGGCGCGGTTGGTTTCTTCTGCTGCCGCAGACTCAGGTAACATTACGGCAGTCATGGCGATCGCCGCTAGGGTTCCGAGTGAAATTCGAGCCATTGGGTAAAAGGTGAACTTCGATTTCATAGGGTTGTCAGGTGAACCATGAGTTATACCGACTATTCTACTAAGCAAAAGTTCTCCGGAGGAGGGGTTGAATGCTCAATAATGCCACGGCAGCAAATCCGGCGAGGATTCCCAATGCACCGCCAAAGCTGACTTCTCCCCAAGGGGCCTGCATGACGATACTGCTGAGGGCCCAGTCAGAATGGAGATACAGATAGCGAATCGGTTCGATCGCATAACTTAGAGGATTCAAGGTTGCCACCACTTGCAACCATTTCGGCATAAAGGAAAGGGGCGCTAATGCCGTACTCGCAAACAATAGCGGCAAGTTAATCACGAAAATCACCGCCAGCAGTTCGATATGTCCCGGTAAGGCAAAGGCTAATCCCAGACTCAATCCAGTGACGCCTAAAACCAGCAGCAGGGTAATAAAGGCGATCGCCCCTAATCCTAATCCCCCCGGTAATCCTGCGCCCATAAACGCCCCGGCAGTCACAATCACCGCAGTTTGAATGAAGCTCAACAGCAAAATATAAATTGCCGAAGCCACCACAATGGAAAACCGAGTCGAGAGGGGGGCAACCAGGAGGCGATTCAGAAAGCCAAATTCGCGATCGAACATAATTGGCAATCCCGCATTTAACGCCCCAGAAAAGGCGGTAAACACAATCACCCCCGCCCCTAAAAATTGGGCATAATTCACACTTTCCCCAAACATTCCTTGGGGAGCATTTTGAAACAATGCGCCGAATAAAATCAGCCACATCAACGGCTGAATCACCCCAGCAATTAACGTAGAAGGACGGCGCTGTAATTGAATAAACAGCCGTTTGGTCAGGGCCAAGGTTTCCTGAGTAAATTCCCCGATGGGGCTACTGGCAGGAATCTCAACCCCGGGGTTACTTAAGGTTGTAGTTGGATTTGGTGTAACGGTTTGACTCATAATCTGATTGTTTATGGTATTTTTTGCAGTTGAATGAGCAGGTGCATCTCCAGAAGGCATCCCTCACCCTAAATCCCTCTCCCAAGGGGCGAGGGACTTCTAGCTCCCCTTCTCCCCTTGGGAGAAGGGGTTGGGGGATGAGGGTTCGATGGAGATATTTGCATAATTGAGATGTACCCGAATGAACAGGGAAAAAAACCAAGTGGGACTGATGTTATCGCATATTCTGTTTGCGTTCTTTTTTCGGGTCCCGTGTTCCTGCTGCGGCAATTTCTGCATCTAACAGGGTGCGACCCGTTGCGGTGAGATAAACATCATCTAAACTGGGTCGAGATTGGGCAATTCCGAAGGTGGGTAAACCGGCATCTCGTAAGGCTTGCTGAATGGTTAATAGGGCATCAGTTTGGGATTTTACCACCAAATTCAGGGAGTTTCCTTGAGCATTGTTGATGATAATTTCTTCTACAAAGGGCAGGGGTTCGAGTAAGGATTTGGCTTGTTGTGCCTCTTCCATTGGGGAGAATTCCCGGATGCGTAGGGTAATACGATCGCCTCCGACTTTATCTTTTAAGGCAGAGGGAGTGCCGGTATCAATCACTTGACCGCGATCGATAATGGCCACGCGATCGGCCAAGGCATCAATTTCTTCCAGATAATGACTGGTAATCAAAACCGTCGTCCCATTTTCGCGCAACTGCCGCAGAAATCCCCAAACCGCCATCCGAGTCTCAATATCTAACCCAACGGTGGGTTCATCCAAGACTAAAACATCCGGTTGGTGCAATAATCCTGCCGCTAAATCCAGCCGCTTCTTGAGACCCCCGGAATATTTCCCCGTTTGGCGATCGGCCCATTCGTCCAATCCCAACAAGGCGAGGACCGTCTTAATTCTATCTCTTGCCAAAAACTTGGGAAGATGATATAATGCCGCTTGCAATTCCAACAGTTCGCGACCCGTCAGCACCTTATCTAAGGCCACTTCCTGGGCCACATAACCCAGTTTGGTGCGGGCCAATTTAGGGTTGGCTACCACATCGATGCCCGAAACCTCCAGACGACCGGCATCCGGGGTAACCAGACTGCATAAACAGCGAATGGTGGTGGTTTTGCCTGCACCATTGGGACCCAACAGCCCGAAGATTTCACCGGGAGCAATTTGGAACGAGACATCTTTGACCGCTTCCACGGTTCCGTAACGCTTTTGAAGGTTTTCGATTAAAACAGCAGGGGCCATGAGTTTCTTAATCCGAACTTGATACAAATCTACACACTCTGTAATTTCATTTTAAACGATTTATGGTATGTCCGGAGTAAAAATTTCAGAATAGGGCCTCTCAGTCCGAGGGATTACCCTGGATCAAGGGTTGGCAGTGGATCGGGCGAATTGGGACAGGGGGATAACGTGGATAACGCAAAAATTGCTAAATTTCTACCAATTTTTGCGGGGATTAAGGAATTTTAGCGTCATCAAAAATCTGTGCGGAAGTGAATTCTAATCCGGGGAATAATTCATCGGTAATGACTTCATTCCCCTGTTTGGTTTGAGGGGGAGAATCGGGATAGAAAATTGTTATGGTTTTGACTTGAGCATCAATAACCCAGACGCGAGAAACTCCAGCATTTAAGTAATCGATCGCCTTGCCACTGATTTCGCCAAAACTTTGGTCCGGTGAAATAATTTGAATGGCTAATTCAGGAGGGACGGGACAAGCTTCATCCAGGATGCGATCGCGAGACAGGCGAGTATCTGAGATATACAGCAAATCCGGGATGGGCACCCAGTCTTGGCCCTTGCGTTTGAGTCTTATGGCCCACTCAATCCCCACCTCACCCCGGTCTTGATGCCATTGCGTCAGCAGTAGAAACAGGATACCCGTTAATTTGGAATGAAATCGTTTCGGTGACATTTTGGGTTTAGCTTCTCCATCAACCAGTTCGTAAGTAATATCCCCTTCCGGTAAAGCGAAAAATTCTTCTAGGGTTAGCTTTGCTTTGACTTCCACGTTCCCTCCTGTGATGTTAATCTCTGTTCATTTTAACATTTTTAGTTGGGCTAACCCTGCACCTTTCAGGATACAGGTTTTTATAAATCTATAGCGGTTCTCATGGGCGTGAGTACAGAATATTAAATTGTAGGGGCGCAATGCTTGCGCCCTCCCCCGGGCGCAAGCATTGCGCCCCTACGCATCCAACAGAGAACCACTATAGGGGAGGGCGCAAGCATTGCGCCCCTACGCATCCAACAGAGAACCGCTATATCAGAACCGGATTTGGCTCATTTTCTCAAAATTACTCAAAAAAAATTAGGGGTAGGCAATTGGCCCACCCCATCCCACAATTTCTGTGGTTTACTAACCCATTTGGATTAGTTTTATTAGCAATTAACTGCTCATTACATCACGCCAGTTGCACTGATTAAAACCTGGACATTCTGACCGATCGCCGCCACTACCTGATGAGTCACGGGCAAACTATCCACCACCATTCCGGCAGATAATAACATCAGATATAAAATCGAGTATTTAAACAGCGATCGCGCTTTGTCTCGGTCTGTGGGGGCTTGCAACAGTTCCCAGGCTTTCTTGGCAAAAATCACCCCTAAAAACACCGCCAAGGCGGCATAGACCATTCCACTGGTATGCAAGGGATAAGTCAGCGCCAAGGTTAAGGGTAAAAGCAATAAAGTATAATACCAGATTTGACGGGCGGTTTCTTCATCTCCCTTAATTACCGGCAACATGGGGACATTGACTGCCGCATAGTCATCGCGAATCATCATCGCTAATGCCCAGAAGTGGGGCGGTGTCCAGAGAAAAATGATGGCGAACATTACCCACGGTGCCCAACTGAGATCTCCAGTGACTGCCGCCCAACCGACTAACGGGGGAATTGCCCCGGCAGCGCCTCCGATGACGATATTTTGGGTACTGTGTCGCTTGAGGAAATGGGTATAGATGGCGACATAGAAGACGATTCCCGACATGGCTAGAAGTGCGGCGAGTAAGTTCGCATACACTGTCAGCAGGGTAAACGACGTGACTGCTAGGGCGATCGCAAAAATCAGCGCATCCCGAGGTTGCACCCGACCCGAGGGTAAGGGGCGATGACGGGTGCGTTCCATGATGTAATCGATATCGCGATCGTACAAACAGTTAATCGTATTCGCTGAGGCGGCAGCTAAAGCCCCGCCAGCCATTGTCACTAACACTAACAGGGGATCAACTTCTCCATTAGCCGCTACCCAGAGTCCCGATGCCGTGGTAATCAGCAGCAACAGAATAATTCGAGGTTTGGTTAACTGGTAGTAACTTTTTAGCACTTGCAACAGAGTTTCATGATGCCGTTGTGTACCAGTTGCGATGATTTCTTGCATGATAAATGTTTTGTTTCCTTTCAGCAGTCAAGAGGCTGGGCGATTGCATCGAAATACAGTTGACGATGGAAAAATTCTCAAACCCGAACGCTTCCGGCGCGATCGCGCATTGCTAACACTGTAAACGCCACCAGGGTTCCGAGTAAGGCTGCACCCGTCGCTTGGTGAGACACCGTGAGCAGTTCTACTTGCAGATGTTCGTAAAAGGTAGCAATCCCTAAGCAAATTTGCAAGAGTAACAACATACCGGCCCACCGGGCGAGTTGTCGTAATTTAGGATGCAATGCCGGAGTTCGGAATGCCAAAACCACTAAAGCGAGAATCGTGACCGTCGGGGGAACAACCCCAAAAATGTGACTGTTCATCACGGTGCATAGCTGATTGTAGCCGAAACATTGGTGAAGCGCCCATTGGGAACCGACTAATCCCCCAAGTAAACTTTGGACATAGACAAAAATTGCGCCGAACAGGCCAATCCACGGGAGTTTACCTACATTGCCAGTCCCTTGGTAGGGTAACAGTGCCATGCCAATGATTAACAGGGTGGTGAAAAATAATAGGGCAGTTCCCAGATGAGCGGTTACAATGTCAAATCGCAGCAGTTCGGTGACGGTGAGTCCGCCTAAGACGGCTTGAAAGACGATTAAACCCAATGCGCCGGTGGAGGCAAAAGGTAGCCAACCGGGGAGTTCGCGGCGATCCCACCAGGATAATCCGGCTAAGGCGATCGCGCTGAGTCCGATTAATCCCGCATCTAAGCGGTGAAACCATTCCAAGAACACCTGCAAATTCATCTGCTGGGTGGGGACTAACTGACCATAACAAAGCGGCCAGTCAGGACAAGCCAGACCCGCATTCATCACCCTTGTTGCACTGCCGACTGCCATTAATAGCAGGGTCGCGATCGCAATTTTCCAAACCAAGCGACGAATCCGATCCCGAGGGGGGGAGTCAGTGGGTGCGATCGCCGGATGCCGATCAACGACTGAGTTCGCCATAATTGCTACTCCTTCGCGTCATTTTCGTTCCTTATGTTAAATTAACACTGAGTAATTACTCTGATGTAGTTTATCCTTTCCCCCAAATCCAACAACCCCATTCTTTTTCTACAGTAGCGAGTCAGAAGCGAGAGCGACAAGCCTTTTCCCTTATTTTCCCTCCCTAAAAAATTGCCCGGATTTCCTGACAATCTCTCCTGGAAAGTTAACCTTTCTTCACAAATCCCCGTTCGTACTAACGCTTTCACCCATCATCCCTCCCAGTTCGTAGTGACGGTTTCAACCGTCATCCCCCCTCCCCGTTCGTAGTAGATCTCTTGCTTGCATTCCGGATTGATCCCCCCAACCCCCCTTTTTAAGGGGGGCTTAAGAGATTTATGCAAAAAGTTTAGTGATGCTTGAAACCATCATCCCAGTTCGTAGTGACGGTTTCAACCGTCATCCCCCCTCCCATTTCGTAGTAGATCTCTTGCCAAATTCCGGATTGATCCCCCCAACCCCCCTTCTTAAGGGGGGCTTAAGAGATTTATGCAAAAAGTTTAGTGATGCTTGAAATCATCATCCCCGTTCGTAGTGACGGTTTCAACCGTCATCCCCGTTCACTGCCAAAAACAAACATTAGACTTCTGGCAAAATTCTCTTAAGCCCCCCTTAAGAAGGGGGGTTGGGGGGATCAATCCAGAATTGTGCAAGACGACTATTCACCAATAACAACAGTGCAATCCCCCGGACATCCCCGAACCATTCCCCAAAAAAACCCTGATTTATCCCCTCCCTATGACAAATTGAGGGACGGAATATACCCACAACCCATACATCGGACCCGAAAAATTGCTAACTTAGCAAATGGAGTCATAAAAAACTGTTGCAAGACAGCACTCGGAGTCGCCGATCGCGGCAAAATTTCTGATCAAGGAGGTTGAAGTTGAAAGTACCCAGTGCTATCTGGACAATGATCGCAGGCGTCACCATCACCCTGGTGAGCTTGTGGGTCGGCCAGAATCATAATCTCATGCCCGTTGCCGCCTCAGAAGAAGCGCCCCGGATTGATGCACTATTTAACACGATGATGACCATTTCCACAGGTCTGTTTCTGATTGTGCAAGGGATCATCGTGATTTCCATTTTCAAATTTAGAAAACGGGCCGATGACAATACCGATGGGCCACCCATTCATGGCAACGTTCCCCTAGAAATTCTCTGGACAGCGATCCCCGCCGTGATCATCATGGGGATTGGGGTTTACAGTTTTGAAATTTACAACTCAATGGGGGGCCTAGATCCAATGGCCTCCCATGAGTCTCATGTTGCCCATAAACACCAAGCTGGGGCGGCGATCGCCGCATCCTTACCCTCGGAAGAACCCGGCATGGCCCCCAGTAAAGCACCGGGTAAACTGGTTGCCCTGGGCGTTGGGGCCTCCCCCCGCACCCAAGGTCAAGACCCGTTTGTCAGTGTCAACGTTCTCGGACTCCAGTTTGCCTGGATTTTCACCTATCCCAACAGTGGGGTAACTGCTGGAGAATTGCATCTCCCGGCAGGAAAAGAGGTGGAACTGACCATTAGCGCCAGTGATGTGATCCACTCCCTGTGGATTCCGGAATTTCGACTGAAACAAGACGCCATCCCCGGACGAGAAAGCGAGTTGCGCTTTGTTCCCCAAGTAATTGGAGAATACTCCGTGGTTTGCGCCGAACTCTGTGGGTCCTATCATGGCGGGATGAAAACCCGGGTGATTGTGGAGTCGGAAGAAGATTTCCAAGCTTGGTTACAGAGTCAGATTGTGGCCCAATCTGAGGGACTGGAAACGGTGGCATTGAATCCGGCAGACTTATCGGAAACCGACTATCTGCAACCGATGGCCGCTGAGATGGGGATTGATGGAGAGACCCTCAATCAACTCCATGCCGAACACCATCTGGGCGATCGGGCGATTTAAACGGGTGATTTCTGGAACCCATCACCCTGGATCTTCCTGAATTAGTGAAGACAGACGCATCAGTAATAACAATTGATTTATGGCACAAGTAACCGAACCCGAAACCGATAACCTCGGGGAAACCCTGGCTGCTGAAGCCGGTGGACAGACCCCGTGGCGAGAATACTTTAGCTTTAGTACGGATCATAAGGTGATCGGGATTCAATACCTGGTCTGCACCTTTATTTTCTATCTGATTGGCGGTGCATTAGCTACCGCTGTTCGGACCGAACTGGCAACTCCCGACTCGGATTTTGTCACCCGTGAACTCTATAACAGTCTGTTTACGATCCATGCCACAGTCATGATTTTTCTGTGGATCGTGCCTGCGGGGACCGGGGCCTTTGGCAACTACCTGATTCCCTTGATGATTGGGGCGCGGGATATGGCTTTCCCCCGGTTGAATGCGATCGCCTTTTGGATGATCCCCCCTGGCGGAATCCTGCTATTATCTAGCTTCTTCGTCGGTGCCGCCGGTGCCGGTTGGACCTCCTATCCCCCCTTAAGTACCACCGGGGAAAAAGCGGGAGAATTTATCTGGATTTTGAGCGTTCTGATCCTGGGAACCTCCTCCATTTTGGGCGGGATCAACTTTTTGACCACCATCCTGAAAATGCGGATGCCCGGAATGGGATTAAATGATATGCCCTTGTTCTGCTGGGCAATGCTGGCAGCTTCGGCCTTAATTTTAATCTCGACTCCGGTTTTGGCTGGGGCGTTAATTCTCCTCGCCTTTGACTTAATCGCCGGAACCGCCTTTTTTAACCCAACGGGTGGCGGGGACCCGGTGGTTTACCAGCATATGTTCTGGTTCTATTCCCACCCGGCGGTTTACATCATGATTCTGCCCATGTTTGGGATGATTTCTGATATTTTGCCGGTGCACGCCCGCAAGCCGATTTTTGGTTATCAGGCGATCGCCTATTCCAGTATGGCCATTAGCTTTCTGGGCTTAATTGTCTGGGCACACCATATGTTCACCAGTGGCACCCCCGGTTGGTTACGGATGTTCTTCATGGTGGCAACCATGATTATTGCCGTTCCCACAGGCATTAAAGTGTTTAGCTGGTTAGCCACAGTTTGGGGGGGCAAAATTCGCCTCAACAGCGCCATGCTGTTCGCGTTGGGTTTCGTCTCCATGTTCATGATTGGCGGTCTCAGTGGGATTATGATCGCCTCGGTCCCGTTTGATATTCATGTTCACGATACCTATTTCATTGTCGCCCACTTGCATTATGTGCTGTTTGGCGGCAGCGTTTTCGGTCTGTATGCCGGGATTTATCACTGGTTCCCGAAGATGACTGGGCGGATGATGAACGAATTTCTGGGCAAATTGCATTTTGTCTTAACCTTGGTTGGGTTTAACCTCTGCTTCCTGCCGATGCATTATCTGGGACTGCAAGGGATGCCGCGTCGGGTGGCGGAGTATGACCCCAAATTTGCCACGGTCAATTTAGTTTGTACTATTGGGTCCTATATCCTGGCGGTTTCTACCTTCCCGTTTATTATCAATGCGGTGTGGAGTTGGTGGATTGGGGGTGCGAAAGCATCGGGCAATCCCTGGGATGCTTTAACGATGGAGTGGCAGACGGCTTCCCCTCCGCCGGTGGAGAATTTTATTGGGGAACCTGTGCGCTTGACTGGGCCTTATGATTACGGTATGGGCGATCGCAACCCGGACGTCCAAATGCCGGAGTCCCAAGCGAATACTCCCATGTTATCCGGGGGACCGACGGTTTCCTAAACCGCGCTACTGCGTTTTTTGGGGTCGGGTCAACCCCGACCCCAAAACATCCCAGATTCAATTCGTAAACTCTACAACAGGCGATCGCTTATGCAAGGGACAATTGATACCAGCAACGCGGCTATACAAGCTGAACATGGGGCGGGAACTCACGGAGGTCATCATGGTGACCATCCGGATCATCGAATTTTTGGCATCATCATGTTTCTGGTGGCGGAGTCGATGATTTTCTTGGGATTATTCGCCGCTTATCTCACTTTTCGCTCGGTGACCCCGGATTGGCCGCCGGAAGGAACACCAGAAATGGAATTGCTGCTGCCCGGGGTGAATACAATTATCCTGATTTCCAGCAGTTTTGTGATGAATCGCGGCAATGCGGCGATTAAGAAAAATGATGTCAAAGGTCTGAGATTTTGGTTCGGGCTAACGGCACTCATGGGGGCTGTGTTCCTAGCTGGACAGTTGTATGAATATTTTCATACCGGCTTTGGGCTGACGGATAATATCTTTACCAGCACGTTTTATGTGCTGACTGGCTTTCACGGATTGCACGTTACCTTTGGGTTGCTGTTAATTTTGGCGGTCTTATGGAAATCTTTGAAGGCGGGTCATTATTCTGGTGAGAGTCACTTTGGACCAGAAGCCGCAGAATTATACTGGCACTTTGTTGATGTGGTCTGGATTGTGCTGTTTACCATTCTGTATTTATTCTAATCGGGATGTTATACCTCCTGGTTGATGAGATTTGCCCCCTTATGGGGGTTTTTTTTATGCGATCGCCGTTTCACCGTGGAGAGCGCCCTAATCATGCCTGTCCCCAGGAATCGAGTCCTAGACGTGACAGGCATCATCGGGGCGATCGCTTCGGTTTCTCCCTGGTTTATGGGGATTTTAGAGCAACGGGTTTCAACTAACGCGGTCAATTTCTAGGCAACAAAAGGGGATAGAAGATGCTTACAATTTGTTAGAATACTTCGTGAATTTCACTGGCTACTTTTCGGAGGGTTTCCGTAAATTGTTCGCTCTCAATCAGCTTGGTCATTTCCAGGGCAGCCGCTTGGATTTTCTGAACGTGCTTGAGTTTTTTCTCCTCAGACCAGCTATTGCTATAACATTCGAGTAAATCAGCGGATAATAAGATCGTTGTTAAGGGCGTTCTCAGTTCGTGGGAAATCAAGGTCATAAAGTATGACTTGAGTGCAACTAGGTTTTCTTGATGCTCCACTTGAGTAGTCCCAGATTGAATGCTGTGCATGGCGATTTATTGAGTTTAAGATTGTTAAGGCAGTTTCCTGTGTAACATGACTCAGAGATCACCCGGCATTGATCAGGCCGAGGGGTGGTTGGCGATCTCCTAAGTCCTTTTGCTTAGACTGACTTTGAGCTCGATGGGACAATTCCCTCCAATTCCAATGTAACGCGGGTCACATTGAGAGTTCCGCACCTCCTGATCTGTACCCCCGGACTCTCCAAACCACCCCGAATTCACAACCCTGAACCCGGGTGTTTCTCTGAGTTAACCCATATCTTAAGCCATTTGCCTCGGTAGAGCTAGAAGTTATTCCATCTATTTTTCACCAATGCCTGCCTCTGCCTGCTACTCCCATCATTCGCGAGAAAAACAGCACAAATTTGGGTTTGATACCATGATTGCACCTGTTCAATCTGGGTCGGGTAAAGTCCCACCGTTCGCAAATCCAGATCCTGTCAACCGATAGTAGACTTCTTGCAGAATTGTCTTAAGCCCCCCTTAAGAAGGGGGGTTGGGGGGATCCGATCCGGAATGCAAGCAAGAGGTCTAGTGGCTATTCTCAGAGGCGGCGAACACCGGAACCCGTTTCCTATTCTTCGATAATTTCCACCAAGTCTTCTATCAGCACATCGAAGGTTCGGGCTAATTTGTGGAGGGCGGTAAAATCAACGGTGGCGATCGCCGATCGCCTTGCGTAGCTTCTGACGGTACTGTACACAATCCCCGAGCGATCGGCGACTTCTTTGAGGGTCCAGCCCTTCTCATCCGCTAATTCCCGAATTCTCAGTCTGACTAATCCCATACTTGACCAGTGATGCGTTTGCATCTTAAGATAGCTTGATATGAAAAAACACTCACCGCCAAGTCTGGAAAACTAACAGGCGATCGCCTGTCCCCGGGGTCGGATGAGAGTCTGAATGGACGGTTCACTGCCTCGGAGTCAAGAACCCGAAAGGGATACCCGCGCCGGTTTCCTATTCTTCGACTATTTCTACCAAATCTTCTATCATAACATCGAAAGTCCGAGCCAGCTTGTGAATCGCAGTAAAATCTATCAGCGCAAGTCCGGGCGATCGCGCATAATGCCGGACTGTACTGTACACCAAACCCGAACGGTCAGACACCTCTTTGAGGTTCCATCCCTTCTCATCAGCAAACTCGCGAATCCTTAATCTAACTAAACCCACAATTTACTTGACAAACGATAAGAGGACATCTTTATAATAAATTAATTACAGAGATAAAAGCGATCGCCTCCAGGTCTGGAAAACTAACAGGCGATCGCTTCTAAAACAAGACGGGACAGTAGAACGCGGTTCAAGCCATTGGCTTTTAAACCCCGTAACTATCCAACCCAGTAACGCTCGACGAGAGCCCTTGTCTATCTCAGACAGGAATTATCCATCCAAGTTAGGGACCATCTATCAATGGGACCATCTAGCGAGATTATCCATCTATCGAGGCTATCTATCTATCGAGGCTATCCATCTATCGAGGTCATCCATCATGATATCAAACTACCAGCCCGCTTCGCCAGTTATCCGCGAATCTAAAATTAACCATACCTCGGACATCCTGCATCCCCTGGCGCGGTTTGTCACAGAAGAAACCGTGGCCCTAATGTTTGGCATCTCAGACGCCGATATCCATCGCATTGATTGTATGCGCCATGTTGTCTATGTGCATGGCAAAGGCGTGAGTCGGTTTGTGAGTTATGCCGACTTTCCGCCAATTTTGGGAGTGGCATCTCCAACCCTGCCGGATTTGGCGCGGTGGCATCAACGCTGGCGCAAGGGGTGGCGGAGTCATTATGCACCAGAATTTTGGACACAATTTTATCAAGTTCAACTCCAAAAATCCCAGCGATTAGAACAGTTGCAGGCTTGGGGATTATTGATTCGTTCGCTGAAATCGGGACTATGCGAGACTGCATTAGTCGAGTTGCGACAGGCTTATAAACTGAAAAAATAGGGGTAGTAGGGTGGGCAGTGCCCACCGAACTGATGGTGGGCACTGCCCACCCTACGAATTAAGCCCACCGAACTGATGGTGGGCAGTGCCCACCCTACGAATTAAGATAATTTTGCCAGAGTAAGTCATGTGGGCAGTGCCCACCCTACTTTTAACTCCGGTCCCCGGACCTTGGCAAGGTCCGGGTTAGGGTGGGGTCATACGGAATTCTGTTGTGATAGGTCTTTAAAAACGAGTAAGCCATTGTAGGGTGGGCACTGCCCACCGTAAGTCATGTGGGCAGTGCCCACATGACTTTTAACTCCGGTCCCCGGACCTTGGCAAGGTCCGGGTTAGGGTGGGGTTCCCTCTTGGCGATCGCCTTAAAAACAGCCGCTTGCGAAAATGTCCACTTCCTCAACTCAATCCCCATTCACTTGCTTATCTTAGAATTCCAGGCATAGTGAGGGTTTACTCATGAATCGACCGGCTTCTGGAATTCAAATGTATTTACAACGAGTAGAAGGGTTAAAAGTTGGTAGGACTTACACCCTCCTCCCACCGGATAGTTTTAAATCAGTATGGGAACAGGCGATCGGCCAACCCACCTATCAGGATTGGACCAATCTCTTAGCTTGGGAAGCGCGAGCACTTGCCAAGGGACAGGGTTCTAATCGGCTGGCGATTTTATTAGGGGATTCGATTTCGATGTGGTTTCCCCCGGAACTCATGCCACCGGGAAGACTGTGGCTCAATCAAGGAATTTCCGGGGATAATACCAGCGGAATTTTAAAGCGATTGTGGACATTTGCCGAGACCAAACCTCATACCATTTATATCCTAGCAGGCATTAACAATTTGCGTCAGGGTAGACCGGATGCGAGTATTGTAGATAATATTTATTATACAGTCCGGGAACTGCAACTGATTCACCCCCCGGCTAAAGTAGTGGTGCAATCGATTTTACCCACCCGACTGGCAGCACTTCCTAATACCAGAATTCGTAAAATTAATCTCGAACTCGCGGCGATCGCCAAATCCGAAGGCGCAATTTATTTTGACCTCAATTCCGGCTTTACCAATGACGAAGATAGGTTACGGCGCGAGTTAACCACCGACGGAATCCATTTGAGTCAAGCCGGATACCAACTCTGGCAAAAAGCCCTGCAACAG
>JAABSJ010000122.1 GCA_011390515.1 Oscillatoria sp.
AGGAAGATTAAGAGAAATAATAGCTAAGTGCATTCAATCTTGCACAATTATCTGTTGCCAAAACTTGATTAAAGATTGAATTAACCCCAGTTACAAATAACAAATAACCGGGTTTATAACCGAAATTTCTGGGGATTGGAGACCAGATTTTCTTAAACCAGCCCGTTTCTAAGCTTGACTGGAGGGTGACCCAACCGAATCAGGTAATCCCCGATGCAGCAGCAATACTCCTGGATATCGTTCCCACTCTCAAGATACTCTGCTAATCTATAAGGTGTAGCTTGATTATGCCATCATAGGAGATAAGGATTTGAAGAATCAGTACGCGCAAAATATCCAAGCGATCGTGATTGGAATTGTCTTAGCATTAATTCTGCTGCTAGGATCGAGTTCTTTTGTGATTATCAACCCTGGGGAGGCAGGGGTGTTGAGTATCCTGGGTAAATCTCGCGATGGCGCTTTACTGGAAGGAATTCACATCAAACCGCCTTTGATTTCAAAGGTGGATGTGTATGATGTGACGGTGCAAAAGTTTGAAGTGCCTGCTAAAAGTGCCACCCGCGATTTACAGGATTTGACGGGACGATTTGCGATTAACTTCCGTCTGGACCCCACTGAAGTGGTGACGATTCGCCGAACTCAAGGGTCTTTGGAGAATATTGTGGCGAAAATTATTGCACCTCAAACTCAGGAATCGTTTAAAATAGCAGGTGCTAAAAAAACCGCCGAAGAATCGATTACTCAACGGAGTGCTTTGAAGGAAGATTTTGATAATGCTCTCAGCGGTCGCTTAGAAAAATATGGGGTGATTGTCATTGATACCAGTGTGATTGATTTGAATTTTTCAACGGACTTTGCTAAGGCGGTTGAAGAGAAGCAAATTGCTGAACAACGGGCGCAACGAGCGGTTTATATTGCGCGGGAAGCGGAACAAGAAGCCCAAGCTGATATTAATCGCGCTCAAGGGCGATCGGAAGCACAACGATTGTTAGCAGAAACTTTAAAAGCCCAAGGGGGTGAGTTAGTGCTTCAGAAAGAAGCGATTCAAGCATGGCGGGAAGGTGGCGCTCAAATGCCGAAGGTGTTGGTGTTAGGAAAGGATGCACCCCGGGTTCCTTTTCTGTTTAATGTTGGAAATGTTGAAGGGGGTTCTTGATTTTTAAATCCCCATAAACCTGACCCCCTTTCCTCTCAGGGGAGTAAAAGTAAAAGTAGGGTGGGCACTGCCCACCTTACAGTAGGTGGGCAGTGCCCACCCTACAATTGATATCTTTCTGATAAGGGGGGAATTAAACGGGATTATTGAATATTTTGAAGCGCATCAAATAAGGTGATTAAGGCTTCTTGTGCGGTGGATTTGCCGACGCCATAGCAAGCGCGTTTCCGCCATGCGATCGCCGGGAGATGACCCGGTACTGCATCTAGGGAAAAGTCCAGTTCATCATAGTACATCCAGTTGTCCTGGACTCGCCAACGGACGCGATCGCAAAATTCGGTATAATCCCCTTGGACGGTTTCCCAAATTTGCTGTTGGACTCTCAATCCAAACTGACCATGACTATAGTAATCCCAAATCCAATCCAGGGTGGCTAAATCGGTTTTAGGAAACCTTTGTAAGTCTTCTAAGCTTAACCACCCTTCCTCTTCTCGTACTGCTGCTTTGAGGGCGATCGCCCAGGTTTCTTCATCCGCTTTTCTCCATTTGCCTTTGGAGAGTAAATTCATTAACCGACTATAATCAATTCCCACCTCAGAACTAGGATAAAAGGGTTCCGCAGTCTCTTCCGGGATGGGGGGAACTTCACTCCCCTGCATCCAGTTAGAAACTTGACCTAATACGGTTTCAATGTGCTGGAAATTCACTCCCTGTAAATAAGTCGAAATCCATTCTAACTGAGATTGGAGATAGGCCCTTTCTTTTCGGGCTTCTTGTAATTGAATCGTGACTTGATTAAACCGTTCATTCAACTGATTTTCTAACTGAGATAATCTCTCGGACTGACTCGCATTTTCTGGCGGATGCTGATTGTTAAATTCCGCTTGCATTTGGTGACGCATCCACATTTTTCTCGCCCAGTCTATCTGGATTTGTTGTTTGGCTAAAAATGCTTTTCTGAGTTTGCTGGATGGACTGCCAGGAACTGGGGTCAAATCCCATCCACATCGAGAACAGCGTTGATGTTCTTCCTCTAAATATTCCGTATCGCAAACGGGACAGTGATTTATCATGGTTTATCAAAATATCAGCCAGAATTTAGATTATAAAAAAAGACGATAGAAGCACCAAAGCCAGAAATTCTTCATCTCTGAGGCAGGTTGAATTTAAGAGGTGCAGATATTTAAAGGAGTGCGAGCATCTTGCTCGCTATTGTTCTAGCGAGCAAGATGCTCGCACTCCCCTCCCATGTCAGCGAATAACTAACTGTAGGAACCGCTATATTTGCGATTTAAATTAGCTCAAAACGCCAGATTGAGTCACGTTTAAAATGATTCCGACTAAGGAACCGAGGAGCAGAATCATGTAGGTTAAGGAACTAATGGCAAAGCCGATTGTTCGTTTTTCTGCTGCTTGGTAATATCCCCAGGCGTAAATAATTCGTCCTAGGACCCAAACTCCCCCGATCGCCGCTGCCCAAATTGGACTGACAAACACCGAAAAAATCCATAAAGCAGGCAAGAACGCAATCAGTTGTTCTAGGGTATTTTCATGAACCCGCACCGCTCTTTCAAAATCCGGATTTCCTGACATGGCGGGTGGCATAATTTTGTATTTAGCTCGGGCACGACCGACATTAATGGTCACTACAAAGTAAACAATTAAAGCAGCAACGGTGACTAAACTGGGCCAAGGCGATAGCATAGGGTAACCTCAAGTTTACGGCGAAATAGACTGATTTTATCTCGTTTTAAATTATGACATAATTGGGGACAGGGGGAAAGCATTATCGCCAACAATTCTCGATTCAATGAGAACAGACCCTTTCCCTCCTCAGTTAAGGGCTAATCTGGACCTCGATTTCGGCGAGTCTCTGTTCAACTGTCGTGATGCGTTCTTTGAGTTCGATCGCCAAGATAGCCAGGTTATCAAATTGTTGGGCAAGGGAGGGGTCATTCGGTTGTCTGGGTGTGGACACTGGCGGAGACTCTTCCTGGGGTTGGGGACGAGAAATTGGGGGAGAGGCGGCAGGTTGTCTTCCCAATCTAGCAACGTCGGATTGTAAGCGATTAATTTGCGATCGCAGGCTGAAAATTTCTGATTCTAAGCGAGCAATCCGAGTGGCATCGGCAATTGAGCCTTGGGCAGATGTCCCCGTAAATACCAGCAATAAAGTTAATCCAAAAATGAGAACAATTCGATAAATTGGGGTGAGCATGATATAATTTCCTGAACGTTTATCTGTATCTATTTTATCGTTCTGACTCGAAAACTGCTGAATCCCGATGAACTTGAATTTATCGTATAATTCAGGAAATTAACGGACGGAATCGGATTTTAAAAACCAAGCGGATGAATTGCCAGCAAAGCCTATTAGCGGTGGCAGAGTCTTATTTGCGAGACGCTGTAGCACCGAATGCGACTCTTTTGGACCAGGACCCAGAGGCCCTGAAAACTGCCTTAGAAGGATTGGGCAGTCGTCATTTGTTGGGGTTGAAACTGCCCGAACCCTGGGGAACTGGGGATCCGCAAATGGCTTGGGAAATTCAGGAGGCGATCGCCCGGTATTCTGGGGCATTAGGGTTTTTACAAACCCAGCATCAAAGTGCCGGAAGCGCGATTATTCGCAGTCAGAATCAGGCATTGAAAGCGGAATATCTGCCCCATTTAGCCACAGGAAATCGCTTATTAGGGATTGGGTTTTCTCATTTGCGACGGCAGGGCAATCCTTTAGTGAAAGCGTTACCCATTCCTGGGGGATTTCTGCTTTCGGGGACTGTGCCTTGGGTGACGGGGTTTGGAATTTTTTCAGAGGTGGTTTTGGCAGCAGAATTACCCGATCGCAGGGCAGTTTATGGAATCATTCCCTTGGTGAATTGCCAAGAAAATGGGGGAAAAATCACCTGGAATGCGCCGATGTCTTTGGCGGCAATGCAATCGACTCAAACGGTGAGTGGCGTTCTGGAACAGTGGTTTTTGCCGGAGGAACGGGTGTTGTTTATACAGCCGGCCCTCGGGATTCATGAAAGCGATCGCAAAAATGTGTTGAATAATAGTGCGTTAATCTTAGGATGCGCCCGCGCTGGATTAGATATTATTGAGGCGATCGCCCAGAAAAAACCACTCCCCTTTATTTCTGCTGCTTATAATGCCTTGAATCGCGAACTGATTACCTGTCGCCACCAAATCCAGCAGTTAATGTTCCACCAATCCCGGGAGGAACTGGATACTTGGTATTCCCAGGCGTTACCTTTGCGCGTGGAAGGGATTGATTTAGCCTATCGATCGGCGCAAGGTGCGATTACGGTTGCCAGTGGCGCGTCCAATTTGGCGGAATCTCAGGCGGGACGGGTGTATCGAGAGGCGCTGGTTTTTGGGGTATCTGGGCAAACTTCAGCGGTGATGGAGGCAACTTTGGCCCAGTTGATGCGATCGCCGTGAATGAGAGCGTAACTTTGTTTAAAATTAAGATATAGCAATTTTCACATTCATGAGGTACGTTTACTCGATCCCCCCTAGCCCCCCAGAGATCCCCCCCTGCCCCCCTTAAGAAGGGGGGAGCCGGAGGAATAAATGTTTAATTCGACGGGGGGAACCTGGAAAGTCCCCCTTCTTAAGGGGGATTTAGGGGGATCCTCCATATACTTCACCCACAAGAGAAAGGCTATAAATTCACTCAGTTAAACTGGCTTAATCATGGAAAAATTTGTTACAGATATTCGGGTGCGACATTATGAAATGGATGCTTTGGGTCATGTCAATAATGCCAGTTACCAACATTATTTAGAAGATGTGGGAATTCAACATTCAGAATATCTGGGGTTTTCCCTCAACCGCTATCGAGAATTAGGCGGTTATTTTATCATGCGTCGAGTTACGATTGATTATTTACGTCCAGCGGTAGCTGGGGATATTTTAGCCATTACCACTTGGTTAGAAAAGTTGCGGGGGACTCGGGTCACTCGTCATTATGAAATTCGCAAAAAAGGTGAATCGGATTTAGTCGTAACGGCGGAAGTGCTGTGGGTTTGGGTGGATGCGGTGACGATGCGACCCAAAGCCATTCCCCAGGAATTTGTCATCGCTTATCAGCAATATCAACAAGCTGGAATTGAATCAAATGAGGAGAAACCATGAGTGATTTATTGGTCAATTATAGCATGATTGAAACTGCGGCGAGTCACTTGCGCGGGGTGGCCCATAAAACCCCTGTAATGACCTCCCGAACTGTGGATGAAATGACCCGAAATCAAGTGTTTTTTAAGTGTGAAAACTTTCAACGCGCCGGGTCGTTTAAATTTCGGGGCGCATACAATGCCTTGGTGCAGTTATCTCCGGCGCAAAAGCAGCAAGGGGTACTCGCTTATTCTTCGGGAAATCATGCCCAGGCGATCGCATTAGCGGCGCAATTATTGGGGATTTCGGCAACAATCATTATGCCAGAAGATGCGCCGGAAGTCAAGCAACAGGCGACTCGGGGATATGGGGTTGAGGTGATTTTATATAACAAACATGAGATTTCCCGAGAGGAGTTGGCGGCAACCCTCTCTCGCGATCGCGCCTTGACGGTGATTCCCCCCTACGATCGCGCGGAAGTGATTGCGGGACAGGGAACGACGGCGAAAGAGTTGATTGAAGAAGTGGGAGAATTAGACGCAATTTTGGTCTGTTGTGGCGGGGGTGGATTGCTTTCCGGTTGTGCGATCGCCGCTAAAACTTTATCCCCTGGATGTCGGGTGATTGGGGTTGAACCTGCCAATGCCGATGATGCGGCGCGATCGTTCCACAGTAAACAATTGCATCGCGTTCATAACCCGGATACGATTGCTGATGGTGCTCGCACTCCTTCTCTGGGGGAGTTAACTTTTCCCTTGGTTTTGCATTATGTGGATGACTTGGTAACTGTTTCGGAATCGGCTATTTTGCAGACGATGTTTTTCCTCTGGGAACGGATGAAAATTGTTGTTGAACCTACTGGTGCATTAGCGGCGGCAGCGTTATTAGAAGGTGTTGTTTCTCTGGGCGATAATCGGCGGGTGGGGGTGATTATTTCTGGGGGAAATGTGGATGTTCGGGCGGTTTCGCGATTGTCTGAGTCAACAACCGGCGGGGGTTTGAACCCCCGCCTAATAGCTAAAGTCGGTTAAAACCGACTAGAAAATCCATCGGATATGGCAACAACCGGCGGGGGTTTGAACCCCCGCCTAATAGCTAAAGTCGGTTAAAACCGACTAGAAAATCCATCGGATATGGCAACAACCGTTGGGGAATAAATTCCTTTGATAATAGCTTGTATTTCGTTAAAAATACAAACAACACACCATAATATTTGCAGTCGGTTTCAACCGACTTTAGCTGTTAGGCGGGGGTTTTAACCCCCGCCGGTTGTTGCCCCCGCCGGTTGTTGCTTGTGATACCCAGATTTAAAATTACAACACCTCCACCTCTAGGCGAGACCCTTGGGGAGATTTGAAGACTTTGACTTGGGTGGGGAGGCGTTCTCCTAATGATTTGACATGAGTAATCACGCCGATGGTGCGGTTTTGTTGGCGGAGGGATTCGAGGATTTGAGTGACACTTTCTAAGGTTTCTGAGTCTAAGGTTCCGAATCCTTCATCGAGGAATAAACTGCCTAATTCTGCCCCCATTGAGAGTTTTTCTGAGAGGGCGATCGCCATTGAGAGGGAGGTGGCAAAGGTTTCTCCCCCGGAGAGGGTGCGGACTCGTCGCAATTCGCCGCCATTCCAGTTATCTGCTACCCAATATTCTCCCTCTTGCATTTCCAAGGCGTAACGGGATTCGGTGAGTTCTTTTAATAGTAAGGTCGCCCGGGCGACTAATTCTGATTCTAAATGTTCTAAGATATAGGATTGAAATTCGTTGGTTTTGAGATTTTGGGCTAAAATATGATAGACATCGTAGTTTTTGCTGACGGTTTCTTGTTCTGTTAGAAGTTTTTCAGACTGCGCTTGTTTCTGTTCGGCAGATTGAATCCAGGTGGATAATTCAACTCGTTTATCCTGAGCTAGTTTTAATTGTTGTTCGGCGGTTTGTTTGGCTTGTTTTCGCTGTTGCAACTGACGGGCATCGGTGGTGCGATCGCCTATCTCTGTTTGTAAGTCGGCGATGCGTGTGGATAGTTCAATGGTGGTTTCGCGATGATGGGTGATTTTCTGTTGCCATTTCCCCTGTTCCTCCGGGGATGCAAGGGCGGTTAGAAAGGTGGGTTCGGTTAAATTCGCTGCCTGTAATTGCGTCTGCCAGCGAGTCTGATATTGCTGATGTTTGGCTTGGGCAGATTCAGCAGCTACCTGTGTTTGGTGGGCAGTTTCTCGGGCTTGGATGACCCGATTTTCGGCGGTTTGATGGGCGGTTTCAGCAGTAGAAATGCGGTGGCTGAGGGTTTGTTTTTGTTCGGCTAAGGTTTGGGCGAGGACTTGATAGGATAATCCCTCCGTCATTGCTGCCAGTTTCTCTCGCACCTCTTGGAGGTTGTGCTGCCGTCGGGTGAGTTCCTCGGTGGCAGATTGGGCGTCGGTGAGGGCGGTTTGATAGGTGCGATCGCAAAAGTCTCGGGCTTGTTGGGCGGTTTCCAGGCGGGTGAGGGCTTGTTGATAGGCGGCTGCCGCTTCTCGGTAAGCCCGATCGCGCGTTTCCAGGGCTTGTCGTTCCTGCTGGAGGGCGATTGCATCCAGTTCCTCACCCTCACTCTGTTGTAAGACTGCGGCAATCTGTTGGGTTAACCCCTGTTGCTGCTGAGTGAGGGTGGCGAATTGTTCCTGGATTTCTCGCTGTTTTTGCGTGAGATTTTCTAGGGCAGATTCGGCTTTGGTGGCATTCAGTTGGGCAGTTTGCAAGGCTTGTGTTGCTGTTGCTGCTTGGGTTTGTAAGGCAGTGAGATCCACCCAGGCGATCGCCGGTAAAGGGGGTAATTCTGCCTCAGAATCGGGATGGATGCCTCCACAAACCGGGCAAGTCTCTCCCGCCTCCAGGGATAGGCGTAAGGCTGCCGCCTGGTTAGATTTTGTGGCTTCGGCGTTCGCCTTTTCCCCGGCAGCAATCTCCTGGGTGATTTGCCCAGTCGCCTGTTGTGCCTGTTGTAAGCCCGTCAGGGCGGCTTGATAGGTGCGATCGCCAGTTGCCCGGTCCCGACTCACTTTGTCCAGGGCTTGGGCTTGCTGTTTCCGTTGCTTTTCCCCCAGAGTCCATTCAACCAATAACGGGGCTACCGTTGTGAGGCGTTCTAATCGGTCCCCTCCGGGTTTGTGCCGTTGGAGAGCATCCGTTGTGAGGGAAACCTGGACTGTTGCCGCTTTGACTTGGGCTTCCGCTTGGGTAAGTTCCTGCTTTGCCGCTTGTTGCTGTTGCTGCTTTTGCTGACATTGAGTCGCCGCGATCGCCACCTCACGTTCCAACTGTTGCCGCTGTTCCTCGTAGGCTTTCGCTTGGGCTAAGGCTTCCTCTCGGGCGGCAATTTGGGGGGCGAGGGCGGCAGCTTCTGCTCTCACTTGGGCCAGTTTTTGCCGTTGTTCCTGGAATTGGGTTTCCGCTTGGGTTAAGCCTAGGGCGGCTTTTTTAGCATTACTGGCGGCTAATTTATCTTGAGTGCGAGATTCCTGAACCAATGCCCAATCCCCTTGGAGGCGATCGGCCACTTGGGACCGGGCCAATCGTTCACTCAGGGCGGTGATTTCCGGCTGTTTCTGGTTCAGTTCGGCAAATTGGCGCTGAAACTTCGTGAGACGTTCCCGTTGCTCAAATAGCCGTTCTTCCGCCTCTAACAAGGTTTGGGCATTTAACACCCCTTGATTCAGGACCGGAATCTCGCTTTCTAAGGTGACTAATTGCGATCGCTGTTCTTGAATGGCGATCGCATCCGGCACTTCCAAATCTGCAATTTGTCGCTCAATGGTTGCCAATTCCTGCTTTAACAATCGGGCTAAATCATTGGTTTCCTTCCGCATCCGCTCAAAAATTTCAAACCCTGCCAATTGCCGTAAAATTTCCCGACGTTTGCCCGTATTTCCTTTTAAAAACTCATCAAATTGTCCTTGGGGTAACAAAATCACCCGAGTAAACGTATCGAAATCCATCCCGAGAATTTCAGTAATCGCTTTTTTGCTTTCCCGTTCCTTGGTTTCCAGGGTTTCCCAACTGCCATCTGCCTGCGATCGCTCTAATAAGACTTGCGTCACTGGGGTACTGGGACGATATCGCCAAGTTCGGGTAATTCGGTATTCCCCTAAACTCACCGAAAAGCGCAATTGCACCTTTAAAGTCGTCGCCCCTTGACTGACTAATTCCCCCGCTTGAGAGGTCCGCGAAGTTGTCCCATAAAGGGCATAAGTCATGGCATCTAGTAAGGAAGATTTTCCCGCCCCAGTTGCCCCAGTAATGGCAAACAAATCTAGTTCCGAGAAGTCCAAAGTTTGTTCCCGGCGAAAACTGGTAAATCCTTCCAGAGACAGTTCAAGAGGTCGCATAAACAGGGGGTGATTTTATCGTAAATTTGGACAAATTGGAGGGGGTTTAAACAATCGGTTAAAATGGGGAAACTCCTGGGCCGTGGGAGCATCTCGTTGCTTAATCATACAACAACAAGGGAGGGAGACGCTCCCACTCCTTTTATACCGGATTTTTCTCTTTCAATTTATGATATAAATTCTGGAATTCCTGAACTACCAACGGGTCCGGTGTCGTTTCCAATCGTTCTCGGTAATAGTGACGGAATTCCTCTACCGGGTCAAATGAATTGCTATCCCGAATGCGTTGTCCAAAATTATCCGTTGCCTCGGGATAAATCGGTTGAATTTGTAACGCTTGGGGACAAATTTGCCGGACGCGATCGGCGAGTCCTAATTGAGGACTGTCTAATTTAACCATCACCTTGAGAAATCCCGGATAATATTGATAGGATTCCAAGGTATCATTCAAGGTTTCGGCCTGACACCAAATCACTTTTAACGGCTTCTGACAGGCAACGGGAATAAATTTTACTTCTGCTGGACTTCCGGGTTCTACGGTAATTAAACAAAATCCCTTCTCTTGTTCCGCTTCGCCGAAATCAATTTGAATCAAAGAACCGGAATAATAGGTGGGAGAACTGGCTTTAATTTGTTGATGGACATGAATATGTCCCAGGGCGATATATTGGGCTTCTGGGGGGAGAATTTGCTCACCCAAGGCATAAGTATCGCGGGTGTAATAGGCAACTTCCGAGTGAGCCAATCGCGCCCCATCCATTGCTAAATGACCCATGAGGACATTCACCCGATCGCCTCGAAATCCTTGGGTCAAATCTGCAAATAACTCCGCCACAATTTCCCGATAACCTTGGCGTTGGACCACTTCATCTTGAGTCCAAAGGGCGTGAGCATCTAACATCCTCCGTTCTGACGCAAACGGCATCGCCCCCACGCACAATTTACCGCTTTTGGTGTCTAAAGTAATCACCCCGCCATCATCGCCGCGACGGGGTTTTCCTAATGCCCGAATTCCGGCTAAAGAGAGTAACGTCGCCAGTCCATCAATGCGCGTCGCTGAGTCATGATTGCCCGCGATCGCCACTGCGGGAATTCCGGCAGCTTGTAATCCACAAAAAAACTCATAAGCCACCCGTTCCGCATAAGCGGGGGGATTGGGAACATCAAAAATATCCCCCGCAATCAGGACCGCATCCACCTCCCATTCAATGGCATAAGAGAGGATTTGCTGTAACACTCCAGCAATTTCCCTTGTCCGGTCTATCCCTTTTAAACGTCGTCCCAGATGCCAATCTGCGGTGTGGATTAGTCGCATGGAGAGGGTTCCCAAATCAGTGCAATCACAGTTCCTATCATACCATTTAGATTTGAACTTTTCCCATTTAAAGTGTCGGTTCTGGACTCTCTGGCAAGGTCATGGGGTTAGGTAATAAGCCATCTTCCTGAATCAATCGTTCCATTAAATTTGGAGGGGTTGCGGACCGAAATGGACCACAATAAGAAATCTTTTGGACCGATAAAAAGGCCCAATGATCTGGGGGAACATCACTAAAAAGGGGGGGTAAAACTTCTACTCGGTCTTGGACACAGGCTTGAACAATTTCCTCACGGGAGACCGATGGGGGTGGTACGGGTTGCGATCGCCCCGGAAGCGCTAAAGTGGCGATCGCCAAAAATGCAGTTGTTACAATTCCGATTGGTTGCATCACTCTCCTTTCCCTCTTTAACTCTCTTTAATTTAAGACCCAGGCGGATGGATTTCAGAACCCGCCCGGTTACTTCTCACTTTTGAGTTTAACCTGAGCCTTGCGATTCATTCCCAACGCGATCGCACTTAATAAAACTAGCCCTGCAATCCCGGCGATGGGATTTTTGTCCATCCCCGTAATCCACTGCGGAACCGTCCCGGAATATTGGACTAATTGGCCTGTATTAATAATATAATAACCGCAAACTAAACCTCCATGAAAGCCAATCGGTAAACCCAAGCGACCCTGACCCAATCTTTTGGCGGCCACCAAAGTTAACCCCAGTAACAGCAACCCGGGAAACGCCGGTAAATTCCGAATCATCGCCTCAATCGGTTTAATAAAATGTAAGAGGGCAAAAATTATGGCATTTGAGGCGATCGCCACTGTCGGACGGTAATCCCGTTTTAACTCATCCAACAGCCAACCGCGAAAGAGCAACTCTTCAGCAAATCCGACCCCGAGGGCGATCGCCAGTCCTTCTAAAATAATTTTCGGCAATCCAGCAGGGTCCGGCAATTGCCATCCCAACCACCCAACCAGGCCCTCGACTATTAGTAAACCCAACAAACTCAGCAAACCAAAACCAAGACCTCCGAGGAGATCTTGGCCGTTGTTTCCAGAGAACTCTAACCCATAGTGCTTGAGAATCTGCGGTTGTCCGTAGACCCTTGATCCCCAAAATCGCACCAGGAGAATAAACTCTCCATATAAAACTACCATTGATAAAATGCTCACCCAGTTGGGGTCCTGGATCAGCCAATAAATCGGCACCGCGATCGGTACCCAAACCGCCAAAAGCATCGCCACAAAAATAGCTAACCTGCCTGGGGCCGGATAGTCACCGAAGCGGATCCAGTTCAATTTCACGCGATTCCCTTTGCCCTATTCATCCGGTTCGATCGTACTGGTCAACCCGTGATTTTTGAGGGTTTCGCAGTAAAACTCCGCGTGTTCCAGGGCGCAGGTAATCACCAAGGCAATCCCATTGCTATGGGCTTCCATCATAATGCTAACCGCTTGAGGCTGAGTCAAACTCGGCACGGTCTGCATTAAGGTTTGCACCACGTGTTCCATCGAGTTAAAGTCATCATTATGTAGTAAAACTCGATAACGCGGTGCTATTTTCCGAACCGTTGAAGTCTTTTCAATGGTTTCTACTGACACGGCGCTCTCCTTTAATTCAGCGATCGTAAATTTTTGCAGTCAATCCTAGGATTTTGAAGCATTCCTATTCAGAATAACTTACTAATCCATCAGCCGTGAACACAAGGAGGGAAAACCGCACTGTTTCCCTCCTTTGATTTGGAAAAAACCCTACCTTATCCTTCCCGAGGCATAGGGAATTGGCGGGGGAGACCTAACCCCCCAACCCCCTTCCCTCGGAGGGAAGGGGGAGCCGGAATACCTTTTATTCTCCCTCTCCTCTTAGGGGAGGGCCACAGGAGGGGTTCTTCTTAGGTAAGAGACCTAACCCCCCAACCCCCTTCCCTAAGAGGGCAGGGGGGGCCGGAATGCCTCTGATTCTCCCTCTCCTCTTAGGGGAGGGCCACAGGAGGGGTTCTTCTTAGGTAAGAGACCTAACCCCCCAACCCCCTTCCCTAAGAGGGCAGGGGGGGCCAGAATGCCTCTGATTCTCCCTCTCCTCTTAGGGGAGGGCCACAGGAGGGGTTCTTCTTAGGTAAGAGACCTAACCCCCCAACCCCCTTCCCTAAGAGGTCAGGGGGGGGCCAGAATGCCTCTGATTTTCTCCCTCTCCTCTTAGGGGAGGGCCACAGGAGGGGTTCTTCATCAGGGAGTCGCTACCCGTCCCTCCTGTACTCCGAATAGGACAAAATGCTCAAACGCGCTGCCGCCGAAGGCCCCGCGATTCAGGGCCTGGGCGACATCGATATTCCTGAACAAATAAGCCGATTCGTTGAAAACCGGGCTCGGTTGACGACCCTGGAGTTCGCCCTGTTCGAGGAAATGCTGGAATCCACTCACGAAACCTCCGGCAGCAACGATCGCCGCTACATCGGGATTTTGAGTCAGATAAAACGTTTCATCAAATGCCGGATTGGGATTGCGCCGCTCAAATTGCCCCGACTGGAGATAATGACTGTAACCACTATTAAAAATCCCTGCGGCCACCGCTTCGGCCACATCGGGATTTTGGCGGAGGTAGAAACTTTCTAAAAACAGCTTGACATTGCGATCGCGCCCTTCAAAAAATCCCGTCTGGACAAAATGTGTAAATCCACTCGGCACCTGACCTGTCCCCACAGCGACTGCCACATCGGGATTCCGGGCTAAATACTGCCCTTCATTGAAAAACTGAGTCGGTGCAGGACGGCCTTCCTCTCGGCCAAACAGCAAATAATGTTCTAATCCACTGGTCAAAGTCCCAGCGGCGATCGCTTCTGCTACCCCGGGATTTTGGGCTAAATAGGCCCCTTCATTAAAATACAAGGTCAGGGGATTGATCCCCCGTTCCGTCACCGACTGAATGAAGTTTTCAAAACGCGGTGGCGGTGGCGGTGGCGGTGGGGGTTCCGTCGGTTCTGGTGCAGGGGGGAAGGGTTCGGCACCCCCAGGACCCGGTAAACCCGGATCCGGGGCCGGTGTTCCGGGAGGGACAACAATCGGTTGCGTAGGCGAGATCGGTTGGGCGATCGCCACCACAAAGGCATCTCCTTGGACTCCCCCTGCGGCATTCGGCAAGGGATTCACCGTGGGGAAATTCGCCGAGGCACTTTGACCCGTGACAAAGGCTGTTCCTGCCGCATTCACTGCGATCGCATTCCCCGACTCAAACCCATTCCCACCCAAATAGGTTAAATAATCAATCGTCGTCCCATCGGCCAAAATTTTACCCACAAACGCATCCCCATTCCCCCCAAAACCGGGCTGAATCGGTGCAACCTGGGGTAAATCCGAGGAGGTGGTTTCTCCGGTCAAATAGACATTCCCGCGATCGTCGATCGCCATATCATTCCCCGACTCAAACCCGCTACCTCCGAGGAAAGTGGAATAAATCAAACTTTGCCCATCCGGTGCCAACTTGGTCACAAAAGCCGAGGATAAGCCATTTAACTGCCCTTGAATGGGATTAACCGTGGGGAAATCTCCCAGGGGAATCACCGCCCGGGGTTGAGCATCTCGGGGGACTCCGGTGCTTCCAGCAATATAAACGTGACCCCCCGCATCTACAGCGATCGCATTCCCCACATCACTATCTCGTCCCCCTAAATAGGTGGAGTAAATTAACTCACTGCCATCACTACTAATTTTGGTCACAAAGGCATCCCCACCGCCTCGATATCGCCGCTGCAACTCAGACACCAGGGGAAAGTTATCCGTGCTCGTTTGGCCCGTGACATAGATATTCTGGTTCGCATCCACGGCGATCGCATTCCCCTCCTCATTCCCAAATCCTCCCAGGAAGGTGGAGTAAAGCAGCCCTCCGAGGGGGTTAAACTTGGCTACAAACACATCAGACCCATTCGCACCAATGGTATTTTGCACCGCACCCACCATCGGAAAATTTTCGGAAAACGTTTGGCCGGTCACATAAAAATTCCCCTCATTATCGAGGGTAATACCATTCACCGAATCAAACCCCGCGCCTCCAAAATAGGTCCCCAATTCGATAAATCCGCCATTGGGAGTCAGTTTGAGAATAAACCCATCCCCGCCCCCATTCGCTGCCGTTTGAGCCGCGCCTATGGTGACGGGGAAATTATCCGAACTGGTTTGTCCCACGACAAAGGCGCTGCCGCGACTATCCACAGTCACATCTAAAGCTCGGTCGTTTTCCAGGCCCCCTAAATAGGTGGAGTAGAAGGCGCTGGCCCCATCAGCAGCAATCTTGGTAATAAAAGCATCAAATTTGAAGGACTCGGGATTACTAATCGTGGTTTGTAAGGGAATTCGGGTGGGAAAGTCTGTGGAGATGGTTCTTCCGGCGATGTAGATATTGCCTTCTGCATCCAGGGCGATCGCATCCCCTTGGTCTTGCAGGGTCCCGCCCAAATAGCTGGAATATTGCAGGGTCGGGTCAATAATTAAGGCATAGTTGGGGTCATAAGCCCCTAACTCAAATCCCACTTGGCCCGAGTCCAGTAATTCATACTGACCCGATACCGCCACGCGATCGCCTTCGATATCCTGATAAATAATCGGTGCCGCCTCGATTAACTCACCCAAGGCCGTTTCCAGCACCAGCGCCCCTTCCCGCAGGGCGACTGCCTCAATTCCGCTATAGTCCAACAGAATTTGACCCGGATCCGCTCCAGGGTCCACCACAAATTCCCGTTTCAGCACCCCCTCGGTGCCGCGATAAACCAAATCAATTCCCTCATACAGGTCCCGATAGGCAATGCCTTGGTAGGTGGGAAGATTCCCCGACCAACTGGACTCATCGGACCCGGATAAGAAATTCGCCAGTCCCGGCAAGGGTTCTATCCCTTCTATCACCGGATTGCCATTCGCCCCGACAAACTCTAGGCGGACCACGGAAGATTCGATTTCATCGGATTCTGGGTCCGGTTGTGCAGCGACGCTGAACACCACCTCATCGGGGGTAAAGAAAATTGCATGAGAAGCCCCTCGGACCGAGAAATTTACCGTGGGGTCAAATTGCCCCGCATTGGGAATAAAACTTAAGGGTAACTGGCCTAAATTGGGGACTTGTGACCCAAGCAAGGGGTCCCCGGGAGTAGCCTCGGGGGAAACTGATTCGACTGGGGCGATTGCCTGCGGCATAGCTCCGCTTACCGCCAAGCGACCTTCCTGGTGACCATAGAGTAGCCAATGGTGCCACCCACTTTCAAACTCGCCAGAACTCACCGCCTGCGCCACATCGGGATAAGCATTCAAATAAAACTCAGCATCGAATCCCGTGCCTGCCGCTTCAGTGGAGAGAGGCAACAGCCCAGAGGCATCTACCAGACTAGACGGTTCTAGTGGCGATCGCCATTCGATTTCCAACCCCTCGACATCCATGTTGTTTTGCATCGTAAAAGTGTTTTTCATTCAGACCAAAGCAGCACGATTCGGCAAGGGTAAGGCCATGCGCCTGCTGGGAATCTCTCGTGCTGGGTGTGATCATAGCCGATCATTTCCTTAGAACTACGGATTTTCCCGTTCTCGGCTAGAGGAGTCCAGGCATTTCTCCACCCTATCTCTCCCAGATTACCCGCTTGTCGTTGGTCATCGGTCCTTGGTCCTTGGTCCTTGGTCCTTGGTCATCGGTCATTGGTCATTGGTCCTTGGTCATTGGTCATTGGTCCTTGGTCATTGGTCATTGGTCCTTGGTCATTGGTCCTTGGTCATTGGTCCTTGGTCATTGGTCCTTGGTCATTGGTCCTTGGTCCTTGGTCATTGGTCCTTGGTCCTTGGTCCTTGGTCCTTGGTCATTGGTCCTTGGTCATTGGTCCTTGGTCATTGGTCCTTGGTCCTTGGTCCTTGGTCCTTGGTCCTTGGTCATACCAAATCCGATTGGTAAAAGTCGGTTTTCGCTTTTAGCCCGCGCAGGCGGGCTTCGTCCGTATAGCCCCAGGCTTGAGCCTGCGGGTTTTAACA
>JAABSJ010000123.1 GCA_011390515.1 Oscillatoria sp.
GGGATCGAGGAATCGGAAAAATTTGGATAGGCTGTTATATCGGGGTATAGCATAAATCCCAGGACAAGATCAACCCAGGCAAAACTTCCTCCCGCGATAGCCGTTACGGTAGGTTTACCCCCGGGGTAAGTCCATCTAATCCGGAATCCGGCATTCAAAGGTTTGTCAAAATCCGCACCCTGTTCTATAAGCGTTCCGTTAGTCAAGGGTGGGGCGATACGAACGTTAGCTTTCGCCATGACCGATAGGGCTGTAGCCTGCTGACGCCCGCTACTCTATAAAAACGACTTTTGATACCCGGATTTGGTATAATTTGGTATAAAATTTAACGGACAAAAAAGCAGATATAAAATAAGGGCGGTGGCATTCAAGTATTAGAGATTCTATGAGACCTCTCAAGCTGAGTATAAGAAGGGGGTGAACACTCCATGACTCAACGAGTCTTAACTCTTGTAGCCCACATTCCGTCGGTTTAATGATCGATATTTTATTTTTTAAACCCTTGAGGGTCCAAGGGTTTAAAGTAGAGTTCAACATTTCCTCGTTGCTGCCTGAGTCCGAGTCATTTGACCGTAATAGATTAATCTCATCCCTGCTTAAAATTTATCTAGGGATGAATTTGACTTAAAATTAACCGGAGGCGATCGTAATCATCCTTGAGCAAGACACTGAGAGTGCGTCCGGCTTGGACTAACCAATCGCGATCGGCACCGCGTAATTGGTAGACTTCGCGAATGGCTGCGGCAGTCAAGGCGTCTACGGGTGCACCGGGAACTTGCAGCAGGGTGCGGAGGAAATCAAATTGTTGGGTGAAGTGAACAATTTCTGAGGGTTGACAGCGATAGACGGCTTGGTGAATTTGAGGGGGACGGGGGGGAATATATTGATAGACAACGCCGGTGGGACGGCGTGACCCATTTTGCTGTTCAAGATGGGGACAAAATCCGGCGATCGCAGCGCGAAATTCGGTTTTAAGCATGGCAAAAATCTGGGGTTGCTGTTCCCTTAATCCATCTAAGGACAAACCCAGTGCTCTAGCGCGATGCACGGAGTCAATGGGACTGGTGGTGGCAAAATAAACCACTCCATAAATCTGATTTCCCGACTCTTCATCTAAAGATTTCACCCAACTCCCAAAGGGCGGCATTAGGGGAAAATTTAACTCTTCTGGGTCTAAACATTGGGCTAAAAATTCCGTTGTTGCCGTCTCAATCACCTCAGCAATATGGTCCGGATGACGATGTTCTTGGGCAAATTGGGGTAAAGGTAGACGCATAATTAAGGCTTTAAGATATTTTTAAGGTTAGAAAAAATACAGGGTTGAAGAGTCAAATCTCATCAACCCTGAACGATGATTTAGCGTGAACTATTTGCTTTTCTTGCGGCCCGCAGTGGCATCTACAGGTTCGAGTTCCGAGAGGCGAAAGGTGACTAATTTATCCCAATTTCCACCTTCAAACAGGACAGCCGCCCTACCATCGGTGAGGCGTTGCACTTGTCCTTGAAAGTCGTAGTAAGTATCATTGGGATTTTTCACACGAACAGCCGATCCAGGCAAAATCATAATCTTTTCCAGATGTTTAGAGTTAAAGGGTTCTGCTGACGAATCAGGAAACCTGAGTCATCATTGGTTATGGTCAATCTTTTTGGCGTCATTCGTCAAGGTTTCCCAAAAATCCCCGGAGGCTAAAACTTTTTCTTCGTTTTTTCCCGGTGATAGGCGACGGATTCAACCAAACCCAGGGCGATAAAATTGGTTAGCAAGGCGGACCGACCGTAACTCAGCCAAGGAAGGGGAATCCCCGTCACCGGCGCGAGTCCAATGGTCATGCCAATATTGACGACCACCTGAAACACAATCATCGATAAAACCCCGATCGCCAATAATGCGCCAAAGGTGTCTTTCGCATTTTGGGCAACCAAGACTAGGCGTAGGCAAATCAACCAGAAGGACACGAGCACCACCAGGGACCCGATAAATCCAAATTCTTCACCGATCGCCGAAAAGATAAAGTCCGTATGTTGTTCCGGGATAAAGTTAAGCTGGGTTTGGGTTCCATTATAAAGTCCCCGCCCATGCAGTCCACCAGCTCCAATGGCGATCCGAGATTGGATCAGGTGATATCCAGCCCCGAGAGGGTCTTTTTCCGGGGTGAGGAAGGTGGTCAATCGTTCTTTTTGATAATCTTTGAGGAGGTTCCATAATAGGCTACCGACTCGACCGAAAATCAGGTTCATCACCACAGTTCCCAATGCCCCCAAAAAAGGCCAGGGTAAGGTGCGCCACCCCACTAAGGCAATTAAGCCAGTCCAAGCAAACCATCCGGGTAAATAAAGGTTAAACAGCACCGTGGCAACTAGGGGAGAGACCAACAGCAGCAGCCAACCGGGACTGGTGTTGCCCCAATACAGCATTCCCATCGTAATCGCCCCAAAGACGAGGGAGGTACCCAGGTCAGGTTGTAAGAAGACTAAAGCCCAGGGTACGGCAGTAATGGCCAGGGTTTTGAAGATAGAACCCAGACTGTCGGGAGTCCGTTCGTGCAACAGGGCAGCTAAGGTGATAATCAGCCCTAATTTGGCAAATTCTGACGGTTGAATGTTAAACCCACCAATGGTAATCCAGCGCTGTGCACCGAGGGCTGTGGTCCCAATAAAGATAACCGCCAGCAGGGAGATATTGGTGGCACCATAAACAACCCATTTCAGTTGGATCAGGTTGTCGTAGCGCGATCGCGCTAAACTCACGGCCAAGAGCAGTCCAATCCCTCCCACCAACCAGTGCTGCCACCAATCAGTCCACCCGAGGTTGAGTTCGGTACTGCGGATCATAATCCCGCCAAATAGCGTTAACCCAACGGGCAAGATAAATAACAGCCAGTCAAACTCTAGCCAGGGTTGGACCCAGGCTCTCCAACGCGATCGACTTACGGACTTTTGAAACATATTTCCAGAGGTTAATAGGGGAGTTTGTCATTTGTCATTTGTCATTTGTCATTTGTTGTTGGTCTTATGTCATTTGTCCTTGGTTGATGGGGGAGATGGGGGAGATGGGGGAGATGGGGGAAATGTTTGTTTTCGTAATGACTGAAGTCGTTTCCTCTGCCATCTATCCCTGAACTCACCAACGACCAACGACATAAGACCAACGACCAACAACAAATGACCAACGACCAACGACCAACAACAAATGACCAACAACAAATGACCAACGACCAACGACCAACAACAAATGACCAACGACATTGGTCCTATCTACGGTTAGGCTAGAGCGACGACAGACACTTTACCGGCAATTCGGTTGGCAATTTCTCGCAGGGCTTTGGCGGAGGGAGAATCCGGGGCGGAAATGGCGATCGGGACGCCGCTATCTCCACCCTCGCGCAGGGGAATTTCTAAGGGGACGCATCCTAATAAAGGAACCCCGAGTTCATCGGCAGTTTTTTGTCCCCCTCCCGAGCCAAAGATATCGTATTTTTTCTCTGGCATATCTGGGGGGATGAAATAGCTCATATTTTCGACAATTCCCAGGACCGGCACGTTTAATTGTTGGAACATTTTTAACCCTTTCCGGGAATCCAACAAGGCGACGGTTTGGGGAGTAGTGACAATCACAACCCCTGCCATTGGCACAGATTGGGCCATTGTCAGTTGAGCATCGCCGGTTCCTGGGGGCATATCTACAATCAGATAGTCGAGTTCTCCCCAATCGACTTGATAGAGAAACTGCCGAATTACGCCATTTAACATGGGACCGCGCCAGACAACGGGTTGGTCCTTGTCGATTAAAAAGGCCATTGAGACTAATTTCACGCCGTGATTAAAGGCGGGTTCGAGGACATCTCCTTGGGGGCCTTGGCGGACCATGACTTGGGCATCACCGAGTCCGAGCATGGTGGGGTCATTGGGACCATAGATATCGGCATCGAGGAGTCCGACTTTGGCCCCGGATTGGGCGAGGGAGACGGCGACATTAACGGCGATGGTGCTTTTGCCGACGCCGCCTTTGCCACTGGAGATGGCGAGGATATTTTTGACGCCACTGATGCCTTGGCGATCGGGGAGGGATTTCTGTTGGGGGGTTTCTGCGGTAACTTCGATGCTGACTTCTTCGACTCCAGGTAAGGTGCGGACGGCTTTTTGGCAGTCTTCAACGATAAATTCTCGCAAGGGACAGGCGGGGGTGGTCAGGACTAGGGTAAAGCTGACGTTGCCTTTGTCAATTGTGACGTTGCGAATCATGTTCAGGTCTACCAAGCTCTTTTGGAGTTCGGGGTCTTGCACGGGTTGCAAGACTTCTAAGACGGCTTGGGACGTTAGGGATTGAGTCATTGGTTTGCCTGTTTCTCCTCTCTCGGACGGGTCAGGCAGACAGTCGTGATGTAGGGGAAGGTCGGGGTTGAGTTTTGGCTCGTTGAGTGGCTGTGGTTTCCCGGTTGGGAAGGCGCAATTATGGCCCGATCGCCGTAGGTTGGGTGCTTCCCCTGCCACGCGCTGCCTGCTGAAACACTGGGTGTTTTCCTAATGTATCTTTTTTTGTAGTAATATGTAGAATTTTTAAAGGCAGTAGATCGGGGCAGAGATTAAGATAGGATTTTTTGATAGAGTCGGTCAGCTTGATCGAGAGAAGGGCTTAAAGATTTCATCAAGGGTGCGATCGCGTTATCCACCGCTGAGATTTCAATCGCTCTTGACAGGCAGATCTCTATCCCGCAGCAGAAAATAATTTGACATTATGACAGTTTCTTCGACTTTTGAGGCCACCTCTACTCAGAATTTGCCACCGGATGACTCGAAAGAACGAGTCAGTCAGTTTATGCAGTCGCTACAAGATGAAATTTGTCAAGGGTTGGCAGAACTCGATGGCCTTGGCACATTTAAAGAAGATTCGTGGGACCGCCCAGAAGGGGGCGGGGGCCGTTCTCGGGTCATGCGCGAGGGCAATATCTTTGAACAAGGGGGCGTAAATTTTTCTGAAGTGTGGGGAGATCATCTGCCGCCTTCTATTTTAAAACAACGTCCCGAGGCTGAAGGTCATCGCTTCTATGCCACGGGTACTTCGATGGTGTTGCACCCACGCAATCCTTACGTTCCCACGGTGCATTTAAACTATCGCTATTTTGAAGCAGGGCCGGTGTGGTGGTTTGGAGGCGGTGCAGATTTGACGCCTTATTATCCGTTTGCCGAAGATGCGGCCCATTTTCACCAAACCTTTAAAGCCGCTTGCGATCGCCACCATGATGAGTATTACAAGGTTTTCAAACTCTGGTGTGACGAATATTTTTATCTGAAGCATCGCGACGAAACCCGAGGGGTGGGGGGTCTGTTTTTTGACTACCAAGATGGTCAAAGCGAACTCTATCGCGGTCCAGACCCCACGGGACCGGCAGCAGAATATAGTCGGAAAATTGGCACTCCTCCTCAACGCAATTGGGAAGCGTTGTTTGCCTTTGCTCAAGATTGCGGGCGATCGTTTTTACCCGCTTATGGGCCGATTGTGCAGCGTCGTTCCGGCATGGAATATGGCGATCGCGAACGGAATTTCCAACTCTATCGTCGGGGACGGTATGTGGAATTTAACCTGGTGTACGATCGCGGCACCATATTTGGACTCCAGACCAATGGGCGCACCGAGTCGATTTTAATGTCTCTGCCGCCTTTGGTTCGTTGGGAATATTGCTATCAACCGGAACCCAACACCCCTGAAGCAGAACTCTACGAAACCTTTCTGAAACCGCAAAATTGGGCAGAGTGGACCGGGAATTAAAAGCCCCCGCACCCGGGGTAACACTCGGTGGGGGTTTAAACGATTGGCGGCCTCACCAAATTAAGTCGGTTTCAACTGAGATCTTGCACCTGTTGAAACCGACGGCGGGGGAT
Organism: Oscillatoria sp.; assembly: GCA_011390515.1. Classification (GTDB taxonomy): domain Bacteria; phylum Cyanobacteriota; class Cyanobacteriia; order Cyanobacteriales; family Laspinemataceae; genus Laspinema. The sequence continues at coordinate 5,881 of JAABSJ010000123.1, forward strand.
AAATCCCCCGCCTAACAGAATCAAGTCGGTTGAAACCGACTGAAAAACCCACTGTATCAGACTTGCAGTCGGTTTTTAACCGACTTTAGCTATGAGGCCGCCAATCGTTTTAACCCCCGCCGGTGTTGAGAATGGTGCAAGATGTCAGTTTCAACCGACGGAAAGTCTTAGGGGCTAACGTTTTTAGTCGGTTAAAAACCGACATAGGGGCGCGAGCGCGAGCGCCCCTACAGGCCCCGGGGGTTTAAACCCCCGCCGGACTGTGCTATTTTTCTAGCAGCCAGTTTGGCTAATTTCGGTCAAGCTCAATCGGGGCAATGGCTCCGATTTTGCTAAACTACGAAAGCGAGGTAGGCAACTAGCGTATTGAGGGAGGGCCTGTGATTCATATCGAGCAAAAAACCCATACGACCCAGGATGGAACAACGGTGATTGTATTGGCCCCAACGGGTCGGTTGGACATTACCACCGCGTGGCAATTTCGCCTCAAATTACAGGAGTGCATTTCTAAACTGAGTCGTCATATTGTCGTTAATTTAGGGCAGGTTAACTTTATTGATAGTTCTGGTCTGACGTCGCTAGTAGCAGGGATGCGAGATGCGGACAAGGTTAAAGGCAGTTTTCGTATTTGTAATGTGCATCCAGAGGCCAAATTGGTTTTTGAAGTCACGATGATGGATTCAGTCTTTGAAATCTACGAAACTGAAGAAGAAGCGCTAGAAGCGGGACCCCGAAGCATGGCGACTTAATGCCTGAAGGGGATAGGAGAAACGGGTCTGACAAGTTCACGCCCAAGTTTGGCATCCCCGACACTTCTCAACGTTCACCGGGTTTCATCGGAGAGGCCGACCAGTTCCCCGGAAAAATCGTGACGCTTGGTGAAGTGGAATGGCCCTAAAATGGCCCCCCACAAGGCTTGGCCCGTATTGGGGTCGATGCCTTTGTCAAAGCTGAACAGTTCAGTCGGGGATGCCTCGAAACCGAGATCGACTTGGCGAGTTTCTCCTTGATAGAGAAAGCAGCATCTTGCTCCCGAGGGCAAGGATGCAGCAAAATGATAAGTCCCATCAGTTAAGCGTTTCTGGCTGACGGTGAGGGTACATCCGGGCAAGAGTTCTACTTGTGCCGGATTTAGCTGTTGGAGGAGATGGGGTTGGCGACCGGCCCCTCGGTATTGATTTGGGTCTTTGAGCATGAAATACTGCACTTCTAGCTGGGGTGGAGCACCACCTTGGACCCGTTGTCGCAGTTGCATGATTCGAGGCCGATAGGGGCGATCGAGATTGACAATATTGGCTTGTTCGGCAAATAGGGTCAGACTGGGTTCAGGAAATAACGGGACCGGGACCGGACGCTGCCAGAGGTGCAGATGGACATACCATGCGGGATCGGCGATCGCCTGTTCTCGATTGTCAAATTCCCCCGCTAAGTATTGCCCCAGGGCGATTAACTCCGATGTCAGGGTCATCTTTAATTTTAAAATTCCAACGTTTTCATGAAAAATCCCACCGGAACTCTCCGGTTGATTTTGCATTTTAAAGCATTCTAGGCCAGATACCGAGGGCGATCCCCCGGTTACTCCTTGGCAAAAGTGCGTTTACGAGAGAAAATGAAGGGAAGTTCTCCTTAACAACGCACCCCGTGAATAACGTCCGCACCGTATCAGATACCAAGCGAGCCTTCTACACCATTCACACCCGTCCGATTAACTCGATTTATCGACGGGTCGTCGAAGAATTGATGGTGGAAATGCACTTGCTGTCGGTGAATGTGGATTTTAATTATGACCCCATTTATGCCCTCGGAGTCGTAACCACTTTTGACCGATTTATGCAAGGATATCGACCCGAAGATGATAAAGTATCGATTTTTAATGGCATCTGCAAGGGGTTAGAAGCTGATCCCCAGCAGTATCGGCAAGATGCCCAATGGTTAGAAGAAATTGCGAGTCGCCATTCTGGAGAGGAGATGGTGGCGCTACTGAGTCGTTCTGCAGGGCCAGAAATGGAAGGAGATTTCCAAGGCATCCTGGGGGCGATCGCTGCTAAACCCAACTTTAAGTACAGCCGATTGTTTGCCGTGGGTCTGTTTACCCTCCTCGAACAAGCTGACTTAGAACTGGTGAAAAACGAAAAGTCCCGTCAAGATGCGGTTCAGAGCATCTGTACGGCGCTGAATCTGCCTCCAGATAAACTCTCTAAAGACCTCGACCTCTACCGAACCAATTTAGAGAAAATGATTCAGGCCCGCAGTGTCATGGATGACATTTTAGCGGCAGACCGCAAAAAACGCGAAGACCGGGCGAAGCAGAAAGGGGCTGCAACTGTACCTCCTGGTTCTCCAGAGTAAGAGATAACGGCCCTGGCCCCGCACCCTTACCTGGCCCCGCACCCTCAAGGGTGGGGCGTTTGCGTACAAAGCCCGCCTGCGCGGGCTAAATTTGGAGTATCTAAATTTAAAATAAACTGGACAAGAAACCGGGTTTCTTGCCCAAATGGCTTGCTAATTGCCAAAGATTTTTGATAGAAACCCGGTTTCTAACCTCTGTTCAATCAAGCTGCAACAGGCGGTTTTGTTGTGGCCGATCGCCTTTACTGATCCACTGGATGTTGTCCATAAAATGGCAGGGCCTCGGAACTGAGGGGACGTTTCCCCTGTTGCCATTCCAGATGGGCGAGTTCCAGAAGACTGGACACGGTAGACCCTAAATTTTCTGGAACTTGGATGAGTTGATAGGGACGATCGCAAGTGGCGAGGGTCTCTTCCCATTGTTGTGGGGTGAGGACGGTATCGGCAAGCAGGGGAATGGCGGCAGTGGGTGTGATGTCATAAATGGCGGTGAAAAGGTGACCCCTTTGGGCGGGCATTTGCAGGGCGATCGCCTGGGGTGGGTTGTCCGTCTGATGGCGAGTTTGGGACCAGGCGACTGCGGCTAAACTAGAAATGGCAAATAACGGAATCGAGAGTTGCTGGGCGAGAATCCGGGCAGTGACGACCCCAATGCGGGTCCCGGTAAAGCTACCCGGTCCTTTGGCAACGGCAAGAAAGGCGAAATCCTGCCAAGTCTGAGGGGAGATAAACTCGGCGAGATAGGAGTGTAAGTGGGTGGCAAGCGATCGCCCCATCTCCCAGGTTTGGCAGCGGTGGGTTTCAGCAAAATTGCTCAACGCTAGACCCAGTTCGGGACTGCTGGTATGGAAGGCGATCGCGTAGGGGTGAGAGTCCAATGGCACAATCAGAAAACAATTGAAGAGGATCTCCCTACAGTACAGCATTTTTAACACAAACTGAGTTATCGGATCACCTGAATCACAGGGCCAATAGTCAGCTTTGCCCAAGCGCGATCTGCCGTCACAACTGGGCAATTCATCTGTATTCCCAAGGCTAAACAGGCACGATCTCCCAGAGATAACCCGAGATGTTTGGTGACAGGTCGTAAGTATCCCGCTAAAGCCCCTTGCGCTTCATCGAAGGGAATCACCTGCAAATTTAACTCGGCTAAAATTTCCTGAATTTCTTCTTCAGCCATTCCTCGGTCTGTTAATTTGGCAACAAATTCACTCAAATTGACCGCACTAATCCGGGCTTTTGGTAATAGATTGGCTACAAGAGTATGTCCAGGTTCTTGGTTAACGAGTGCCAGCAGTGCCGAAGCATCTAAAACAACATTACTCACGGTTGGCCTCGGCGCGCCGTTCAGTGATTAACTCGTCTACCAGAGATTCTCCTTCCGGCACATACTGGCGAATCTTGTTCTGTATTTTTGTCAAAGATGATTGGAAGCTGGCCGTTGTTTCTGATTCTATGTCAGGAGATAGTGCTTGTATTTCAGGAGATATAGTTGATTTCAAACCCTGATTTGAATTTGATAATAGGACAATCACTTGAACTTCTGCCCCTTCAGGACATTCGGGGGCTATTAACTCTATTTTGCCGCCTGTTCCGACTTTAACGGTTTGTTGTACTGCTCTTAGCATGGGTTTCTCCTGATGATTTATAATTCATTGAAACTGTTAAATTTAGTCATTATTAAAACGACTTTAAAGGTATAAACTTAAGCAGAGATATGGTTAAAAACCCAGATTTCTAACCTCTGCTGTAACAATATCATCCCCCCTTCAATGCCATTCCCAAATCTTAATTGTGCCATCATCGCCGCCAGTGGCGAGGGTTTGTCCATCGGGACTGAAGGCGACTGCACAGGTGGCGCGGGTGTGACCCGGGAGGGTGCGGATTTCGCGGCCTGTTTTGACTTGCCATAATTTTACGGTGTTGTCTCGACTGCAACTGGCGAGGGTTTGTCCATCGGGACTAAAGGCGATCGCATAGACCCAATGGGTATGACCGAGGAGGATACAAAGATGGCGTCCGGTTTGGACTTGCCAGAGGTTGATGGTTTGGTCAAAGCTGCTGCTGGCGAGGATTTGACCGTCGGGACTAAAGGCGATCGCGCAGACTTGTTCCCCATGTCCGGTGAGGGTATAGAGTTCCTTGCCGGTTTCGCGATGCCAGAGTTTGATGGTTTTGTCACTGCTGCCACTGGCAACGAGTTGGTTATTGGGACTAAATGCCACTGCCATTGCATATCCCTGATGTCCGACGAGGGTTCTAACTTGCTGTTTTTTGGCGATATCAATCAGTTTGATGGTTTTATCCCCACTGCCACCAGCGATAAATTCTCCGTCGGGACTGATGGCGATCGCATAAATTTCGCTGTCTCCCGGGAAACTATGGAGTTCGCTTTCCCCAAGACGTTGCCAGAGTTTGATGGTGTAGTCCCAACTGCCACTGACCAGAATCGGCGATCGCGGACTATATGCCACTGCGGAAACCCAATGACTGTGACCCTTGAGGGTGTACAATTTTCGTCCCGTATCCCTCACCCACAATTTAATCGTTTTATCCTTACTGGCGCTGGCAATTTGCCGTCCTGTGGGACTAAACGCCAGGGATAAAACCCAACTGCGATGCGCTTGGATGGTATGAACGCATTCAAAAAATCGATAGGGATTGAACTTTTTTAAGGCGGCGATCGCCTTCGGTTCAGTTCGATGTTTTAACAACAAAAACGCCGATCGCCGCACCGTGTGACAGTCATCTTGTAACGCCTCAATCACTAACTCTAAACCCGCCTGACCATAATTTAATGCCTCTTTCAACGCCGAAACTTTCACCGGAATATCCACCACCGCCAAGCGGGTTTGAATCCCCGTCAGTCCCCCCAATACTGCCGCACCCGGTGGCGGCGCATGGTGACCCCCCATCACTGCATCATAATATTTCGGTCCCTCAACATTCATTGACATAGTATTTGGTGATTCAAACTTGAATCAATTTCCCTCAATTTTTAATTAAAATTTCCCAGGCTTGCCATAACATAGAAGCTCGTTCAGCATCTCGTTCTGGCATCAGTTGTCTAGCTTGTTCTAAAGTGGTTTGAGCTTCTTTGTTGTTGCCGGTTTGCTTAATTGCCATACTCATTAACAACCAAATCAGCGGTTGATGGGGTTGGAATTGCAACGCTTTTAAATAGCTGGAAACGGCATCTTGATAGCGACGCAGTTTATAAAGCATGATGCCTTTGTCGCGCCATGCGTCCCAGCGGTCCGGCTTGAGTTCTAGGGTTTTTTCATAGCCGGATAATGCCTCGTCATAGTTGCCCATTTCCGCATGGATGCGGGCTTTTTTGTACCAAGCATCGGCATTATTGGGTTTGAGGGCGATCGCCTGGTCATAAGAGGCGATCGCTGCTTCAAATTTCCCAAAATTCTCCAAAATTGTCCCTTTAATCATTTGCGGTGTCGCCCCCATTAATCGAGAAACAATCGAGGGATTATTGGGAGGTGGCGGTGGTGAATTTCCCCTGACTCCGGGAGACGGATTGGGTTTCGGATTCCTTCGATGAGTGACAGGCGGTAACCAATCTAAATCCGTGAGAACTTCCGTCGCTGAACGATAGCGCTGATTGAGATTAGCTTCTAATAATCGGTCTAAAACCTTGGCAAATTCTAGGGTAACCGGAGATAAAAGATAATCCCGCCAATGCCAAACCCCTTCCTTAACATCAAATAAACTAAACGGTTCAGTTGCCGTCAGTAACTGCACACAAGTCACCCCCAAACAATACAAATCACTGGCGGGAACCGCTTGGCCGATAAATTGCTCCGGGGCGACATATCCAACAGTTCCAATCACCGTCCCCGTCCGTCCCAAGGCGGTTGCCGTGGCAAATTTAGCCGCCCCAAAATCCACTAACACCAGTTGACCCAATTGAAACGGATTGTCTTCAGGTTTCCCGTTATTTCCTGGGTCTAAAATTTCCGTCTTACTGGCGCGACGAATAATATTTTCCGGTTTAATATCTCGGTGAATGACTTGTTTTTCATGGACAAATTGTAAAACAGGCAACAAATCAAATAGCACCTCGCGAACTTTAAATTCGGAGAGTGCGCCTTCGGTTTCCAACTCTTGGGCTAAAGTTTGGCCGTCGATAAATTCTTGGACTAAATATTGATAATTATCGGCCTCAAAATGAGCGAATAAGGCCGGGATTTGGGGATGGGTTCCTAAATCATCTAACCGAACTGCTTCTTTTTGAAACAGTTGCGCTGCTTTTTGAGCATTTTGGGCGGTTTGGAATTGGGGAAAAAACTGCTTGATGACGCAGCGAGGTTTTGAGGGTTTGTACTCATCGACTGCCAGGAAAGTTCGCCCAAACCCACCCTGTCCAATAGATTTAAGCGCACGATAGCGATCGCCCAGCAGCAGCTTTGCACCGCAATTATGGCAAAAGTTATAGCCTGCTGGGTTTTGGGGCTTTTGACAGTCGGGATTTAAACAATAGCTCATATATGGACAAGCCAGCAAGGGGATAACTTTATAGTAATCGGTTGGCCCAGAATAGACTTCTTGCAAAATTCTAAAAAGCCCCCCTTTTTAAGGGGGGTTGGGGGGATCAATCCGGTATTTGGCAAAAAGTCTAACTCTATCGAGTCCTCACTCGCGCTGCCAAATCATCACAGTTTTATCGCTGCTGCCACTCACCAGGGTTTTGCCGTCGGGAGTGATGGCAATGCTGGTGACTCCGTTAGTATGTCCCTTGAGGGTTCGGATTAGTTCTCCTGTGTCGCGATGCCACAGTTTGACGGTTTTATCGGTACTGGTACTAATTAGGGTTTCGCTGTCGGGGGAGAAGGCAACAGAGGCGATCGCCCCTCCATGTCCCGTAAAGGTGCGAACTTCTTCCCCGGAGTTCACCTGCCACAGTTTTAGAGTCATGTCGGTACTGCCACTGGCGAGGAGTTGTCCATCGGGACTGAAGGCGATCGCCTTCACAGCATCGTTATGAGTCTTGAAAACACAAATTTCCTGTCCCGTTTGTAACTGCCAGAGTTTAATTATCCCCTCATCTGAGGCAGTGGCGAGAATGCGATCGTCTGGACTAATTGCTAAGGCGCGAATCATGCCCGGATGAGCATTGAATCGGCGCAATTCTTCCCCAGTTTCTCGATGCCAAAAAGCGACTGACCCTCGGGTATCACTGGCGATGATTTGTTGACCGTTATTCAGAAAAATCACCGCATAAACTGCCTCAGAATTGCGGGTAAAGCGATGGAGTCGGCGACCCTCGGCGACATCCCACACCTCCACCGCTTCCCCAACCCCAGCAGCGATCGCCCCTCCATCGGGACTGAAGGCGATCGCATTCACTGAGGCAAACCAGTCTTCCCCATTCAAACTGCGGATTTCGCTGCCTTCAGGAATCCCCCAGAGTTTCACCGTATTATCCCCATCCCCGGCAACAATGCTTTTGCCATCGGGATGCATCGCCACACAATTGATGACATCTCGATGTCCGGCGATCGTGCGGATGCATCGCCAATTTTCGTTAGGAAATCCGTCAGAATCGGGAACAGTTTCCGGAGACTCTGAGGAAGGTTTTTCCCCGCGCCATTTGCCGACAAATCCTTGCAAATCTCCCAAAACTTCGCCGATGGAGGATTCGATTCCCCCCATTGCTTTGGTGAGGGATTCGGGTTTGGTAAAGGGTTTGATGGACAATTTCGGGATTAAGGGTTTGTTCGGTGTCGTGGGAGTAGACTCGGGGTTTTCCTCCGATGGCGCAATGATTTCATCGTCCCACTCGTCCAAGTCATCCTCGGGATTTGCCGGTGGTGGCGGTGGGGTTAAGGGTTTGACATCGAAGGTTTCTTTGCGATATTCCGAAGGGACCCGAGGAGGTTCGCTGGGGTTGTCTGGGGTTGGGGGATTAGCGTTGCTGTCGTCAGCAGGAGGGGAGGATAGGGTTTGGAGTTCCGGGAGGGGGGAGGGGGGAGGGGATGCGGTTTCTAGGCGTTCCAAACGCTGGGTGACTGCCTCTATCACCGTATTCACCCGGGCGATCGCCTCTTGATTTTGTTGGTTTAATGTAGTTTGAATCTCCTGGAGTTCAGACGCTATTGGCGGTTCATTGAGTGCTTCTAATTGTTGCAGGCGCTGGTAAATTTCCTCAAATTTCGGGGAATTGGAGAGGGATTGGATGGCATCTTGGATTGCAGCAGCAGAAGTGCTGGAAGTGTCTGATTCTTGGGATGAGGCGAGGGCGATCGCATTGGTGGTGAGCTCCAGTTGACTGAGGCGATCGCTGAGGGTTGCCAGGGTTTCCGCAGTGGGGAGGGTGGCGAGGTTTTTATAAATTTGCCCGACTGCCTTTTCCGTTTGTTCCCACAAGGATTTTGTGAACGCTTCGATTTGGCGTTCGGTTTCTTGGTTGACTTGTTCCGTTGCGGTTTCCAGTTGTTCGAGGCGATCGGCTAAGGGTTTGAGATTGGGGAAGGGGGGAAGGGATTCCAATGCTTGATGGATGCGGGCGATCGCCGTTTCATTTTCCTGGCGCAACGAATCTGTTAACTCCAATTTCTGCGCTTCGATGCGATCGCGCTGTTGTTCCAGTTGGGATTCTAAGGCGTTAATCCGGGCGATAATCGGGTCCAGATTCGGCAATTCCGGGATAGCGGGGAAACTCTCCTCGACTTGGGCGATCGCCTCGAACAGTTCATCCCGCAAGGATTCTTGTAACTCAGTGATCCGTTGTTCGGTTTGGGAGTTTGCCTGTTGCTTGCTGGATTCGAGGCGATCGAAGCGCTGGTTGAGGGGTTGGAGGGAATCATAAACTTGGGCGATCGCCTCCTCGCTGCGCCGTTGGTTGAGTTCGTACAGTCGTTGTCGATTCAACAGATTCAAACTCACCGACACCGTTAATGGGACCGCTGCATACAACAGGACGACTTGTTGAGTCCCGGCAACGGCGATCGTGCCCAGCACAGAACCGGCAAGGGCCACAGATTCAGTAATTTCGAGCCAGTGGGGTTTGGTCATGGTTTTCCGACACTTATCCAAGCAATCAACAGTCTGACAATAGGCTCACGCCCCTCTTAGCAAGGATTCGGGGGTCTCTTTGAAATATTGCCAGAGGTCTAAATTAAATCGAGGCAGAGACTCACCGAGGGAATTGACCCCAATGTAGTCCTGACCGTTCGATTTCTTTTCTCTATGGTAAGGCTTCTGAAGACAATCCGATGGGTGGGGGTTGTTGCGGTGCTGTTATGGTCTCAGCGCGAGGAAATTCATTGTCGATTGAGTGACAGTGAGTAATAGAGGCTTTTTTCAGAGGCTTTCTCCACCTAATCAACACAGGGAAGGTCATCAATTAGGTAGCAATCAACAACTACCAACTCTATTTACATCCTCCAAGGAGCTTGACATTATTAAATGTAAATGTGAAAATTCAATTGTTATTAAAATCACCCCTACATTATGGAAGGAGAACAACTTTCTCTGTGGCCTGAATTAGAAACAATAAATTCTAAAACAATAGAGAAACAACCCAAGTTACGACGATATGAGCGGATTCAACGGGAACTGGTATTGAGTGAAACGGATCCCCACAAAATTTTTGTAGAAGTAGAAGAGGGTCTCAAAGCTGATAATCCATATCTATTTATCGATCTGTTTTGTGGTGCAGGAGGAATGACTCAAGGTTTATTCCAAGCTGGCTTTAATCCAGTCGCTAGTGTAGAAGTCAACCCGATTGCTTCTGCAACTTACCAAAGAAATTTTCCCAATTGCAATCATTTTTGTGGAGAAATAGAAAAATTCTCTCCCGATTTAGTTCTTAATAAAATTAATTCTTACCCAGTACATTTAATCGTGGGAGGTCCGCCATGTCAAGGGTTTTCCGTGGCGGGGAAACGCGACCCGAATGATCCTCGGAATCGTTTGTTTCAGGAATTTGTAAGAGTGGTTTCCCAGGTACGCCCCTGGTATGTTGTCATAGAAAATGTACCGGGAATTCTGACGATCCAGAAAGGAGCTATCAAACAAGCAATTTGTGAAGAACTTGAGGCGATCGGTTATTCCAATGTATCGATCGCCATTCTTGAATCGGCTGATTACGGAGTTCCACAAATTCGCCCCCGTGCTATTTTCATTGCCAACAGATTTGGAATGGACAACCCTTATCCGAAGCCTCAATTAACCTCGGAACAGTACAAACCCATCGAGTCAGCAATTTCTGATTTGCCCGAATATACCCGAATTCCTGAAATTAACCATGAGTGGACTCGCCATTCATCGGAATATATGGAACGAATTGCCAAAGTTGCTCCGGGTGGATCATTATATGAAAGTTATGTTGATGCGTTTAAACGGCAATATCCCGGTAAACCAAGCATGACTGTTAAAGAAAATCATGGGGGCACTCACATCCACCCCTACCTCAACCGGGTCATTTCAGCCCGAGAAATGGCAAGATTGCAAAGCTTTCCCGATTCATTTATTTTTGAAGGGTCTATGAAGAAAGCAATGTGGCAAATCGGGAATGCTGTTCCACCTCGTTTAGCGGAGTGTATTGGTTACGCACTGATTCCCGCTCTCAACCACATAAAAAATTCAGCCTTAAACTAAC
>JAABSJ010000124.1 GCA_011390515.1 Oscillatoria sp.
CCCAACCCCTCCCCTGAAGCTGCTCCCGATACAGACCCGAACGGGACCCCTCCCCCAACTCCTAGATGCGCCCAGAAGTTATTGATGGACGGACCCAAGATTGTTTGATAGAAAGGCTTTCTGAACTTCCGAGTAAAGTAAGAAAAGCTGTAAAAGAAGTGAGTGTTGATATGTGGCATTGCTTTCCAAAAGTTATTAAAGAAATTTTTCCAAATGCTCAAATTGTGACTGACAGATTTCATGTAATGAAACTTCTGATTGAAGAGTTGAAAAAAATTGCTAAATCTTCTGGTGTTAAAGAAAAGAATAAACTTTCTCTTATTTTGAGAAACAAAATTGATTTAAAAGATTCTGAACGGGATGAATTAGAAAACCTGTTATCTAAATCTAAGCGTTTGAAGGCAGCTTACGAATATAAAGAGGAATTCCGAAACATTTATGAAACGAGTCAAAGTGTTTCAGAAGGCGAAAAGCGTTTTCAAGAATGGTTAAACAAAGCTCGGCAAGTATATGGGAAAGTTATTAATACTATTTCCGAGCATTTATCAACAATTTGTAATTACTTTATTAGTCATGCTAGTAGTGGAGTCATGGAGGGAATTAACAACAAGATAAAGCTCGTAAAGCGACAAGGCTATGGATTTAGAAATTTTGAAAACTTTCGGTTACGTCTTTTAGCAGCTTTTTCATCATAGTCATTATAAATTAGAGAGGTAGCCACTCAAAAATATTTCAATTCTCAGCGACCAATTAGAAAAACTTATCACCAAAAAGTCTGAAGAGCCTTGTCACAATTTATACCAAATTAGATGAGCTTACCCTGCTTTTTTGCCAGGAATACCAAACTTTCCAGTTTTCATCAAGGTGGATTCAACATTAGTAACAATTCGGCAAACTGTTGATTCGGACACTCCCCAATTTGTGCCGATATGGAAATAGGTTCGATATTCTCGCCAATATTCTAATGCTACTAAGACTTGTTCTTCAAGATTTAATTTGGTTCGCCGTCCTCGTTTATCTTTCGGATTCGCTAAACGGTATTGTTCTATACTCTTAACCATTTCTTTGAACGTTTGAATCTGGGCACCAAATCTCCGTTTAAATTGCTCCGGTTTCAAATTCAGATAAAATAGATTGTTCATGATTAATTTATTGTGAAACTGCAAAATACATTTTTAGCATTTTATGTGTTTTTTAGCAAAAGGTCGTGAGAATTAGCTATAACCGGCCATCCATTAAAATTAAGCAAAACTTTTTATTATAGCATAAAATTATTTTGCAAGAGGTCTAATAAATAATACAACGGCTTGCACCCAATCCACTCCCTAAATCTCGGGCAGTTTGCTGCCAAATTCGTTCCAAGTTCGAGGTGCGATGAATACTTTTCGCGATTTGCAGTAGTAGCTGTTGTGATTTTTTTGATTGTTTCTCAGACATGACACCCTTCCCCTCATCGGCTGAACTAGCCAAACGTTACATAATAATATTTCTGATCATCATTAAAGACTCGTCAGTATTGATCCTAATCGCTTTGGGAGGATTATTCAGTCAAATCCAGGACAAAGAAGCGCCGGAGAGTTATCCCGCCAACTGGCTACCCGAAAGCGGTATATATTCAAGTCCACTGGAATTTTTGCATGAGCTTTCTCTCCATGACCAGTGTCTTGCAGTATCTTTATAAAAACTTTAGGAAAGATAATTTAATAATAATCTTCTGTCAACCGTATAATTACGGAATTCATCAGGGTTGACGCAATTTTACCCCTGGGCGATCGTGTAAAGATATCGTGAAGCCCCCCACCTCCTACTTCAGGCGATCGCCCCTCTCGCCATCCCCAAACCCGTTCGTCTTTCACCGACCAGATTTCATCCCAATCCACCGAAATGATTGCCATGATTGAGAGTCCTGTTTTTCTGGGAATCCCGGGATGAACCCCTTAAAGCAATAAATCAAGGGACTCGGAGTTTGGGGTAAAAATGATCACGGGTTTTTGATAAAGCAAGACTGTAAAAGTCACCGTCGAACCGAGTCCCTCACCCATGCTATAGAAATTCACCTCTCCTCCCATTGATTCGATCAGCCTTTGGGAAATCGCCAGTCCTAATCCGGTCCCCCCATATCGCCGGGTTCGTTCCCCATCCACTTGAGAAAACGATTGAAATAGTTTATCTTGTTGATCCAGAGAAACGCCGATGCCGGTGTCCGCCACGGCAATGGAGACCATCCCGGGAAATTCTTGGTCTTGAAAAAATACTGGGTATTCCATGAGTTCGGCGGTAATGGTAATTCCCCCTTCATGGGTAAACTTAATGGCATTTCCGACTAAATTGAAGAGAACCTGTAACAACCGTTGATAGTTTCCATAGAGAATAATTTCATCTTCTGTGTGGGGTTTATAAACCTGGAAACTTAAATTTTTTTGCTGTCCGTGAGCCAGCGCATGATTCTCAATCCCGTTTAACAGTTCATCCAATTTCACCGGAACTAAATCCAGTTCCATTTTGCCCGCTTCAATTTTGGCAATATCCAAAACATCATTAATTAAATTGAGCAGATGGACGGCACTGCGATAGGCTTCTTTAATAAATTCCTGCTTTTCTTCTTCATCTTCTGCCATATCATCCACGATTAACTTGAGGAACCCGATGATGCCATTGAGGGGGGTCCGCAGTTCATGGGAGGTATTGGCGAGAAACTGACTTTTGATCTGGGAAATTTCCTCGGCTTTTTGACGAGCTTCTTCTAATTCTTGATAGAGAGTGGCATGAGCGATCGCCGTGCCGACTTGTTCAGCGAGTTCCTGGACTAACTCAATTTCTGCCATACTCCAGGGACGCAACGGGGGAGTTTTGGCCGATTCAGTCGCATTGGCATCGCACTGTTGGTCCGGGAGGATGCCTGGGCGATCGAGACAAATTAAGCCATTGGGGCGATCTTGGTAGCTGGTTGCCACCACTAACATCGACTCAGGTTCCGAGGCGATCGCCTCGGAAGGACCCAGAATCACCGCCGTTTGAGTGAGCAACACCTGATTCAAATCAGGATGCTCCGCCAGATAGAGGTCCCGACCTTCTAGAGGCGGCAAGGGTGGAGTGAGGTACTCTGCCACCACCCGGACTTTCGGGTTTCCCGGCTGGTAGGGACAGATCAGACAACGGCTGACCCCCAATGCTGACCCCAAACCTTGGACGGTTTCGTTCCAGATCGTATCCAGGTCCAGGGTGCGCCGGATCTTGCGTGCCATTTCCCCGAGCAGTTTTTGATAGAGTTCCGATCCCGGAGGCAGAGTCCGGCGAATACTGCTGACAATGCTACTGAGGAATTTGTGATGGAGCTCTAAGTGATTCGAGGCGATCGCCTGGGGATTGCCCGATTGCTCCTCCTGACCCCACAGGAGCGCATTGGGCAGTAACCGTCCGATCACCAGCACTTCGAGCGGTTCTCCTTGAGGTGGAAAAATCGGACTGATCGCCAGTTCAAATAAGAAGTATTGATCGCCATAGCGAAACGGATAGTTAAACCGCTCAGGAATCCGGGAGTTTAACACCCGCTCCACCCGTTCTAAATAAGGGGTGATGCTTAAGGGTTTAAAACGATCTCCCACGAAAGTGCCGACGATTTCCTGGGAATTTAACCCGTAATTCTCAGCATTTGACCAATAAAATCCTCGATATAAACCCGAGGCATTTTGAGTAAATGCCAGTTGTGCTCCTAGCGATCGCAACCAACTAGAATCATTGGACGTAGGATAAGCTGGGGGTGTAGAGTCATTCACGGCACGGGAAAAATCATCACCGAATAGGGCATCACCAGGGTTTCAAAACCCACTCTGTTTGCACATCCACAACCGGAGGCCATTGATAACTGCCCCGACTAGAACAGACATTGAGTCTCAATCATTCCACTCTCCACGGGGGGGAACCGGCGGATTGCGGGTCAAATTGCGCGTCAATTCATCATCGCGAGTGGTGTCCCCGCGTAACCATTGTCGCAGGGCGGTTTCGATTACTTTGCTCGGATCGTTGGTCAAATGACTGACGCGATCGAGCAGTTCGGGATCGATATGGATCGAAATCTCTACTTTTTCGGGGTTGCGACTATATTGCACAGCCTGATCGTTCATACAGTTCTAAATTTCTAAATTTCTAAACTTGGGGATAAGGTTACACGGCTCTGGTGAAAGAGTGCCGGTTCAAAATTCAAGTTCCGCGCACTCAATACGGCTCGGGTGAGTCGGCAGTGAACAACCGCAGGAGAACTCGGGTGCATCAGGACCGGAGAATCCCTGGGAGGTCATCCTATCTATTGTACGATGCTGCTTCCAATCTATCTACTGAGATTGAGCCATTTTGTGGGATCACCGGATGATTTTCTGGGCTCGTTAGTCTGGGCGCGATCGCCAGCCATCACTCCTAACTAACACCCGGTTTGTAGCGAACTTGAGCAAGGGTTAGGCTCTCTTCAAGTCCCTAACCGGCTGCTTGCCTGCTCACCCTTGATCGGTTGAGTTGTGTTTCAAGCCAACCGGCTGACAATGGGCCGTAGTGGGTTTAGAGCCTCGATGCTATCACAGAATCAAATCCTGTGAATGCTCACGGTGGAAATGCGATCGTCCGATCGCCAAAGGGGAAACTGATCACCGTGGGACCGTCTGGACCCGAAAAGTATTAAAATGTGTTAAGAAATAGGGTGAAGGCAAGGGAATCGCCAAAGTCTGAGTGACCAGGGGTGACGACCCTTGTTCAACCCATCTTGCCCATTGCATCCTCCGCCTATCGCGCCGATAACTGACAAAAGCGTATGACCGACGTTCCTGTATCTCGCATTCGTAACTTTTCAATCATTGCTCATATCGACCACGGAAAATCCACCTTGGCCGACCGTCTCCTCCAGGTGACCGGCACCGTGGAAAAACGGGCCATGAAGCAACAGTTCCTCGATAACATGGAACTGGAACGGGAGCGCGGCATTACGATTAAGCTGCAAGCGGCCCGGATGAACTATCAGGCAAAAGATGGGGAAAAATATGTCCTCAATTTAATCGATACCCCAGGTCATGTGGACTTTTCCTACGAAGTCTCCCGATCCCTGGCCGCTTGTGAAGGGGCGCTGTTGGTGGTGGATGCGTCCCAAGGGGTCGAGGCCCAAACCCTGGCTAACCTTTACCTGGCCCTGGAATATGATTTAGCGATTATTCCAGTTTTGAATAAAATTGACCTGCCCGGAGCAGAACCGGAACGGGTTAAAAATGAAATTGAACAAATCATTGGTCTGGATTGCTCCAATGCCATTCTCGCTTCGGCGAAAGAGGGGATCGGGGTGGATGAAATTTTGGAGGCGATCGTCAATCGGATCCCCGCTCCTAAAGATACGGTGAATGCTCCCTTGCGGGCGTTGATTTTCGATAGTTATTACGATGCCTATCGCGGGGCGATCGCCTATTTTCGGGTGATGGATGGCACCCTCAAAAAAGGCGATCGGGTCCGACTCATGGTCGCCGGTAAGGAATACGATGCCGATGAAATCGGCGTGCTCTCCCCCACCCAACACCCCCTAGATGAACTTCACGCCGGAGAAGTGGGCTATCTCGCCGCTGCCATCAAAACCGTTGAAGATGCCCGGGTTGGCGATACCATCACCTTAGCCAAAGATCCGGCAGAAACCCCCCTACCGGGCTACACCGAAGCCAATCCAATGGTCTTCTGTGGCCTATTTCCCACGGATGCGGACCAGTTCGAGGACCTGCGCGAAGCCCTGCAACGCCTCAAACTCAACGATGCCGCCCTCTCTTATGAACCGGAAACCTCCAGCGCGATGGGGTTTGGCTTCCGCTGCGGATTCCTGGGACTGCTGCACATGGAAATCGTCCAGGAACGCCTAGAACGGGAGTATGACCTGGATTTAATCACCACGGCCCCCTCGGTGGTTTATTTGGTGACCAAAATCAATGGGGAAAAGGTTTACGTTGATAATCCCAGTCTTTTGCCCGGTCCTCAAGAGCGGGAAAAAATCGAGGAGCCTTATGTGCGGGTGGAGATGATTACCCCGGAAACCTACGTGGGGGCTTTGATGGAACTCTGTCAGACTCGCCGTGGGGAGTTTACGGATATGAAGTACCTGACCCCGGAACGGACCACGTTGGTGTATGAGTTGCCGTTGGCAGAGGTGGTAACGGACTTTTTTGACCAGATGAAGTCGCGATCGCGGGGGTATGCCAGCATGGAATATCATGTCATCGGCTACCGGGAGAATCCGTTGGTGCGGATGGATATTTTGATTAAAAATGACCTCGTGGATGCCCTGGCGATGATTGTCCATCGGGACAAAGCTTATGTTATGGGTCGCGCCTTGGTGGAAAAACTCAAGGAACTGATCCCGCGCCATCAATTTAAGGTCCCACTCCAAGCCTCCATTGGGTCTCGGGTGATTGCCAGCGAAAATATTCCCGCCCTACGCAAGGATGTGTTGGCCAAATGTTATGGCGGGGACATCTCCCGGAAGAAGAAACTGCTGAAAAAGCAAGCCAAGGGTAAGAAACGCCTCAAGGCGATCGGCACCGTCGATGTCCCCCAGGAAGCATTTATGGCTGTCCTCAAGCTCGATCGCACTTAAAACCGCGAGTTTTAAGGGTTTTATAACAAAACGTAAAGTTTTAATTAACTTTGCTTCAAAAGCGCCTAAAAGGGCGCTTTTTTTGTTATTTTAGTAAAGAAATTAACGGGATGCCCGGTTTTGCTCCGATGGCTCTGTCCTTTCTAACTCTAAGTAGCTTAAAAGTATGAGAATATTGGTTACGGGGGGTGCTGGTTTTATCGGTTCCCATCTCATCGATCGGTTAATGGAACAAGGTCATGATGTTCTCTGCCTAGATAACTTTTTTACCGGGGATAAGCGAAATATCAGTAAATGGTTGGGAAACCCCTATTTTGAACTGATTCGCCACGATGTGACAGAACCGATTCGGTTAGAAATTGAGCAAATTTATCATTTAGCTTGTCCGGCATCGCCGGTTCACTATCAGTACAACCCGGTAAAAACTATTAAAACCAACGTCATTGGCACGATGAATATGTTGGGACTCGCCAAGCGAGTCAAGGCGAGACTTTTAATGGCTTCTACCTCGGAAGTCTATGGGGACCCAGACGTGCATCCTCAAACTGAAGACTATCGGGGAAATGTCAATACGATTGGCATTCGGAGTTGTTACGACGAAGGAAAACGAGTGGCAGAAACCCTCTGTTTTGATTACCACCGTCAAAATAATGTAGATATTCGGGTGGCTCGAATTTTTAATACCTTCGGGTCCAGAATGTTAGAAAATGATGGACGAGTGGTGAGCAATTTTGTCGTGCAAGCCTTGCGGGGGATTCCCTTAACCGTGTATGGCGATGGTTCTCAAACTCGGAGTTTCTGCTATGTTTCTGACTTAGTAGAAGGGTTAATGCGGTTGATGAATGGTGAGCATATCGGACCCATAAATTTGGGAAATCCGGATGAATACACGATTTTACAACTGGCTGAAAAAATCCAGAAAATGGTGAATCCGGATGCGTCCATTCAATTTAAGCCCCTTCCCCAAGATGATCCGCGCCAACGCCAACCAGATATCACCCTGGCGAAGACTTGGCTGGGATGGGAGCCAAAAATTCATGTGGATGAAGGATTGAAATTGACCATAGAAGATTTTCGCGATCGCCTGATATCTAAGTAACCGCAAGGGGTAATCTCTCCTGATGAGAATCATCTCCCTAGGGAGTGGAGATATTCCCCCAAATGGGATAGAGTATAATCGCGATGACGTTAGGGTGCAGCATACAAAAAATCGACAGGATGAAGG
Organism: Oscillatoria sp.; assembly: GCA_011390515.1. GTDB lineage: Bacteria > Cyanobacteriota > Cyanobacteriia > Cyanobacteriales > Laspinemataceae > Laspinema. Next base: position 7,839 of record JAABSJ010000124.1, read on the forward strand.
AGCAGGGAAGCCAAAATTAGCGATCGCCTACAATTGAAAGTTAGGATGAAATCAAAGGGGGACGAAATTAGGTATTACCGAGCATTTTCCCCCAATCCATTTCAAAAGATTTCCCCCCTGATTCCTGGGACAGACTTCTATAAAGAGAGCAGGAGATACCTTATATGCGCGTTTGTGTTATTGGTACCGGATACGTTGGCTTAGTCACCGGAGCTTGTTTAGCATACACAGGTCATCATGTGATCTGTGTGGACAATAATGAAGAAAAAGTCAAATTAATGAAATCTGGACGGTCCCCAATTTATGAACCGGGACTGTCTGAAATCATGCAGGAATCCTCGGAAGCCGGACGCTTAGAATTCACCACCGACTTACAATATGGCGTCTCCCACGGTGAGATTTTATTCATTGCGGTGGGTACTCCTCCACTCCCCACCGGAGAAAGTGATACCCGCTATGTAGAAGCTGTAGCACGAGGCATCGGTGCACATTTGGATAAAGGGTATAAAGTCATCGTCAATAAATCCACCGTTCCCATTGGTTCTGGTGACTGGGTGCGAATGATTGTCCTCGATGGCGTCACCGAACGGCATCAACAGGAAGGCAGTAAAGACGAAACTGCCAAAAAAATGGGTGTGGAATTTGATGTGGTCAGTAATCCCGAATTTCTCCGGGAAGGGTCAGCGGTTTATGACACCTTTAATCCCGATCGCATCGTCCTGGGAAGCAACAACCAACGCGCCTTAAACATGATGGAAGAACTCTATCAACCCATCATCCAGCGCAAGTTTGCAGAAGATGCTTCCTTACCCCCGGTTCCCGTGGTTTTGACGGACATTAGTTCGGCAGAAATGATTAAATATGCCGCTAATGCTTTCTTAGCGACAAAAATTAGTTTTATCAACGAAATCGCCAACGTTTGCGATCGCGTCGGTGCCGATGTAGTCCAAGTTGCCAAAGGTATGGGTCTCGACTCTCGAATTGGCACCAAATTCCTGCAAGCTGGTATCGGTTGGGGGGGGTCTTGTTTCCCCAAAGATGTCTCGGCAATGGTGCATACTGCCGATGACTATGGCTATGATGCTCAGTTACTCAAAGCGGCGATCGAAGTCAACAAACGTCAGCGTCAGATTGCCATTGAAAAATTGCAGCATGAACTTAAAATTCTCAAAGGCAAAACTGTGGGATTGTTAGGATTAACCTTCAAACCCGATACCGACGATATGCGCGATGCACCGGCTTTGAATTTAATTGAACAACTCAACCGTCTCGGTGCGAAAGTGAAAGCTTATGACCCGATTGTTTCCCAAACGGGGATTGGTCAAGGGTTGAGTGGGGTACTGGTTGAAACCGATCCCGAACGCTTGGCTGATGGATGTGATGCTTTAGTTTTGGTCACGGATTGGCAACAATTCCTCAGTTTAAATTATGAGAAAATGGCGAAATTGATGAACCATCCGGTGATGATTGATGGTCGCAATTTCCTCGATCGCGAAATGCTGCAAAAAGCTGGTTTCCGCTATGTGGGAATTGGCCGGTCTTAAGTAGCATCAGACCCGGCGGGGGTTAAAACCCCTGCCTAATAGCTTAAGTCGGTTGAAACCGACTGCTCATCTTATTTTATGGGGTGAGGTTTTTAGTCGGTTTTAATCGCCTGTAGAGGCGCTCATAGAAGCACCTCTACAGGCTTATGGGGTGATGTTTTTAGTCGGGTTTAACCGACTTTAGCTATTAGGCGAGGGTTTTAACCCTCGCCGATCGCCCGCCGCCCGCCGTCGCCCTACAAAAGATGATTCACCAGCCAACCGGCGATCGCACCTCCGAAGACTAACCAAACGGCATTGACACGCCAAACTAAGGCAAAAATAGCGGCGATCGTCGCAATCACAGCCGCAATCCAATCTATCCCTAGCAACGCAGTCCCTAGCGGCATTCCGATAAAATTAATCCCCAGAGTGTTCACCGCTAATTGAATCGTTACCACCGCCATCAGTGCCACAGCACTCACATTAATCGCATCTAAAAAAGCGGAAGTCCATTTACTCGATCGCAAGCGCGGAATCCAGGGATTCAGAATTAATACAAACAGAAACGATGGCAAAGTAATCCCCAAAGTTGAGACCATTGCACCGGGAAATCCACCAATCACATACCCGATAAAAGTTGCCGTGGTTAGCAAAGGACCGGGAGTGACTTGACCCATTGCCACCGCATCTAATAATTGTTGCTGAGTCAACCAGCCAAATTCATCCACTAATTGACCCTGTAAAAAGGCAATCAGTACATAACCACTGCCATATAAAACACTCCCAACTTTTAGGAAAAATAACCCCAATTTCCACAAAGGAACGGGTTCGGCAGTCATGGGGATAACCGGAGAAAAACTGTTGGGAGTTTGGGATAAAAATAACCCGAAAAGCCATGCGCTTAAAGTCGGTTGATGACGCCAATTGAGCCAAACTGCACCGAAGAGTCCGCCTAACAACAAGGCGACTACTTCATTCACCCCGAAACCTACTGCAATCCCAGTGGCGATCGCAATCATCAACAATTCCCGAGACTTAACCGCCTTTTTCCCCAAGCGCCACAATGCCGTAAAAATTACCGCTAAAACCGCCGGTTTGATGCCATATAAAAAAGGATAAACCTGGGGTAATTCTCCAAATTGGACATATCCCCACGCCAAAGCTGCCGTCATTAACACGGCAGGGACTACAAAACAAGTCCCCGCCACAATTAATCCCAATCCCCCGGCATATATATAGCCAATATGAATCGCCATTTCTGTCGAATTAGGTCCGGGAATTAAATTAGTCGCACCTACGAGGTCCAGAAATTGTTCTTGGGTTAACCATTGCCGCCGCTGGACCACTTCATCTTCCATCATGGCAATATGTGCCGCTGGACCACCAAATCCAATGATGCCAAGTTTGAGGAAGACTTGCGCGAGTTCGGAGACGGGAGAGAGGGTCATTTGTTAACCACAGATTTCACTGATTTTCACGGAAGAGATGGGGACGAGATGGGGACGAAGATTTAGATCTCATTGACTCTTAAACTGGCTTAGAAGATGCCAGAGGTTCTAAAGTAATTAACTTTTCAATTTCTGGGGTTTGAAATCCCAATGCCATTGGCCGATTGACTCCGGGTAGGACTCCCACATCATAGAGTTCCTCAATTAATCCATCAATCCTCAGCCAATGTAAGGTAGTACCTGTGTTTAAGTCAATGATTAATAATCCACATCGGGGTTCGGCATTTTTTTCAGCTAACCTTTCATCTAATTCTAATCCAGAAAAAGTGCCATCTCCTGTACGGGGTTTAGAAAGACCAATAATAGCGTGATTTTTCCAAAATGTCAGTCCCCTAGCGTAGCCGGGACAAAAGGTGATGGGTTCAAATTTACCGGCGGATAAATCGACATAGCCGAACTCTCCTTTGCCAGAATTTAAGAGCCATAATTTGTCTTGATACCATCGAGGGGAGTGCGGCATACTTAAGCCACTCAGAATAATTTCATTACTCTCGATATCAATAACAATACCGCCCTCTCGACGATGATCTCTCCATCCATCGATGACATCAGACTGACTGCAAGCCGTGACATATCCGGGTTTTTCTCCTCGCATGGCTAACCCATTTAGATGGCAGCGGTCTTCGTTAATTACCTTAGAAATAAAAGGCGGTTTCCATAAGGGTTGGCAACTGTGGCGACTGCTTAAGGTTGCTAAACAATTTAATAAGCTACTGATAAAGATAGGTCTGCCGGTGCTATCGATGACGAGATCATGGACATCTAAATCCCCCGTCGTATAGCCGATACGGGGAACATAAAGGCGATCATAACCTTGATAAAATTGCCTCGGTGGCAGCACATTATCCAGTTGCCAGATTTGATATTTGGAACTTACATATAAACGTTCTGGCGTACAATATAAACCCATTGCTCGGTTAAATTGACGCTGAAAGGCAGAAAATTGTCCAGTTTCCGGATTAGTTCCTAGTAGACACAACCAACTGGTTTGATAGGTTGTAAAAGCCAGACTAATTTGTTGTTGTTGCAACCAAGAGACAAACTCGCGATCGCTGCTGAGGGAAGGAGTCGGTTGTTGCATCAGAGTTCAGAACGGGTTGGGTCTTTGAAAAAGGGAAATAGTCCGCTAAACATTCCCCAGAGAGGGGAAGAACAGGAAGGGGGCCGCGATCGCTTGGGCTAGGCGGCTGCAACCCCTACCAGGTTATCATCCCCTCTCTCTAAAATAATGGGAATGGGTCAGATCCTGACGACCTATTCATTCTCCATCAGAGATTAAGTTACCTCAAAGAAATCTTGGGAGTCAAGCACAGCGACATCTACACCATTGAGAATGGCAAGCAATTCATCACCTGCCGAAATCAAAGCGCCGGTGTTCCCTTGGGTGATCGTTAGATCATTAAAGGTTAATCCTTCTGCCAACCCGATGAAATCTTCCTCATCGGTAAAATCGACAATCAAATCAACCCCTGCACCTCGACGGATGACAAAGCGATCGCTTCCACCACCACCAATGAGGATATCGTTCCCCAAATCGCCGAACAACCAATCCTCTCCATCATTGCCAATTAACAAATCATCATCTTTTCCGCCATAGAGAACATCATCTTCATCGCCACCCATGAGGGTATCATTTCCTTGATTGCCATAGAGGAAATTGTTCCCGCCACCGGCACAGATGATATCATTTCCCTGGTCTCCGAATAGCACATCCTCATCAGCGCCACCGACTAGGGTGTCATCTCCTTGTCCACCATGTACCAGATTATTTCCGGCCCCCGCTAAGATGACATCATTGCCTTGATTGCCATTGAGAAAATCATTTCCCGTCCCGCCAATCAAAGTATCATCCCCTACATCTCCATAAATCTCGTTATTCCCCTGGGAAGCGACAATGAAATCATTTCCCTGTCCGCCATGAACTAAGTCATCCCCGGCACCAGCATCAATGAAATCATCCCCTTGATTGCCGTGAATAACATCATTGCCGGTTCCACCAAAAATTTGGTCATTGCCGCCTAACCCTTGTAAGAAATTTTGTCCAGAAATTCCCGAGATAGACTCTGATTCATTACTGCCAATCAGTACATCGTCGCCATCAGTGCCATTCAAGGAACTTGTCAAGGTTGGCAGGGTGGGGATAGGAATGTTCAAATCGCAAATGCCTGAAATATCAGCCATAAAGGCCGAGGCATCTATACTGGAAATGCTCGGAGGAAGATTGTCCATAAACGCCTTAAAGGTAGGCGGTCCCGTCGGTCCAAAATCTGCAAGCAGTAAGGGATTTCCTGCGCCAAAGTTTTCCGGTTCTCCCGTAACCGGGTCAACTTCACCCTCTCCGGGGTCAACCTCACCCTCTCCGGGGTCAACTTCGCCCTCTCCAGGGTCAACTTCACCCTCTCCGGGGTCAACTTCACCCTCTCCAGGGTCAACTTCACCCTCTCCAGGGTCAACTTCACCCTCTCCAGGGTCAACTTCACCCTCTCCAGGGTCAACTTCACCCTCTCCAGGGTCAACAACTTCACCCTCTCCGGGGTCAACTTCACTTTCTACCCTGTAGATTTCCCCCGTATTAAATGCAGCCGTTAAAATGTTGTTGGCACTATCATTAATCGTCGCACTACCGGGTACATCTAACCGCAGAGTTCCCTCTCCGGTAATGTTGCTAACGGTAACCTCAAGGGTGGTCCCACTGGTAGCCGATACTCCAGTGATAATGCCATTGGCAGTGTCTGTGGTGGTGAGGGTGAAGTCACTCACATCCAGGTTCCGAACTTCTTCACTGAAGGTAACGGTGTAGACTACGGCGGTGGCATTGGTCAGTTCATCTTCCCCGGTTTCACGGGTGATACTGGTTACCGTAGCGGGAATGGTGTCAATGATAATGTCTTTGCTGCCACCCAGGGATTCTGGGGAACTTAAAGGAGGCAAAGTTACCACGGCTGCCACATCGAAAATGCTGGCGATGCTACTGCCGTTGAGTTGTAAGGCAGCAGTGGAGAGATACTCTAAATCCTCTGAGTTGTCTCCTTCTTGGACAACATAATTAAAGATGAGGGTGTTAGTGCCACTGCCCTCAACATAGGTCGCCGATGGGTTAGTGGTTTCCCCTGCCAGTTGTAAGCTGGGAATGCCTGCATTGGTGTCTACGGTAACTGGGGTACTGAAGGTAACTGCGATCGCAATCTGTGAACCCACACCATAAGACCCATCGGCAGTGGGAGTAGTGACCGAGACGACCTCGGGTGTAGCGTTCAGGAGGATGGAGACATTGTTAATGGAGTTGGTCACCGCCAAGTCCGGGAGGCCATCTCCGTTGAACTCTCCAATCGCCACAAAACTCGGGCTATTTCCAACGTCAAAGGTAGTCTGAGGTCCAAAGCTGCCGTCCCCCTCTCCCAAAAGGACGGAGACATTGTTGCTATCGCGGTTTACCACTACTAAATCCTGGATGCCATCCCCGTTCAAGTCTCCAACAGCTACATTAGTCGGGAAATTTCCTATTTCAAAGGAGGCCGGGGGTCCAAAGATTCCGTCACCTGCTCCCAGGAAGATAGAGACAGTAGAAGCAACGCGGTTTGTCACTGCCAAATCCTGAATGCCATCCCCGTTGAAGTCTCCAATCCCTAGAAAAGTTGGATCAGGTCCGGCTTGAAAATTAGTCGGGGGTCCAAAACCTTCTGCCTCATTTCCCAGGAGGATGGCGACACTGTCGTTGGTGTTGTCGCCAGAGAAGTTTGTGACAGCCAAGTCCTGGGTGCCATCCCCATTGAAGTCTCCAACGCTTACATCGAAGGATGTCCCCTCCGTGTCAAAATTAAAGGGGAGTTCAAAAAAACTGCCATCTCCCCACCCCCAGAAGATAGAGATATAGTCGTTGGTATACTCGTTCACCACAGCCAAATCCTCGATGCCATCCCCGTTGAAGTCTCCGATGGCTACATCAAACGACGGCGAAGAGGTTTCAACAAGAGTCTGAGGTCCAAAACTGCCATCTCCCGCCCCCAGGAAGATAGAGAGATTATTGGTATTATAGGGATTTCGGTTTGTCGCCACCAAGTCTTGGATGCCATCTCCGTTGAAGTCTCCGATGGCTATACGTCTTGGGGTATTTCCGACTGGCAAGATTATTTCCGGTGCAAAACTGCCGTCTCCCTCTCTAAGAATATAGAAATGTCCGCGCTTCCGACGTTTGTGACTGCCAAGTCTTGGATGCCATCTCCGTTGAAGTCTCCAATGGCTACATCGAATGGGACAATTCCAGCTTCAAGATTAGTCGGAGAGTCGAATCCCAGGATATGAGGATAGGTGGCTGTGGTTTCTGGAGAGAGTGGACAGGGGACCGGACTGGATAGGTCCCAGGTTCCCCCCAGTGCCGAGTTCCCGGTGGGGAGGGGGTTGGCACTAATTTTAGCGTGGGTGTAGTGGTGGAGTTTGTCTAGGAATTCGCTCCCCGGGTCTCCGGCAGCGACGGAACATCCATATAAAATCAGGTGTTCAACGGACCACTGTTGCAGGGAGTGGCGATATTCTTCGAGGTTGTTCAGTTCTAGGGTGCTGTTGCCGAGGTAGAGGCATCCTGGAGATCCGTGAGAGAGGAGGTGAATGACTTTTATTGGACGAGTCAAGGAGCTGAGAATTGCAGTGAGTTGCTCGATGCCATCGTCGTTCGGGTTGATGATATGAACTTCCGTACCGGGGGTGAGTCCCTCTGTCAGGAGATGGTAGTCATCAACCGCTGAGTCGATGACCAGGATCTGAGCTACTTGGGCGCTAAAGCCCTCATTGCCGGGGTGAGCTGTTCCCAAATTGTCCAAAATAGTAGAAGTCATGCTGATTCCTGATATAGGGCTGAAATGAACAGTGGAACATTGATTAAATCCGGATCCAATTCCTCTCACCCAGTGCGTTAGCAAAACTTCATGTTTCTCGCTTGCCTTTTAGCCATCCGGTGAGGGGGGTGGCTCTTTTTCCATTCAATACCAATGTTCGTGATTCTTACTGACTATACAGCGCAAATAAAGCATTGCAATCACATTGATTTGGTGATATTTACGGTTGACTTTGCTTGCTATTTGTGCATCGCTTTTAAACCCATCAGAAATTCAATATAGCGCGTCTAAATCAGTTTGGCAATGGACCCTCACCCCCAACCCCTCTCCCAGAACGGGAGAGGGGAGCCGAACTTTATGTCAAATTCATTTAGGGTCGCTATAAACATCAAATGCCATAAATTAGCGTACAACTCAATCCAGGTAAGAATTTCAGATTAATTATTGAAGATATCTAATAACAGACTCCCGAATTAGCCAGTTTTTTAGCAGTTTTCTAATAAGAAGATTTGTGAAGCAACCGATCGCCCGTTGGCAACAGCCTGGACTTAAGTGAGCCATCAACAAGACTCACATAAGTATGTGCGCCAAAAAATAAAGTATGTAAAGATAAGTAAAGACCTGTCATACGGAATTCGGTTGTTAAAGGTCTATAAAAACCCGCACCCTGAAGGGTGGGGCTACACGGACAAAGCCCGCCTGCGCGGGCTAAAACCGAAAACCGA
>JAABSJ010000125.1 GCA_011390515.1 Oscillatoria sp.
ATTCAGGCGGCTCAACGGGCGGGGATTCAGGTGGTTGGGATTGCCAATACTTACCCGTTTCATATGCTCCAACGGCAGGCGGATTGGACGGTGGATTATCTCCGCGATGTGGAACTCGATCGCCTCAAAGAGTTTTTTCAGCGCTGTTTGTCCCAACCTGTACCGGGTTAATGGAACTCTATTGCCAGGGGAGTTTGAGCCATTGTGAACCCTCAAAAAATTTATCTGGGATTGCCTCTTCCCTTTCTACCGGGGTTCATGTTATGATGGTTCTACGAATGACCGGGGAATTAGCTCAGTTGGTAGAGCGCTGCGATCGCACCGCAGAGGTCAGCGGTTCGAATCCGCTATTCTCCATTTTTATTGAAAAACTCAGACAGCGCGAGCGCGTGGGGTTCTGGATTGCCTGGGTGGGATAACGTTACAATCGGGCACTAGGCGATCGGTTCAACATCATTTAGAACAGAACTTAAGCATTTGTGAAGCCCCAACCCTAAATGTAGAGGCGATTCGCTTTCTCGCCTCTACATTTAGGTTTCGATGTTACATAGGCGATCGGGGTTCGAGTTACAAAACGTTACCCGAAATTTGGGGAAATCCTTCAAGTTCAATGAACTCAATCCTAGGGACAATTGAGAGTCGGTTCAATGAGGCAACGAAGCCCCTTTCTCAGGAGAGGAACCCAGGATGAGCGCGATATAATAAATTGAGCATCCAATGAATGGGTGCATTTTTCAGGCGCAACATAAAGAGATATTGCTGGGATTACCTTCAAAAAACTTAATATGTAGTCTCAACTACCAAAAACAGCCGGAGTCGCTGAAAAATCACGGATTCAAGACAGCACAAGGGCTGAAAAGGTAAAGTTTGTAACAAACGAATTGTAAGGTTTTGGTAACTATTGTTGCATCTTATGTTGTGTCGATCCAATCCCGGATAAATAGGGTATGGTGTAAATATAAAGGAATTATTAAGCTTACGGGAAGAACGGCGAGGGTCGTTTTTCCGGTAGCCGCGAAGTAAATCCGCATTTAGCCAATCCCCGACAAGAGATTGGTTTTTGTTGGCAGGAGGAAATATGAATCCCTTAATGCTACGTCAAATTTGGTCCTTGATAGAAAAAACTCAGGTTAACGTTTTGTTAAGCCTAGATGATGCTAGTTTGGTGCAGTGGTTGCTCAAGCAGTTCAAACAAGAGCAACCCCTCGATCCCGAGCAAGTGAATGTGTTAAATGCCTACCTGCGATCGCGACTCTCTCTAATTCGCGATATCGCCAGCGAACGAATTGCCACGGATATGGGATAACCGCTTGCTCAAAAGCAGGGTTCCCTTGGCCCGAATCTCTATTTCCCGCAATGGATGACCGATCGCAGTCCGGTTTGTCTGCCGCTTTCTTGGGGGAGGCGATCGCAATGGCGCAACCCACTCACCTGTTGAAACTCTTGATGAAATACCTGCTGCGATCGCCACAGCAGTGGGTATTTTCAGAGCTTGAACCCGCAGGCTTTCCTCAGTCGTGTAAGATAAAGCACAGCCTTTAATTAGGATAATCGCACTGCAACCGGCCAATTCAATATAAGAAATTTAGAGAGATGGGTAAAAAGGGATTATTGAAACTGGCGAGTCTATGTCTGGCGATCGCCGCGACTGCTTGTGGGGGGCCATCGGGTCAACCCAATGGGAATGTGACCACGGGTTCGCAGAAGTTGGATCAAATCCAAAATCAGGGTCAGATTGTCTGTGGCGTCAGTGGCGAGTTACCAGGATTTAGTTTTGTCGATGCCACTGGCAGATATGCGGGACTCGATGTGGATATCTGTCGGGCGATCGCTGCGGCGATTTTTGACGACCCCGACGCTGTGGAATTCCGCAATCTCAACGCCAAAGAACGCTTTACCGCTGTCAAAAGTGGGGAAGTTGATATCCTCAGTCGGAACACCACCTGGACCCTCAGCCGGGATACAGGGGCCGTGGGGTTGCAATTTGCCCCCGTCGTCTTCTATGACGGACAAGGGATTATGGTGCGCCAAAATAGCGGGATTACCAACCTCGCTGGACTGAAGGATAAAGCGATTTGCACCCAAACTGGGACGACTAACGAACAAAATATCGCCGATCGCATGGCAAGTCTCGGCATCAACTATCAAGTGGTGGTGTTTGAAGATATTAACGTCGCCTATGCCACCTATCTACAGGGTCGCTGCCAAGCGGTAACGTCCGATCGCTCTCAATTAGTCTCTCGGCGATCGCGATTTCCTGACCCTGAACAACATTTAATTTTAGAAGAAACCATTTCCAAAGAACCCCTCGCCCCAGCAGTGGCCCCAGGAGACCCGAACTGGTCTGATGTGGTGAATTGGATTATTTATACCACCATCTACGCCGAAGAACTCGGAATTACCTCCGAAAATGTCGAGGAAATGGTTAATAGTCCCAATCCGGAAATTACCCGGTTTTTGGGAACAGAAGGTAATCTAGGCCAAGACTTAGGATTGACCAATGATTTTGCCCTGCGAGTAATTCGCCATGTGGGAAACTATGGAGAAATTTATAATCGCAATTTAGGGCCGGAAACGCCTCTCAATCTTGAGCGGGGATTAAATCGATTATCGACTGATGGCGGGTTGATGTATTCACCTCCATTTCGCTAAAAGCAGTCCATTTTTGAGCTAAAATTCTCAACAATTAGGAGAAGAACAAACCAATGGGATTGGGTCTATTAATTGATGGAAAATGGGTAACTGAACGGGAGCAAGAAGATAGTGGCGGTCGATTTGTTCGCCCTTCTACTACCTTTCGGAATCAGATTACTACCGATGCATCGAGTAAATATCCGGCAGTGGCAGGACGTTACCATCTGTATGTGTCGTTAGCTTGTCCTTGGGCGCATCGGACTCTAATTATGCGGTCCTTGAAAGGCTTAGAATCTGCAATTAGTCTTTCAGTAGTTTCCCCGGTGATTGACCAAAATAGTTGGGAATTTGCCGAGTATCCTGGGATGATTCCGGATACGGCAAATCACTGCGATTATTTATGGCAACTGTATCTCCAAGCGGATGAGAATTACAGTGGACGAGTGACAGTGCCGGTTTTGTGGGATAAAGAAACTCATCAAATTGTCAACAATGAATCTCGGGAAATTATCCGAATGTTGGATACGGAATTTGATGGGATTGCCGAAAATTCTATTGATTTATATCCAGGGGATTTACAAGGGGTGATTGATAAAACCCTTGATGAGATTTATCAACCCATTAATAATGGGGTGTATCGCGCGGGATTTGCCACCACTCAGGGGGCGTATGAGGAAGGGGTTACGGATTTATTTGATGCCTTGGACCACTGGGAGGGGATTCTGGGAAAACAGCGCTATTTATGTGGCGATCGCCTGACAGAATCGGACATTTGTATGTTTACCACCCTGGTGCGATTTGACCCCGTTTATTATGTGCATTTCAAATGTAATATCCGGCGAATTGTAGATTATCCTAATTTGTGGAATTATCTCAAGGAATTGTATCAACATCCGGGAATCAAAACCACCTGCAATTTTGACCATATTAAGCAGCATTATTATCGCAGTCATCCGAAAGTCAATCCCACGGGAATTGTTCCCAAAGGACCGATGATTAATTGGGATGAACCGCACGATCGCAGTCGGTTGGGGTAAAGTCTATAAAAACCCACACCCTGAAGGGTGGGGCGTTTGCGGACGAAGCCAGCGGGCGCGGGCTAAGAGCGAAAACCGACTTTTTACAACCGGATTGGGTATGAGAAGATTGTGGCGCGATCGCCGATTTTGGTTTATTGCCATCCAAGCTGTTGCCGTTGTCTTAATTGTGATATTGGGACTAACCCTGTGGCAAAACTTGCAGCGCAATTTACAGCAACAAGGCATGACTCTGGGATTTAACTTTTTAGACTCTCAGGCAGCGTTTGATATTGGCGAAACCCTGATTTCCTACGACCGAAGTTCTACCTACGCGAGAGCTTTATTGGTAGGATTACTCAACTCCTTACGAGTCATGGCGGTGGGAATTATCCTGGCAACGGTAGTCGGGATTACCGTCGGAGTCGGGCGATTGTGGGATAATTGGCTGTTAAGAAAACTTTCCTTAGTGTATGTGGAAATCATCCGCAATACGCCTTTATTGCTGCAATTATTTTTCTGGTATTCGGCGGTTTTCTTGAGTTTACCTGGACTACAAGATGCCATAGAATTACCGGGAAGAATTTATTTAAGTCAGCAAGTTGTCGCCTTTCCCTTGCCTTGGACGATACCAGAAGTGCTGGAGAGTGGACAAATTATGGGGGGATTACAACTCTCTCCAGAATTATCCGCCTTGGTGCTAGGATTAAGTCTTTATACGGCGGCATTTATTGCAGAAATTGTGCGCGCCGGGATTGAATCGGTGCCAAAAGGACAGTGGGAAGCGGCAAAATCCCTGGGTTTGAATCCCAGTTTAATGTTGCGGTTGGTGATTTTTCCCCAAGCGTTGCGAACGATGATCCCCTCTCTGACGAGTCAATATCTGAATTTAGCGAAAAATACCAGTTTAGCGATCGCGATCGGTTATCCTGATATTTATTTTGTCGCCTCCACCACGTTTAATCAAACGGGACGGGCGGTGGAAGTGATGATTCTGTTGATGGCAACTTATTTAACGATTAGTTTATTAATTTCCCTGTTCCTTAATTTTTACAACAAAAAAGTCCAACTGAAAGAACGCTAAAATTTGCGTCAATAATATAGCCTTTTTCTTGTCAATGAAGTCCATTAAGGATCCCCCTAAATCCCCCTTAAAAAGGGGGACTTTCCAGGTCCCCCCCTTTTTAAGGGGGGCTAGGGGGGATCGATATAGACTTACTTCATGAATATGAAAATTGCTGTAACTGGATAAATCTGTTGCAAAGGGTGAAGAATCTATGGATAGCAAAGCCGAACTCCCACCGATTACGCCGAAACTTTCTCCCTGGGTCTGGGCCAGAAAAAACCTGTTTAATACTTGGTACAACAGTATTCTAACGGTGATTTGTCTGGGGTTGATTTATCAGTTAGGGGGCGGATTTTTGCATTGGGCGATCGCCTTAGCAGATTGGCAAGTGATTGGGGTCAACTGGCGGTTGTTTTTAGTCGGAAGATATCCCCCCCAACTCTATTGGCGCGTCGGCATGACAACGGGGATCATCGCTGGCGCTGCTGCCTTTTCTTTCTGGGCAATCCGCTGGCGTTCCCGGTGGGTTCAATGGATTCCTTTGGCCTGGATTTTAGCATTTCCGGTGATTCTTTGGTTCATTGGTGGGGGATTGGGACTGCGACAGGTTCAGAGTCAGTTATGGAATGGATTATTACTCACCCTGGTGACAGCAATTGTTAGCATTGTATTGTCATTTCCAGCGGGAGTTTTGTTAGCATTAGGACGACAAAGTTCTCTCCCGGTGTTGCGCTGGTTGTGCATTCTCTATATTGAAATTGTCCGGGGATTGCCGTTAATTGGGATTTTGTTTATGGCGCAGGTGATGTTGCCGTTGTTTTTGCCCGTGGAGATGCGTCTCGATCGCGTCATGCGGGCGATCGCTGGGTTGAGTCTGTTTAGCGCCGCTTACATGGCAGAAAATGTCCGAGGAGGTTTGCAATCTGTTCCTCGGGGACAAATTGAAGCAGCGAAAGCGTTGGGATTGGCAACCCCTTGGGTGATTTCGCTGATTGTATTACCCCAAGCATTACGCGCCGTGATTCCTGCCATTGTCGGGCAGTTTATTGGATTATTTAAAGATACCTCTTTACTGGCGCTGGTGGGTTTAGTAGAATTAACAGGGATGGCGCGATCGATTCTGGCTCAACCTGAATTTATCGGGGACTACGCTGAGGTTTACATTTTTGTGGGCTTAATTTACTGGATTTTCTGCTATGGAATGTCCCTTGCCAGTCGGCGGTTAGAGCGAAAATTAGCTGTCGGGAAATCCTAAAGGCGATCGCCTCCTCAAACCCGCTAATTTTCCCTATGATAAAAAAATAGGCAAGTTCTTGGATAAATCCCTTGCCTCACCCCTTTAAACCTCAAAGTTTTTATTTATGTCTGATTCTAGTTTGCGACAGGTTAATGCCAGGAATCAATCAACCATGACCCTAAATAAACAACCCATTATTATTGCCAAAGATGTTCAAAAATGGTATGGACAGTATCACGCCCTGCGTGGAGTTAGCCTGACCATTGACCCGGGAGAAGTTGTGGTAATTATGGGGCCATCAGGTTCGGGTAAATCGACTTTTATTCGGACCTTTAATGCCCTCGAAGACTATCAAAAAGGACGGATTGAAATTGATGGCATTGAACTCTCCAATGACTTGAAGAATATTGATAATATTCGCCGGGAAGTGGGGATGGTTTTTCAGCAGTTTAATCTCTTCCCACACCTCACCGTCTTGCAAAATGTCACCTTAGCCCCCAAATGGGTGCGCCGATGGTCTAAGGTTAAAGCAGAGGAAGTGGGGATGCAGTTATTGGAACGGGTGGGAATCCTGGAACAAGCGCGGAAATATCCGGGACAGCTATCCGGGGGACAACAGCAACGAGTAGCGATCGCCCGCGCCTTGGCAATGCAACCGAAAATCATGCTTTTTGATGAACCCACCTCCGCTTTAGACCCAGAAATGGTCCGGGAAGTCCTAGAAGTCATGCGGGATTTAGCAACCTCTGGGATGACAATGGTTGTGGTCACCCATGAAGTCGGATTTGCCCGAGAAGTGGCCGATCGCGTGGTGTTTATGGATACTGGAACGGTCATCGAAGTGGCAACTCCCACGGACTTTTTCCAAAATCCCCAAGAAGAACGAACCCGGCAATTTTTATCCCAAATTTTATAGGCGGTTGTTGGCCCAATACAGGATTTATGAACGAACAGACAATTACGATTATAGGATTGCTCGCCGGAACGTTAACAACGTTAGCTTTTGTCCCTCAAGTTCTCCAAACTTGGAAATCTAAATCGACCAAGGATGTTTCATTAAATACTTTTTTAATGTTCTGCACGGGAATTTTTCTCTGGCTGATTTATGGTCTATTTAAACAAGATATTGCAATAATCCTAGCCAATTTTATTACCTTTATTTTGGCTTCGATTATTTTAGGTCTGAAATTAAAATATAAATAGGTTAACCCCAATCAACCGGCTGGTTAACCCACGAGCCCGGCGGGGGTTCAAACCCCGCCTAACAGCTAAAGTCGGATAAATCCGACTAAAAACGTTGTCTGAATTGCCTTGTAGTCGGTTTTTAACCGACTTAGAGGCGCTTCGCGAAGCGCCTCTACAGCCCGCCAACGTTTGAACCCCCGGCGGACTTTGCGACTTTGCAACTTTCAAATTATCCTCATTAAACCCCCTGCCTGTGACTCCTTCTATCTTTGATGCTGAACATCTGTTATTCACCCCGGCGACTGCGGATGCGGATGCAATTCCCGTTATTTATGCCTTTCCCAATGAGTACACGGTTGGGATTACTAGCTTAGGCTATCAAATCGTTTGGGCGACCCTGGCAACCCGGGGGGATTTGCAAGTGTCTCGCTTGTTTACGGATTTGCATGAACCCTTACCTGGAGAACCGGAATTGTTGGGGTTTTCCGTGTCTTGGGAATTGGATTATGTGAATATTCTGGGATTATTAGAGTCTTTGGATATTCCGATTCGCGCATCCAGTCGTGAAGAATCGCACCCCTTAATTTTTGGTGGGGGTCCGGTTTTGACGGCGAATCCTGAACCCTTTGCTGACTTTTTTGATGTAATTTTACTCGGGGATGGGGAAAATCTTCTGGGTGAATTTGTGGACGGGTATCAACAGGTACGCAAGGCAGGGAGATCGCAGCAATTGCGGCATCTGGCGACAATTCCGGGGGTGTATGTCCCCAGTTTGTATGAAGTCACCTATCACAGTCCCGAGGGGGCGATCGCCTCAATTCACCCCATTGATTCAGACATTCCCGAAACCGTCGCCAAACAAACCTATCGCGGTAATGTTTTATCCACCTCATCTGTAGTTACAGAAAAAGCCGCTTGGCCGGATATTTTCATGGTAGAAGTGGTCAGAAGTTGTCCAGAAATGTGTCGGTTTTGTTTAGCGAGTTATCTAACTTTACCCTTTAGAACCGCTAGTTTAGAAGCATCCTTAATTCCAGCCATTGAACGCGGGTTACAAGTCACGCGGCGGATTGGACTGTTAGGCGCTTCGGTGACTCAGCATCCAGAATTCAATCAATTATTAGATTACCTGAATCAACCTCAATTTGAGGATGTGCGTTTGAGTATTGCCTCAGTCCGCACCAATACCGTCACCCCAGAATTAGCCCAAACCCTGGCAAATCGCGGGACAAAATCCCTGACGATTGCCATCGAAAGCGGTTCGGAACGGGTGCGGAAAATTGTCAATAAAAAGCTGGAAAATCATGAAATTACCCAAGCGGCAGTGAATGCCAAAGCGGGGGGATTAACTGGGTTAAAACTGTACGGAATGTCTGGGGTTCCGGGAGAGGAACTGGAGGATTTGGAGGCAACGGTGCAACTGTTGCAGTCTTTGAAAAAATCTGCACCGGGTTTACGTCTGACCTTTGGCTGTAGTACCTTTGTCCCGAAAGCGCATACCCCATTTCAGTGGTTTGGAGTGAATCCGCAAGCGGAAAAAGGGTTGAAAAAGTTACAGAAAGAATTGGGCAAATCTGGGATAGACTTTCGGCCTGAGAGTTATAATTGGTCTGTAATTCAAGCCTTAATTTCCCGAGGCGATCGCCGCTTATCTTCTCTCTTAGAATTAGTCCGCCATTATGGGGAAACCCTCGGCAGCTATCGTCGCGCCTTTAAAGAACTGCGGGGAACCTTACCGGATTTGGACTTTTACGTTCACCAGAATTGGGAATCCAGCCAAATCTTACCCTGGAATCATATTTTAGGACCCTTACCTGTCACCACCTTGCAGAAACATCTCGCTGAGGCAACGAGTTATTTTCCCTCGGCAGAAAAAATAATTTCCCCAGTAAGTTAGGGTCTGCAAATCTTAAATTTTGTTAAATTATCTTCTCATTTCCTGGAAAAGCAGTTAGAACCAAGGAGTCGGAGTCAAGGGAATGAAAGCGTAATTTTTTCAAAATTTATGAAGATCAATCAAAACGCCTGGAAACTTTCAGTGGCGATCGCTGGTGCATTGTTCTGTTACACCCCCACCGCGACTGCCCGAGTCACCCCAAATCCCGTCCCCGAAACCGCTGATTTGCATCAGCAGATGCCTGTGCAAATTGCCCAACAACGCTATTGTCCCGATGGCGCCGGGGGGACTCCCTTGGTCAATTTCTATGAAACTGACAATTTTTGGGTGTATATTTGTAGAGCAGACCGCCTCTATTACTATGGCGTCGAAAAAGGCAGTGGGAGTTCAATCACCCTCCCCGTGGATGTCGAAGAAGGGACAGGATATGTGGCCGTTAACGGCGAATAGACCTATATCGTCAATGGCCTGAGTTTGAGTATTTATCGCGGTAATACTCTCCTGCAAGAAGATTGGGTTTACAGAGAATAAAAATTCTGTGTCTTTCAAATTTCGGGGTGCATCTCTATCAGGGATAAATCGATAATCTATGTTAAAATTAAATAATTCATAATTTTTATTACCCTAAAAATTTATGCAGACCACAGCCAAATATTATTGTGCTTATTGTGGCGAAGATAATGTCATCTTTGTAGATTTGAGTGCGGGGAGTTATCAGTCTTATGTCGAAGATTGTCAAATTTGCTGCCAACCGAATGTTTTATCCCTGCAAATTGATGAAGATTCCCTGGATGTAGAAATCAGCAGCGAACCCGAAAGTTAAATCAAAATCTAACAATATTTATGTTGCATTTCAAGTATTCTAGTCTGATAAATGCTCCGGTAGAAGTGGTCTGGAACTTTCACGAAAGACCGGATATTTTACAACTGTTAACTCCCCCGTGGCAGCCGGTGGAAATTGTCCGTCGAGAAGGGGGTTTAGAAGTGGGGGCAATTTCCGAATTTAAAATTTTGTTAAAACCGATTCCGGTACTTTGGCTGGCGCGACATACGGACTGTGAACCCTATCAATTGTTTATTGATGAACAAGTAGAAGGACCGATGGATCAATGGATTCATCGCCATGAATTTATCCCGGAAAATGGTAAAACTCGGTTAATTGATGCGATCGACTATGCCATACCCGGGGGATGGATTCCGGATTTGATGTTGGGGTGGTTTGTAGATGCACGTCTGCGGGATATGTTTCGCTATCGCCATGAAGTGACTCAACGAGAGTGCAGCCTTTAGTCTCGACTTATTGAGGACCCGTTTTTCTGGGAATCTTAATCAAAAACTCGGCACCCCATCCTGGTTGAGACTGACAGTCTAAAATCCCCCGATGTTTTTCCACAATAATTTGATAGCTAATCGACAATCCTAAGCCAGTGCCTTTACCCACTGGCTTGGTGGTAAAAAATGGGTCGAATAAGCGATTTTTGACGGTTGCGGTCAGTCCTGGACCATTGTCTTTAATCCGAATAACGACCAAATTATCCTCGGTGAGTTCAGTGTGGATGCTAATGGTGGGAGAGGGATTTCGGGCAGTTGAGTTGGCATTGGGGAATTTACTATTTCCCGGGTTTCCCGCTAACCCTTGACCTTCTTCCAACGCATCGATCGCATTGGCGAGAATGTTCATAAACACTTGGTTTAATTGCCCCGGATAACACTCAATTAACGGTAAGTTTCCGTATTCTTTCACCACATGAATCTGAGACAGGCGGTGTTGTAAGATTAACAAGGTGTTGTCAATGCCTTCATGAATATCTACCGGCTTTTTCTGGGATTCATCTAACCGAGAAAAGTTTCGCAACGATAAAACAATTTGGCGGATTCGTTCTGAGCCAAACTTCATGGAATGCAGGGCTTTAGGCAAATCATCTAAGATAAAAGCTAAATCCAGTTCTTCCAGCAAATCGTGGATTTCAGGAACAGGTTCTGGATAGTAGTGCTGATAGAGTTCTATCAGGGGTAGCAGTTCTTTAAAATACTGATAGGCGTGAATGGCGTTCCCATGAATGAACGTTATGGGATTATTAATTTCATGGGCAATTCCGGCCACCATTTGGCCTAAACTGGACATTTTTTCCGTTTGAATCAGTTGAGTTTGGGTTTCTTGGAGTTGATGTAATGCTTGTTCGAGACGTTGCGCTTGGTCCCGCGCTTGTTGTCCTGCGGCGCGAGATTGAGCATAGAGTTGCGCTTGGTCGATCGCAATGGTAAGGCGATCGCTAATTGAGTGCATTAACACCACTTCGCTTTCATTCCAAGTCCGTTCCCCACTACAATGGACGCAACTTAAAACCCCCACTTGACCTAAATGCGTCTGTAACGGCAAGCAAAGCACCGATTTAAACCCCCAGGCGCGAAAAATCTCTACAACCGTTTTATCGGGATAGGATGCCACCGCATCAATGCGAATCGGTTGCAGTTGCAAACACTGATGGGACCAAGATTCACTCACGGCATAGAATCCCAAAGGACTCACCACCCCCGGCGATCGCGCTTCTTTCACCGTTTCCCAATTCAGGACCGCGCAATCATGCTGTTGCAGCAGCGATCGCATTCCTTCCCGAGGCATTCCATTCGGTCGATACCAGCTAAAATAACAGAGTTCAATTTGCAACAACTCCCGAATTTCCTGTACCGTTGTTGCCAAAATCGTCTCTAAATCCAAAGATTGGCGAATCTGTTCCGTGAGTTGATTTAGCAACGCTTCGCGCAATGCTTTTTCCTGTAACCGTTCCTCCGATCGCCGCAATGCTGCCTCAGTCTGTTTGCGCTTCGTAATGTCTTCTACCGTTCCCTCATAATAAAGTAACATTCCCGTCTCATCTTGGACCGCCCTGGCATTTTCGGCAATCCAAATCACTCGGCCATTTTTGCAGTACACCTGCGACTCAAAATCAGAAATTTTCCCCTGTTGGGCGATCGCCTCAATAAACTGATTCCGGCGATTTTTCTCCACATAGAGTTGATGGGAAACATTCCGCAGTTCCTGCATCAGTTCCTGGGGTGACTCATACCCATAAATCCGCGCCAAAGCGGGATTTGCACTAATATATTCCCCCGCCTGAGTCGTCTGAAAAATCCCCATAATCGCATTTTCAAAAATGCTGCGATATTTCTCCTCCACCAATTCCCGCGACGCCATTTCCCCTTGCAACTGGGCGATCGCCTCCTGTAATTGCTCCGTGCGCTCCTCCACCCGATGTTCTAACGCTTCATTCGCCGCTTGCAACGCCTCTTGATAGTGCTGCCGCTCCGTGATATCCTGAACCAAAGAAGCCACCCCAATTGCCGTCCCATCGGCATCAATTAGCGACGTATTATACCATTCACAAACAATATTTTCTCCAGACTTGGTAAAGTTTTCATTCGTGCTGCGCGTCCCCCCAGTTTGTTGTAATAACGCCTGAAAAACTTGGTTAACTTGCTCCCGGGCACTCTCGGGAACAATCAGTTCCACCGCATGATGCTTCAGGGCTTCATCTTTGGAATACCCAAATATTTTTTCCGCCGCCGGATTCCACTCCATGACATCAAAATTCAAATCCCATTCAATCACCGCTAGCGGCGTTTGTTGGAAATGTAATCCCAGCCGTTGTTCCGACTGTCTGAGCGCTTCTTGGGCAATTTTGCGCTCCGTAATTTCAATCAGCAATCCATCCCATAAAATATCCCCATTCTCTTGCTGTTCCGGTCGAGAATGACCCTCAATCCAGATGACTTTACCCGAGGGATTAATAAATCTTCCCTCCCAGTGCCAGGGTTCTAGGGTTTCAGCGGAAATGGCGACGGAACGGGCATGACTCGCCCGATCATCGGGGTGAATTAGGTTAACTAATACCTGGGCATTATTTTCAATTAATTTCGCATCAATTTCAAAAAAATCCCGACATCCCGGACTCATGTAAGGAAAAAGAAATGTTCCATCCGGACGCATCAAAAATTGATAAATCACCCCGGGTAAGTTAGCGGCCAACTGCTGGAACCTCCGCTGAGTAACGGTCAGCTTTTCCTCGGTTTCCTTCTGGGAGGTGATATCAAATTGCAGGGCGATATATTTGGAGGGAATTCCCTCGGCATTCAGAATTGGAGTAATGGTTGTATCAACCCAATAAACCGATCCATCTTTGTGTTTGTTTTTCAGTTCACCGCGCCACACTTGACCTTGGGATATCGCCTGCCAGAGTTGGATAAAAAATTCCGGGGGATGAAATCCAGAATTAACGATTGCCGGGGTGCGATCGAGACTTTCCTCGCGACTATATCCGGAGATTTCTATAAATTTATCGTTCACTTCGGTAATTCGTCCGCGATCGTCGGTTTCAATCACGATCGCCGTATGATTTACCGCAGACTTCCAATTCAGTAAACTTTCTTCACACTGTTGCAAATTAATTGAGCAAGTCGTCATATAGCGTTTCTCATCTCCATAAGGTACAGCCCTCACCCCAAACCCCTCTCCCCGAGGAGAGGGGCTTTGAAAAGTACATAATGAGTCCGGGAACTGCTATAAGTTACCTGGGGAAATGGCTTGAGGTTCTATCTCTATTAAAGCCATTTCATTGGGAAGAGTCAGGGATTGTTGCGAACTGTAACATTAGGGGCCTTGGTCCGGGTCCCAGAACCCCGTCAGTCCCCGCACCTCCCCGGGCGATCGGCCCCAAACCCGACCCTTTGCGGACAACACCCCTAGGCCGGTTCGGTTATTACCCCCGGATTTTTTGTCAACCCCCTTGCAATATTTCTTTACAGTTTGTTACATTTATTTACATAACGAAAAGAAACACCTGGAGAAAATTCATGAAAACCGACTTTAACTTCCCCGGCAAGTACCTCATGGGTCCCGTAGTCTTCCGCCCCAGCTTTAACGAGCAATCTGAAGAGATTAACGCCAATCAAGCCTGGTCCTTGTTTTTCACCGCAGGACAAGAAGACAAAGCCTTGGGATTCAACACCGAAGCCGGTCGATTTTTCACCAACCTCCTGATGGCGATCGCAGTCAGTGGAATTATCTGGGCCTTAGTCTTTAACAAGATCGGCTAATGTTCCATCCAGTTCTCCTGCTTAAAAACCCGCACCCTCAAGGGTGCGGGTTTTTGCTACCTGTAGAGTTGATTCGCGAATCAACCCTACAGGATAAGGGTTGATCTGTAAGTCATACCAAATCCGGTTGTCAAAGACCTAATTTACTCTTCAGCCCGCGCAGGCGGGCTTCGTCCGTGTAGCCCCACCCTTCAGGGTGCGGGTTTTTATAGACCTTTAAAAACCGGATTCCGCATCTTCAGCCCGCGCAGGCGGGCTTCGTCCGTGTAGCCCCACCCTTGAGGGTGCGGGCTAAAGCAGACTTAAAGAACCATTTACGCGGGATAAATCCGTAGACGGCGATTCGGTTCATCGCCAAAACTGCAAGACTTTAACCGATAATGTTCCACCAACTCATGCTGCATCTTGCGGACTTGACCCCCTCGCGGCAACAGTTCCACCGGCTGTCCCTTGGGAATCACAATCTGTTCCACCGCCAGACGTGCCTCTTCCAGGGCCTCGATTTCATCATCGCTGCCACTGTGGGCAAACAACGACACATCGGACACTTCCGGCGTACTGCTGTCCTCCAAATGCAACATCCGGCGTAAGGAATGAGCAATCTTCGGAACACTGCTGGAATTAATCGTGTAGATAGGAACCTGACGGTTTTTGGACATTTGCCGTAACTTAGAATGGTTTTTGACGTGCGATCGCACCGCCAACACCACATCCGCACTATCAATATCCTTCGTCACCACCACCGGCAGGGCCAGAGTGCGAATCACCTGATCCAACTGATGACGACTCACCCCATAAGGATAGATATGCAACGGCAAATCTTCCCCATTCGGACCCGCCAAGGGCGAAATTTCCTCAAACCCATAATCCGCCGCCGAAGCAAAGCGATCGCCGGGATACAACGACTCATTCAGCATCTGCTCAAAGGACTTTTCCTCCGGCACCGCCTGCGATCGGCGTCCCAACTCCGGCAAGGTTTGTGCCGGTAACGGCTGCATCTTCCCACTGGCGCGCAATCCAGCACTTCCAAACGGACGCACTGCTGCCGTCGTCTTCGTCGTCGTTGTCGGATTTTGGGGCTGTAACTCCTTGGTAATCGTTACTTTCCCACTTTCGCTCACCGTCCGGACTTGGAGATCCGGCTGGCGTCCCCGCAGTAAACTATCTACCGTTTCCGCCACCCGTTCATGAACCACCCAGCGCTTGCGTTCGCTCATTTCCACGGCAATTTCAAAAGTCGGGGGTGCTTTGCGTTCTAACACCGTTTTCTGAGACCCCCGACGCCGCGCCTCTTCATCGCCAAGGGTTACGGACTGAATTCCCCCCACCAAATCGCACAGGGTGGGGTTTTTAATCAAGTTTTCAATCTGGTTACCGTGGGCCGTCCCCACCAACTGCACCCCACGTTCGGCAATGGTTCGCGCCGCTAATGCTTCCAGTTCGGTGCCGATTTCATCGATGACAATCACTTCCGGCATATGGTTTTCCACTGCTTCAATCATCACCTTATGTTGAAATTCCGGTGCCGCCACTTGCATCCGTCGCGCCCGCCCGATCGCCGGATGCGGAATATCCCCATCCCCAGCAATTTCGTTGGAAGTATCGATAATCACCACCCGTTTGTGCAGTTCATCCGCCAACACCCGGGCAATTTCGCGCAATGCCGTAGTTTTCCCGACCCCCGGACGGCCTAACATTAAAATGGATTGTCCGCTTTCGACTAAATCGCGGATCATGTGAATCGTGCCGAAGACAGACCGTCCCACCCGGCAAGTTAAGCCGATAATTTCCCCAGTGCGATTGCGAATAGCGCTGATCCGGTGCAGGGTTTGTTCAATCCCGGCGCGATTATCTCCGCTAAAGTGACCGACTCGCTCGATCGCATATTTGAGGTCAGAACGAGAAACGGGGATATCGCTGATATATTCGGCTTTATGGGGAAAACGCGCTTCCGGAAGCCGTCCCAAATCCATGACCACTTCAATTAAGTTACTCAGGGATGAGTGGTTGGTTAAGTGTTCGCGAATGGTTTCGGGCAGAATTTCCAGCAACTGGCTGAGATCGTCAGTAATCTGCGTTCTTCCGAGATCGACGTTTTCCACTCCACTCTGCGCTTGGGGTTGGATCGGGTTGTCAATCGGTTGATTTCCCTGGGAATTAACCATAAATTCTGGCGTCGATAACTGAGCAGGACAAAAAGGGAAAAACAGAAAATGGAGGAGTCAAACGTTGGAAATCCATTAAGGGTGGTTTATCATGGCATTGTATTAT
>JAABSJ010000126.1 GCA_011390515.1 Oscillatoria sp.
CAGTATTGTTTGTTTTCTGCTTTAATGAGTTGAGTCAGTCCAAAGACTCTCATCAAATCATCTTCTGTTGCCGATTCTTCACTAAAGACTTTGAGGGAAAAGGAGAGGCTGTACCTTTGAAGGATATTTTCTAAGGTTTGGTCTAGGGGATTTTGAGTCATTACCTAGATTTCTCCATGATGATGACCTGATCATGTTTGATGGTTCCGGCCCAATCCACATTCCGAGGCAGATTTAATTTGCGATTTTTTAAGAGCAAATTAAAATGAAATATTTCTCGTAATCCCGCAGATTCAGCCATTTCTTTTAAAATCAAGGCAACCGGGATTTCTACGCCACATATTTTACTGATGTCTCCAATCGAAAAACAATAATATCCTCCCGGCTTTAAGTGAGAGCTACTCTGTACAAAATGGGTTTTCATATCGACAAAATATTGATAGACCACTCTGGCCCTTAGCTCATTTTGCCCCTTGCTTGCCTGATATTTTTTCCCGGTATATATGTCTTCAATGAGACTATCCAATAGAGAGTTGCCTGTTTTACCCAGGTTTTTATATTGGTCTCTCGGTATTCTTTCGGTCCCAATTTCTTGAGAATACAGTTCCAACCGAGCTTTATCGTCTTTAACCATTTCTAGCCAGTGTAGTTCAAATTTTGAAGCCCAAACATAATCGATCGCATTGATGTAAGGCGGAGAGGTGACGATCGCATCACAAGTCCAATTTCCCGGCAAATCTCGCGCATCTTGACTGGATAATTCTTGAGCTTTTTCAAAATCGGGGTTGATCTCTTGCCACTCCTGCACGGCTTCAATTGCTCGCTCAACATAACCCTGAAAATACTCAAACACATCCTCCCGTGAGCGTTCGGGGATTTTTTCAAAGTTAGCACGCCTTGCTGCTAACAGCATTCCATCATTCATATTTGAGGTTTTTCTAACCGTAGAGGCAAACGCTATCCATAGCAATGGCTGATTCTTTTCGGGGGATTGACTGATGTAATCTTTTAAAATTTCGAGTCCCTCTTGCACAGCCGCTTGAAACCAGAAATCTTTATTGGCAAATTTTACGGTTTCTGGAGCCTTTTTGTGAAGATAAGCAGACTGGATAATTTTAGAGGTGTTTTCGAGTAAATCTCCCGGTGAAAATTTGGTGGTTTTAACGCGACAAATTAAGCGACTTAAGGGATGATAATCTAGCCAATAAACGGAGGCTTGCTGTCGGAGGCTTTCAATCAAGGTTGTGCCAGATCCGGCAAAGGGTTCTAATACAGTAAATGGCTTATTAGTTCCATATTTTTGCAAAAACCACCGAGGAATTTCTGGAATTGATTTAGCCGGCTGAAAACCCAGGGAGTAAATTTTCAGCGGGGTTTGTCGAGTGATAGAGATAAAACTGCCATTAGGAAGGTCTACGGGAATATCCCCCTCAATATGTAGGTATGAAGGGGACTTTTCTTGGACGGAAAAAGCCATAAGCTAAGTCAAGAATTGGGTAGTTTACAAATTTAAAATCAAAAGCATGAGCCAATGGAATTACAGTCTAGCTAAGGCTAATTCGGGCATCAGTCGGGCTAAAACTTGCTTGAGGACCATTGCCGTCCAGTCGATATCGGCTGCGGTGGTATGTCGTCCGAGGGTGAGGCGCAGAGCAGTTGTCGCTTCGGTGGGACTGTATCCCATTGTTAAGAGGACGGGACTGGGATTGAGTTTCCCGCTACTACAGGCGGATCCGGAACTGATGGCGATTCCGGCGAGGTTCATTTGCCGGACGATCGCCCTGCCGGTGATGGGATAACTGCCTCGATTATGAGCATCCTCCCGCAGGCAGAAACTGACATGGTGGGGTAAGCGATGCAGGCGATCGCCCGTGGGGATGAGTTCCGGGGTATCCGCTAATAACGCGAAGAGGCGATCGCGCAATTGGATTAATCTCGGGGTCTCCGTTGGCATTTCTTCACTCGCTAATTCTGCCGCTACCCCAAATCCGGCGATCGCTGGGACCGCCTGAGTCCCCGATCGCCGATTGGATTCTTGTCCCCCTCCCGTCAGCAACGGCACTAGTTCCAACCCCTCCCGGACATACAGCGCCCCCGCCCCTTGAGGACCATAAATTTTATGACTGGATAAGGAGAGCAGATCCACCGGCAATGCTTGCACATTCACCGGCAATCGCCCGACAACCTGCACCCCATCCACATGAAACAACACCCCAGCAGCGCGAGCGATCGCCCCCAATTCTTCAATCGGTTGCACCGTTCCCACTTCACTCTGTCCATAAATCACCGACACCAACACCGTGTTCGATCGCAGAGCAGATTTCAGGTCCTCGGGATTCACCCTACCTCGGCGATCAACCGGCAACCGCGTCACCTGCCATCCCCACTGCTCTAACAACTCTACCGTTTTGCTGACTGCCGAATGTTCCACCTCGGAAATAATCAGATGTTGTGGGGTCTGATACTGACGAGTCACGCCCACGATCGCCAGATTATCCGCTTCCGTTCCCCCAGCGGTAAAAATCAGCGAATCTGCCGGTGCATTGATCAGACTCCCGACCTGCATTCGAGCCTTTTCCACCACCGTTGCAGCTCTTTGGCCCCATTCATGGATGCTGGAAGGATTGCCCCAATTCTGGATGAGGGCATCTTGCATGGCGGCGATCGCCTCGGGTCGAGTCGGTGTAGTTGCGCTGTAATCTAAATAGATTTGCATAAGTTACTCAGCTTGAGGATAAGCCGCTACAGGGCTATTCTCTCGTGAGCCTTGATCCAGCAGCGACTAAAGGAGCGATCGCCTCTCCATCGGTCTAAGAGCCTGACTCTCTAACCCCAGAAGACTGGCGATCGCCACCTAAGCAGTTTATCAATCTTTTCATCGGTGCGATCGAGAATTCACGCCCCATTCCCTCAGCATCCTTAACTCCCCGGCTTGCACACATTGTAATCTTCATGTGACAAAACCGACTCAGGAATCGTGACATTCCCCTCCTCTCGGCAAATCATCCGATAGTTTCGGGTAACCGGGATACTGATAATACAACGATTGTGACGGAGACGCTTCCCGCCAAACTCTCGATAATTACGCCGTTCACCGAGTCCCTCGATAATATTTCGGGCTTTGTGAACCACATAATCCGGTAAATCTCTTAAATCAATCGGGTCATTGTCAAAAGTGGCTTCCCATTCCATTTTTTGCTGTCGTTTTTCCGCCAGCGAACGTACCGCTTGCTCCTGGGCCTCTTGATCTTGGGCGCAACGGTGACAAACTTGACCATAACCCTTGTGACCGCATGGAAAGGTTTTTTTTCTTCTCGGCATAAAACACTGGTGTTGGTTTGTTTGGCCCAAACCTCCAACTTCAACTCGCGATGAGAGCTTATCCTCAACCCATAGCCTCTGGTCCATGCCAACTGTTTCCCGTTGCACGAACTTCCTCAGTCAGCAATAGATCTGATGTTACCCTAATCCCCGAGCCGAAACTTAATTTCGGCCATATTTCCATGCCATCACCTGACATCCGTTAAGTCAACCAAATCCCTGCCGGTTCAACTGCTGAATTGAACCCTTAAAAATTTGTTGCCGTGGCTCCTCCCCTCGAAAGGGCAGAATAACCAATCCTGAATGCTATGATGCCGGACAAGGAGGGCGAAGACGATGGACAAATCTTTTTATGAGATCGCAATTCTACCATGCGTTAGCACTCGCGACTCTCCCCCGACACTTTTTTCCTTTTTTTCCTAAAGTCTTCTATCTCTGTTCCCCCATCCCCCTATCAACCAAGGACCAAGGACCAAGGACCAAGGACCAAGGACCAATGACCTATCCCCCATCCCCCATCCCCCCTTTCTCGGGTCTTATGCTTCTACGGCTGATCCTCCGAAAAACTCCACAAGCTCCGCGCTGGGCCCTTCCGTGGTCAGGGCTTGTAGCGATCCTGGGCCTGTTCGCCAGCGGTTGCAAAGACATTCAACCCACCCTGCATCCCCGGCATCGACTTTCGCCTCTACCGCAAGATCCCTTTGTGGAGGTTTATTTTAACCAGAATCCGGTCCTGGATTACTCAGAGCCTTACCGAGGCATCACGCGATCGGGAGATGATTTGGAACAGTTGATTGTGGATACCATCAATAGCGCCACCTCGACGGTGGAGGTGGCCATTCAGGAGTTACAGTTGCCCAACATTGCGATTGCGATCGCGCAGAAGCATCAATCCGGTGTCAGGGTCCGGGTGATTTTGGAAAATACCTATAACCAAGCCCTCAGTGGGTTGACCCCGCAGCAAGTCGCCCGTTTGGATGAACGCAACAAAGCTCGGTATGAAGAGTGGCGTCACCTCATCGATCGCAACCAGGATGGTTCCCTCAGTCCCGAGGAAATCGCCCAGGGAGATGCTTTAATCATTTTAAAAAATGCCGGAGTGCCTTTAATTGACGATACCGCAGATGGTTCCAAAGGCAGCGGGTTGATGCACCACAAATTTGCGATCGCCGATGGTCGCCGGGTCATCGTCACTTCGGCCAATTTTACCACCAGTGACATCCACGGAGATTTTCTCTCTGACGCCAGTCGCGGTAATCCCAATAATTTACTCAAAATTGAGAGTCCGGAATTGGCCGGTTTATTCCAACAAGAGTTTAACTTAATGTGGGGGGATGGCCCAGGCAGTGAGCCCGATAGTCTCTTTGGAGTCCAAAAACCATTTCGCCCAAAGCAGTGGGTGAATTTGGGGGCCAGTTCCGTGGGGGTGCAATTTGCGCCGACAGGGGCGCGCATTCCTTGGGCGCAGAGTGTCAATGGGGCGATCGCCAATACCTTGAATCGCGCCACTCAATCCGTGGATCTGGCCCTATTTGTCTTCTCAAAACAGCAGTTGAGCGATACCCTGTACGCTCGTCATCGCACGGGGGTGCAGGTCCGTGCCCTGATTGATCCCAGTTTTGCCTATCGCAGTTATAGCGAAGGGTTGGACATGATGGGAGTGGCGATACCTAATCAAAATTGTCAGTATGATCAGGGTAACCAACCTTGGTCTACTCCTTTGGATACAGTAGGCGTTCCCCAGTTACCTCCGGGCGATCGCCTTCATCATAAATTTGGCCTCTTGGACGATCGCATTGTGATCACCGGGTCTCATAACTGGTCCGCCGCCGCTAATACGCGCAATGATGAGACCCTATTGGTCATTGACTCTCCCATTGTCGCAGCCCATTTTCGGCGAGAGTTTGAACGACTTTATAGCACCGCTCGTTTGGGTTTACCCACCCACATTGAGGCCAAAATCCAACAGCAGATTCAACAATGTGGCGACCCCACTCCGGTTCCCGCCTTATCTCCCGAAGCCCGAATCAATGTGAATCGAGCCACTCAGCAGGAGTTAGAGACATTACCCGGAATTGGTCCGGCTTTAGCAGAGCGAATGATTGCCACCAGGCAAGAGCAACCGTTCACGTCTGTGGAGGATTTGCAACGGGTCTCGGGAATTGGTCCTACTCTATCAGAACGCTTGCGCGATCTCGTCACCTTCTAAGGGGAGGGAACCCCACCCTAACCCTCCCCTTGCCAAGGGGAGGGGACCGGACTTGTAGTTAATCTAAGATCTTGCACCTGTTGCAACAACCGGCCGCCAATCGTTCAAACCCCCGCCTAACAGAATCAAGTCGGTTGAAACCGACTGAAAACACCACTGTATCAGCCTTGCAGTCGGTTTTTAACCGAATGCAAGCTATGAGGCCGCCAATCGTTCAAACGATTGGCGGCCGGTGTTGAGAATGGTGCAAGATCTCAGATTAATCTGAGGTTAATCACCATGAACGTAAAAAAGATACCCTTGTAAGTCCCCCAATGACCAATTCCCCAAGGACCAATGACAAATGACAAATGACCAAGGACAAATGACCAATGACCAATGACCAATGACCAATGACCAATGACCCCTAAAACAAACAGAAGGGGACCCTCCACAGATCCCCTCCCGCATCTTCAACGCCAATAGCCCATTGCTATTCGGCATAGGTTAGCTGGCTAAATACTCTTGAACATTCGCTCGTCTGCGCCGCAGGTGTGCCAGAGCTTGATGTTCTAGCTGGCGCACTCGTTCTCGACTCAGATTGAGTTTTTCACCGACTTTGGCCAGGGACAATTCCCGCCCATCTTTTAGGCCAAATCGTAAAATAATTACATCGCGCTGCTGAGTGGTTAGTTCGGCCAAAAGGCTTTCTAAGTCTTCCCGCAGTAGTTCTTGGGTGATGTAATTTTCCGGAGAAGCGTCTGCGTCCTCTAGGAGGTCTTGCAGTTCGGTGTCTTGGTTATCTCCAACTCGTAGATCCAGGGAAACTGGCTGACGTGCCATTAAGAGATATTCCCGAATCTGTGCCGGTTCTAACTCTAGTGCTTCGCCAATTTCGGCAGGGGAAGGACTCCGCCCTAAGTTTTGGGTGAGTTCCCGTTGCACTTTCTTGATTTTGTTGAGTTTTTCGGTGATGTGAATCGGCAGGCGGATGGTCCGCGCTTGCTGGGCGATCGCCCGAGTAATCGCCTGACGAATCCACCAATAGGCGTAGGTGGAGAATTTATATCCCCGCATCGGGTCGAATTTCTCTACACCGCGCTCTAATCCGAGGGTTCCTTCTTGGATCAAGTCCAGGAATTCTAGGTTGCGCTTTTGGTATTTCTTGGCGATCGCCACCACGAGGCGCAGGTTCGCTTCAATCATCTTTTGCTTGGATCGCCGACCGATTTTTACCAAGTTCTTGAGATCTCCGACGCTTTGTCCAACCGCCTCGGCCCATTCTTCTTCCGTAGGTTCGCGTTTGAGCTTCTTCTCTAGCGCTTCTTTCGCTTCCAAAAACGCCATCATTTGCTGCACTTGCTTCCCAAAGACAATTTCTTGCTCGTGGGTCAGCAGCGGCACACGACCAATTTCATGTAAATACGAACGAATGGTATCAGTAGAATCGCTTTGTCGTGCGCCCATATAAGTTTGCTTAACAGTGGTTGGCCGAGATTTGATTGTGGGCATTTTGCAGTTCTCCAAACGAAATACATTCTTATGCGTAGCAAGCACTCGCCCCACTCAACGGGTAGCATTTCGCGGTTTGGTCTCACTGACTGGGTTTCATCCTCCTCGCGATTTGGGTCAGCGCCTTACAGATGCCTGTTCGGGGGGGCTTATCCGCTGCACCAGACCGGGGGTGATGCCTAGTCAACTCAAAGTCGTTATGATTTTGACTTTTTCTATCTTATGTCAGATCTACAATTGAGTAAAGGGGTATTGAGATTAGAGTCAGTCCTGGCCACGTTAAAGTTTCCTTAATATTCCCGTTCTCCGGGTCAACGAGGATTTGAGTGTTCCAATCTAAGGGAAGTGAAAGAAGAGGGATTTTAGATTTCAACTTAGAAACTAGGGGATAGGCGTTAACCGTTAAACACCCTAGGATCGCGTTTCTAGTTTTAGGTCTTTTGTGCCAATCTACTTCCACGATATTCTCCTCTATTTACAGATCGTGCACTATTTCACGCGCCTTTGACAGCGCCTGAAACAGGGCAATCCCCGTACTTTTAAACCCCGGTAACAGGGGGTTTTCCCCACTGAATGAGAGAGCTTGCTACTTAGTAGCCTGAGTTTACCACCTACCTTTCTTGACCTGAATCCTGCTGCGGGAGTAGGCAAGGGTATAAATTTTAGAAAAACTTTACGTCTAGCTTTTTCGCCAATGCATCCCCCTGTGACTGTAGGAGTCTCCTTTCCTTTTGGACTGGGTTTGAAGGTGTAGGGTTCACTCAAAGCGGATCTCTATCTCTCTACAGAGTGATGTTCCTGGTGATATTCCTTGGTTAGGGGCAAGCCCCTGTTTCTATGTTACAACAATAATACAATTTTGGCAATCAGCAAAAACACTCAGAGGGGTAGAGAGAAAATGCCGGGTCAGGCGATCGCGGATTTTTGCACCCAAAGCCTCTTCACAGAAGCATCTGTCTCAACGGTAGAACCCATAATTTCTCCTAGCGGGCTTAAACTTTACATCAGCTTATAAACACATGCATTCCTTTGGATAAAACGTCCTTCTAGAGAGTTAATCGCGTGAGAAACTCTCTATACATGAGTTTACCCAGTTTCTCCCGAAAAAACTACACCGATCGCCATCAACTAAAATGATATAATTCATCCAAAATACTTGTGAATCAAAAGAAAAATTTATCAATCCCCCTTCGGGGAGGAAAACCAGAGGACAATGCAGAAAATAACCTCTATCTATTGGCAGAGATTTTCCTAAAACAAGCGTTCCCAAGTCGAGACTCAACTTCCTGATCCTCCGTCTGAGGCATCTCGCTTTTCCTCTCCCCGGTGGATCCAGAGGGTTGGGGGTTAAGTACCCGGGGTTTCCCAGGCAGAGTTTGGCCCAAATCAACCCCAATGCAGACAGTTCTCCTTGCTTCTGCTGACAGGCATTGCTCACTGGCTGTTCTCGTTTCTGGATCCTCTATCTGACGCGGTTGCGTTTCCCAACCCAGTTTTAGGCGGTGCGATCGCGAGAAATCATCCTATAGGGAATCACTAATGGAGCTACCC
This sequence comes from Oscillatoria sp., assembly GCA_011390515.1. Lineage (GTDB taxonomy): Bacteria > Cyanobacteriota > Cyanobacteriia > Cyanobacteriales > Laspinemataceae > Laspinema. Next base: position 8,573 of record JAABSJ010000126.1, read on the forward strand.
CACTGGACTGGAGACGTTCGCGACTTAACCGGGTACGGAACTGTCAGGACAAGGTATTGTTGTGTTTAAAGGGATTGAAGATTTTAACCCGGAGAGTTCCCCTAAACTGCCCTTGAACTTGAGAAACCCCAGACGATCGCCTCAAGCCTTGTAAAAAATCTAAAATGGTATGATGCTCTTGTCTTAAACCAATCAAAGTCTTGAATCATCTGTGAAACCAACCGTTCGACTAATTTTTAAGGGGGTGCAGGAATTGGGTCGGTGGGTTCTGGTGGTCATCTGGAACCTGCTGGTTAACCTGTTTTGGCTGGGGATTCAGCTAATTGAATTATTGTTGTGGGCATTTTCAGAAGTCCGGATGTGGATACAGAAACTGTTCAAGCAAGTCAAGAAAGCGATCGCCCACAGAGATTTCATGATTTTCCTCGTCCCCTTCAAATGGCTACTACTGGGGATTTGGCAATTCGCCTTTCAAACCTTCTGGTTGTTGATTCATCTGATTGAATTGATGGTCTGGTATATTACCCATTTACCAACACTGACCCGAACTGTTCCACCCTTGGGAAATTCCCTTGGCAAGTCCGGCATTTCTAAACCCAGGCTACAGTCAATTCCCCCGGAGGATCCGCCTCGGAAGCAACAAGGAAGACTGCCGCAAGATTTCTATCGGGCGATCGCCTTAATTGCCATCTGCCTAGCCGTCTTACCCTTGGTAACATTCGTCCCCTTTCCCCATCCCTTTGCAGGCAGTATTCTGGTAGAAGAATTTAGCTTTAGATATGGAGAATCACCCCAAACTGCTGTTTTATTTGAAGGGATAAGCGGGTTGCGTCAGATGGCGATCGCCGGGGAACAAAGCTTCACTTTAACCGGACGGTTTGAAAATGCCACTGATCCGCGATTGAATCAGCTATCCAGCCTCACAGTTGATCTCCCCACTGCCCAGAGTGAATGGGAAATCACCCCCATTGAAGCCGATCGCCGCAGTCAACTGACCCTCAAACGTTTGTGGTTAAGACAAAATACCTTAGTCGAACAGTTCAGTTACGATCGCAGTCGTCTCCAACTTGTCTTACAACCGGCAATTCGGCCCAATGTGCTAGAAATCGACTTCGGCAATCAGCCGTTGCAGGTTAGTTTACGCGGATATCAAATTACAGAACTTTCCTCTGAAAGTAGTCGTCCCAATCCCGATACTCCCTTAGAATTTACCTGGATTCCCGAAGAAACAGGGCTAACCTTAACCTTGACAGAGCAAGCGGCGATCGCGGCGATCGTGCCCGAACCCTCGACTCAATGGATACCGGGTAATCTGAATGTGGAAGATGTGCGATTTTACCGCAGGCAACCCGCACAAACAGCTACAGAGCCACCGATTTATGAGTCTACTGCGATCGCTGGTCAGATTCAAATGGCAAGACAATCACTCCCAATATCACAAAACGATTTTTTAATGGGAGAAACCGCAGGGGATTTAGAGATTCCAAAACTTGACGCGATCGCACTTGTTCCCTCTAATCCCGAAGAAAATTCTCCCGCAGGCATTCAATTGGAATTTTCAGGAACTGCAACCCAGATTCAAGTCGGTCCCGAACCCACAGGTTCAACACAGAGCATTCAGGGTAATTTCTTGAATCAATGGTTTTCGCCCGAGACTTTGTTAGCTTTAATTCCAATCTGGGTAGGCTGGGTGGGTTTTTTAATCTATTGGGGAGTGAAGAATTTCTCAAAAATTGTCAATGATTTCTCAAAAATTGTCTGAATTGGGGCTAAAATAACAGCGAAAGCCAAGGGAGAATTTTGCTCCCTTGGCTGAATTTTAAATTATTGCTATAGCGGTTCGGTGGACTTATGAGGTACTTTTCAAAGCCCCTCTCCCCCTGAGCTAAGTCGAAGGGCTGGGAGAGGGGTTGGGGGTGAGGGCTGTACCTTATGGAGATGAGAAGCGCTATATAGCGGTTCGGTGGACTTATGAGGTACTTTTCAAAGCCCCTCTCCCGTTCTGGGAGAGGGGTTTGGGGTGAGGGTCTTCCACAACTGATTTAGGACTCGCTATATCACCGCAAGTTAGGCAGCAGTGGGCTTTTGTAATTCTCCATCTTCCAGATAGAGAATGCGATCGGCTACATCCAGAATGCGCGGATCGTGAGTGACCATTAATACCGTGCTGCCTCCTTCTTTGGCCAATTTGCGAAGCAGTTCAATCACCGCATGACCACTATGAGAATCTAAAGCTGCCGTGGGTTCATCCGCCATAATCAACTGAGGATGACCTGCCAAAGCGCGGGCGATCGCCACCCGTTGTTTTTGTCCCCCGGATAAATCCCGAGGCAACTGATGAACCTTCTCTCCCAACCCCACCTGTTCCAAAAGATGCTGCGCTTCTAAATGAGCAGTGCGTCCCCGAATTCCTTTCAAATTCAGCGCCACTTCCACATTTTCCGTAGCAGTCAGTGCGGGAAATAAATTAAATCCTTGAAAAATAAAGCCAATATTATCTCGGCGAAACCGGGATAATTCAGCCCGGGACATCCAGGTAATTTCTTCCCCGAGTAATTTAACCGTTCCCGCTGTTGGGGTTAGCATCCCAGCCAAAATTGAGAGCAAAGTCGTTTTGCCCGAACCCGATGGTCCCATTAAAAGTTGAATATCTCCGGGACGGACTTCCAAATCAATTCCTTTGAGGGCATGAAACTCCTCGGAACCTGACTCGAAAACCATCTTAACGCCTCTAGCTTTAATCGCACCCATTGTCGTCGATGCCGCTGTGGATGCGACTAACGAAGGTGCAATCACCTGAGTGGAGACATTTCCCATAGATTCATTAAAGTTTAGTGAAGCAGTCATTCGTCTCAATGTTTAGTGAATATGCTATAAACGGTAGGCTGTGAGAGCCAAACAATTAGGATTTAGAAGATAAGAGGATGCCCGATCGCATTTTGGCAGTCGTCCATCACTCTACTCTCATTGTCTGTGCCACTTTTCAAATCGTCATCCCCCAAAGGGTCTGAGTAATTATGCCCAATCCCCCCGATAATTGCAACCTAGGCTTTAAAAACAATCGCCGGATCGACTCGGTTGATTTTCTGAATGGCAAAAATTGCCGAAGATACACACATCACCACCGTAATCCCAAATACCCCAACCGCAGTTCCCGGTGAAATCAGGATGGTCAATCCCTGGGCGGCCAATGCCCAAGATTGGATCCCCCAGCACAGCAGCATTCCTGGCAGGTATCCTAACACAGCCATCCACAGGGCCTGTTCAATAATCACCCCATAAATCACACTCTGGGAGGCCCCCATCGCCTTCAGTGTGCCAAATTCTTTGATGTGATCCGAGACAGAAGCGTACAGAATCTGTCCCACAACCACCATGCCGACCATCACCCCCACCCCGGCCCCCAAACTCAGCACAAAGCCAATACCCGTCCGTTCTTGCCAATACACGCGGTTGAGTTCGGCCATTTCTTCCCGCGTATAAGCCCCGGTATAGGGCAATGCCTCTTGCAGTCTCTCTTTGAGTTCCTGCAAATTTTGTCCCGGTTCAGCTTTCACCAAAATATAGGTGATCGGGTCATCCTCCGTTAAGGGTTCTGGATCCTCTTGGACTTCAGACGCGGCCTCTTCACTGGGACGAGTCGTCGTGAAGGCATTGGCATTGTCCAAGGAAGTGAAAATATAGGGACTCGACACAATGGATTGGGTGTCATGGGTGAATCCCTCCACTGTGGCGGAAAATGCCCCCACTTCCACTCGGTCCCCCAACCAGGAGACCTTAAGGGTATCAAAGCTCGCTTCATCCACAAACATGGTGTAGGGTCTATGGAGGTCGCTTAAGCTGCCTCGGACAATCTGACCCGGGACGAACAGTTCCCCATCGGGGTCAAATCCAAACACCCGGACATGATTGATATGCCCCGTGGAATCTCGCCACAAAGTCCCCTGGACAATCAGCGCTTCCGCCTGGGCGACCCCTTCCACTTCTTGCGCTTCTTTCAGTCGCTTGTAGGGCATATGCAGGGTCATTTCTAAGGTTTCCATATCCTGGGAAGTGACCCAAATATCTGCTGGAGAATAATCCACCAGTAAGGCAGTTGAGCGCATGACCCCTTTGAAGATTCCCGTTTGGATGGTAATCAAACTGACCGCAAACATAATGCCCGCTTGGGCAACCAAAAAGCGCGGGATATCTTCAAATAGGTTTTTTCGGGCTATTGAAGGCATATTAAAAGAATGATGATAAACGAGGGTTGGGTAACGGGGGTTGGGTAACCAGGGATGGGGGATGGAAAGAGAAAATAGAGAAATTTTCTCGGTAAAAGGTGAATGAAGGAGTCTAAATTTCTCCGGCTTTGTTCCTGTTGGGTTAAGCCTATTTAGGGTAAAGTGGCTCTCTATTCCTTATAAGGGTTGATGATTTAAAAATCCCTCGGCTTGTTTGTTATTGTAGTCGTGAACTCGCGGAACTGCTACCCAATCCTTGGGTCTGAGGGTGAATTGGCCTTCAGCCTCTTCAATGGAATCGGGTGTTCGGAGTGGGGACAAGGTTTGGGATAGGACATTGCTTTTGGCTGTAGGAAATGTATGAATTAGGTGCCAGGGCGAACCTTTGACGATCGCCCCGCATGCTAATCGGATTTGGGTTTGATTTGATGCTTTATCATGCTATTATAACGCAAAAAATCCGAGGGCTAAAGGAATTCTTTTAAAAACTCAAAGGCTTGCTCATCCCAACAGGGTGCGGGAGAGAGGAAGCTCAAACAAAGAAGAACATCGGCTTGGATGGCTTCGATCTCTTCGTCCTCGAATAGTTCGGCTAAGGCTTGAGTATCTCGTTCTTTGAGGGCAGACAAGGGTTCGGCTGCCCCGGTGGAGAACTCAAAGGTATTGGCGCTAAAATCAGATCTAGGAATCTCTAGGTCTGATAGGGGTTCAATTTTGCTCGGTAAAAAACGCCGCCACAGTCTTGATGGTTTTGAGACTGCTGCCTTTTTACTAAATTCAATGAGTTGGGTAACAAAGGGATCCCTGGAGTTGGTAGATGAACTCATAATTGGGGAAGGGATTTTAAAATTCCCGCGCTTACCCTGAATCAGGTGCGCGGATGTGCAATCAAGCTGATGGGAGAGTTTCTCAAGAGAGGGAGGCGACCATCACAGGCAGTCATGGGCCCTAAAAATGAAGGGCCGGTTGATCCGCTTTGCAATTCTTTATCTTTTCTTAATCTTTAAAGCGCGATCCTCCGACACCGGCTAAACTGGCGTTGGCTATGCAGCCGCCTCGGGCTGGATGGATAAATGCCGCAAGCGCTTATCCCCTCTGAGTTTTCTGTGTTGATGCACCCCAAGAAAGAGCGATCGCCCTCGTTCTGTGTCTATCGCCCTGAAATCTGCTCGGCCTGTGTAGGCAATTTTAACGCACTCAATTCAACGGCAAAGGTATCCGCAAACGCTGTAACGATTTGCTGACGCACGCGATCGGGGTTAATCCCCTCTACAAATTCAGCCAAACTCCCCACGGGTTTGTTGGCAATCCCACAGGGGACAATTTGCTCGAACCCTTTCAAATCCGGGCAAACATTCAGGGCAAAACCGTGCATCGTAATCCATCGACTGACTTTAATCCCGATCGCCGCTATTTTTCGCCCCTCTAGCCAGACTCCGGTCATCCCCTCAATGCGATCGCCCTTTAAGCCATACTCCGCCAACACCTGAAGAATCACCCCTTCAAGCTGCCGCAAATACCAGTGCAAGTCCGTCTGGTAATATCGCAGATTCAAAATTGGATAACCCACGATTTGACCTGGACAATGATAGGTGACCTCACCCCCACGCTCCACCCGATGCAGTTCCACATCGCTACAGGTGGGGTCAAACTTCAGAAATTCTAAACTCGCCCCTTTTCCCAGGGTATAAACCGGAGGATGTTCCAGCAAAATTAAGACATCCTCTAAATCGGGATTGGACCGTCGGGCGGCCACCAGAGACTGCTGCCAGGTCCAAGCCTCTTGATAGGGCAGGCGATCGAGATTGTAGAACCCACAACGCCGACGTGGGGAACTGGTGTCAACAGGATTGGCTAGACTATTACTATATATCATCCAAAAAAGCAAGGGGTTTTTGGCAGAAATTTCGACAAATATCAGGGTGGGAATCCGGACAACTACTATAGCCTAGGGTAGCTGGATTGTCATTTCGTAACGTATTGCAACGAATTTTGAAGAGATAACAAAATTCGGTGTAATTCTCAATCCAAGGTGGTAGTGTGAAGGGTAAGGAGTTGAATTGCAGCAGAGGAGGGGTTTCCCAAAAGCCATCTATTATAGAACCTACAACACCATTGAGTAGACTGATCCCGTAGGCTAGGTGGCCTTGTCCCCGAGGACAGGATTTCACAGAGCCCTCCGACTCAAGTCTCCAAGACTTACAATTTTGGGTCTTGATTGCTATAATCATCTTCATTATCGACAGCAGGTGCTAACCAACTGGCACATCAGACTTTGAAGCTCGTGCCATCGCAGTTGATGACGAGTTATCCACAGTCTCTGGTGACTCCGGTGACTGAAGGGCGATCGCCCGCTCGATTTCTCAATCCCAATCCCTGACACTGCTACCGTAATCTCGGGGCAACTCAGGGCAGAGTCAATCCACCCCTTTCAAGCGTAGTCAACCTTGATAAGTTTTGGCTCCGTTCTTAAGCGAGCGAAACGCCAAAAACGGGCAAAAGAACTAATTTAGGAAAGCGGCATTACCCGCCCCGCTTTCCCTCCGTCTATTCTTTAGAAACCAGGCTTGGAGATGCGTATTTCGCGTTTTTTATCACCCCTCCACACCCTAAAATCTAAATCATTAATATGATGGAGTCTTCAGTGGGAAGATTGATATGAAGCTTGTTATCCACGGCAAAAATATTGAAATAACCGAGGCCATTCGCGAATACGTCAACCAAAAGGTTGAAAAAGCAGTGAGTCACTTTCAAAACTTGACCACAGAAGTAGACGTTCATCTGTCTGTGGCCAAAAATCCTCGGAACAATTCTAAACAAACTGCTGAAGTAACCATTTTTGCAAATGGTACCATCATTCGCGCTGAAGAAAGCAGTGAAAATCTATACGCAAGCATCGATTTAGTCGCTGATAAAATCGCTCGCCAATTGCGTAAGTACAAAGAAAAACGTCACGCTCAGAAAGTTCAAGCGCCAGACACCCTTAATGAAGCGCTTCTCGAAGAGCAACCCCTTGTCGAAGACCTCATTGGCGAACGCACCCCCGAACTTCCAGAGGAAGTGGTGCGCACCAAATATTTCGCCATGCCTCCCATGACGGTTCTCGATGCCTTGGAACAACTGCAACTCGTGGATCATGACTTCTATATGTTCCGCAATGCCGACACGGGTGAAATTAATGTGATTTACGAACGCAACCACGGCGGTTACGGCGTTCTTCAACCCCGCAATGGCAATGGTCACACCAAAAACGGCAAAGCAAACGCTACCGCCAGCAAATCTAACCCAGCCAAAGTTTGACCTCCCTTAGCTTGGTTCTTTGAGCGGTTGTCAGAACTCTGTCCAGCCCCAAATAAAAAGCGCCCCCAATTTGGAGGCGCTTTTTTTAATCTGTTATCAGATTAACCATTGATAGCAGGAGCA
>JAABSJ010000127.1 GCA_011390515.1 Oscillatoria sp.
TAGACTGTCCTTGTGCTGCCTGCCGAACGATCTCCACATCCAACCCCAACGCTGCGGCAATTTGTTCGACACTTAACCCGATCGCCAACAACCCCGGTACGGATTCTAGCTTACCCTCCGCTTTCGCTTGCTGGTAAAATCTCGTCTGTTTTAAATCCTCTAATCCAAACATCGCTTCTAACTCCTCTGTAGCAAGATTTGAAACAGTTGGTAAAATACTGTATCTGTTTTCATTATTTCTGTTTTTATTTTTACCCTAATTTGAGATCATTTTTAATTTTTTTATTTTTATAACATAGGAAGCCTTGAGGGTGAGCAACTCACAATTTCTTGATTCAATTGCAATTGTGAGCTTATTTTTTCAGTTTCACTAACACCTGGGCTGCAGATTTTTTGTAACTTTACGACTATTTAGTGAATATTTTCATACAATTTTAGCAACAAGCCTAACTAACAGAGTCGTTTTCAAACTCTAAATTTTGTGCAGAGACTTCCGAAGATAGTGGTACAGTGATTTGTAAGTAAACCCCAATAGTTATTTCATTATCGTGAAACGTGATATTCGTAATATTAACCTTATCAGATAAACCCCGATCGTCTGGGAATTCAGTAGGGGTTGGAGTTTGATATCCAGCACCTTCAAGCCATTCGGTGATATTCCTCCAATTGTCTACCTTGCCATTGCTTTTGCCCACCAGACTTTTCACGTATCGATATAAGGTAGTACAGAGGTCAGTTTCCACACCCTTAACATTCTTGCCCAAGCGTTCCCCAATTTCAGTCGGACTGCAACCACACAGCAACCCGCGCAAGTGAAGTTTTTCCACTGGAGTCAGCCGCCTGCCCTTCGCCGATGCCAGATCCGCGTATAGGGTTTCCAAGTCCCAGTGTTTTGCCGCCTCAGCAAACTGCTCCTCATTGGGTGTCATCGGTGGATCCTCCAAAACTACTAATGATATCCTAGCACAATTCCTGATGACAGCTAGGGAACTACGGGTTTAACTTAGCTTATTCTAGATCGAAGAAAAGATTTTACAGGAGGATAAGGCAGGGGTCAATAGGCCCAGAGGGAGAACATCAATCTGCCGATACAGGCATTGTCGCATTGTCTCTCTTGGTATTTTGTGGGGAGGAACTCTTATGGATCGTGTGGATCGTGAACAGGTATTACAAGCAGCTCATACTGCAATCAAGAAACGAATGTTTCGTGACTCATTGAGTAGCTTGCAAAATGCCGCTATACAGTAGGGTACTCAGAAAGGCGTTTTACCAAAAGTTGAAAACTGGTTTGGGGAGCTAGAAGATAAAGATTTCGAGCAGTTGTCACAGACAGAAACAAACAAATGGCTGAAGGACTGGCTCCACAGGCTCCCATAGTTGCTAAAGGGCTGGTAATACCCACAGACATAACTCAACTAACTGCTGACTTGGCAGAAATTATTTTCATTGACTGGTGAATACCTAAAAAAAGAGAGCTAATTATGGCCTATACTGCAGAAATAAGCCGGAAAAATCCAACAGCATTTCTTTTTGCTATCGATCGTTCTGGTTCGATGGAAGAGAAAATGGAATCCGGTCAGTCTAAAGCGCAGTGTGTGAGCGACGTGATGAACCGAGTTTTTAGTGAGCTAATTATTAAATGCACTAAATCAGAAGGTGTTCGTAACTACTTTGAGATGGGCGTGATTGGATACGACACGACACTAGGAGTTGTCAATCCTCTAACTGGCGATTTAGCGCATGAATGGATAAACCCAATTAGTCTTTTTGAAACCAATCCTCTGCGAATAGAAGAGCGACAGAAGAAGATTTCTGATGGTGCTGGTGGTATTATCGAGACTACTATTAAGTTTCCTGTATGGTTTGACCCAGTTGCGAAGGGTGGTACACCAATGTGTGCAGCTTTGCAAACCGCTTACGATGTCCTGAATTACTGGTGTGCAACTCATCCTGATGGTTATCCTCCTTTGTTCGTTCATATTACTGATGGGCAAAGTACAGACGGAGATCCAGAAGAAATTGCCCAGAATATTCAGCAGTTATCTACTAATGATGGCAATGTCTTAGTTTTCAATATTCACCTGTCGAGTAAGGGCGGTAACAAGGTTTTTCTTCCTGCATCTGCTTATGGTTTACCTGATGGGTATGCCGAAAAGCTGTTTGGGATGTCCAGCTATATGCCAGAAAACATGGTGAACTTTGCCCGACAATCTGGAAAAAAAGATGTTTCATCAGAATCGCGGTGCTTCGCTTACAATGTTGATGACATCACCGATCTAGTTGAACTCTTGGAAATTGGCACCAAGGCAGCAATGGACGTGGTTGATATGGATCGATAGGTAAATAAAATCATGTTAAAACAGCAATCACCTATCGATATCGTGGCTGGCCTAATATTGTTAGGATGTTTAATTTGGTTGATATTGGACAACCTCGGTCGAGATAAAGAAACATCAACTGACAATGGAAATCAAGATAACCAGGAACCGGATTCAGAATCTAACTCAGTCGTTTCAACAGCCAATGAAATTAACGCAGAGTCTACCCTTACAATAGAGTTAGATTCATCAACGCAAGGTACAGAAGAGCAAAATCATGAACAATCTAGTCGCTCGGATAGAGTTAAAGGTGAAATTAAAGATGGTGTAGAATTCAGAGCTTTAGGCGATTATCCAGTGGAAATTCGGAGGTTCCAGATTCCAAAACAGGGGCTAACTGAAGCGGAATGTGAAGATAAAAGTGCTTTAAGTTCTACTGAAGGAACGTTGCGCGTAGCAGTTGCAGATGGTGCAACGGAAAGTCTATTTAGCGATATTTGGGCGGAGCTTGTCGTAAATAGTTATGTTGATAAAGGCGCTGAACTATTTAATCTCGGTAGTTTGCAGTCTTTAAGTCAAGCCTTTCTTCATACAGCGAGCAAGCTTATTTTGGAAATGCCAGAAACTCGGCATTGGTTTATGTATGAAAAGCTAGAGAGGGGAAGCCATGTAACTTTTGTAGCTGCTGAGTTTTATAACCCTGAGACTATGGAAGTCTTAGCGGTGGGAGACAGTTGTATTTTTTGGCGAAACGAAGACAATGGGAATGTAGAAATGCTACCAGAACTCTCCGCCGAAGATTTTGGTGTTTTTCCCGCATCGATCTGTACTCTTCAAAAAACTTGGCAAAACCTAGAATCAAAAATAGTCAAAAAAGAAGTTCACCTGCACAATGGCTTTCAGGTAATCCTCTGTACAGATGCCTTGGCTTGTTGGCTAGTAAAAGAGTTACAACAAGATCCATTTGTTTGGGAAGAACTCTTTCAGCTATCTGATTCAATTTCCTTCACGAATTTTCTAGAAAGCTTACGATCTCAAAAAGAGATCCGAAACGATGATGTAACTTTAGTGCTGATCCATGCCATACCCATCGATGTCAGACTACCGTGAGGTTCTCCAAAACCCAAGAGTAGCTTTTAAAAATCCTGAACTTAAAAATGCAAATGTTAAGCAAACACCTCTGGGACTTCCTGTCCTAGTTTCTGGTGGTTTTGCTCTCACGACCTGCGTGACAACAAAAACCAACGGTCACAGCACTAAATGGGCAATTCGGTGCTTTCATAAAGAAGTTACCGATCTTCAGGAAAGATACCAGTACATTAGTAATTTTCTGCAAAAGCAGGCTGATAAATTTTTTGTCAATTTTCAATATGAACCTGAAGGAATTCAGGTTAGAGGAAGTTGGTATCCAATCGTCAAAATGGCTTGGGTTGAAGGTGATGCTTTAAATGAATATATTGAGGATAACCTCAACAACCCCACGAGCCTTCGCAACCTCGCAGAGGAAGTTAAGTTAATTAGCAAGCGGCTCCATGAACTGAACATGAGTCATGGGGATCTTCAGCATGGAAATATGCTAGTTCACAGTGGCCATCCTATCTTGATTGACTATGACGGGATGTATGTACCAGGTATGCCCTATAAATCTAGCAATGAAATAGGCCATATTAATTTTCAGCATCCGGGTCGCACTGGCTCTTTTTTTAATGAAAGAATAGATCGATTTTCTACAATAGTTCTCTATCTTAGTCTCCTCAGCTTAGCTTCCAATCCTAGCTTATGGAACAAGTATCATACGGGAGAAAATCTACTTTTTAGTCGTCAAGACTATCAAGATGCAAACAGTTCTACTCTGTTCTTAGATTTAGAAAATATTTCTAAATTAGCACCTTTAGTTAACCGCTTTAAACAGTTATGCCTTTGCAGTATTGAGGATATTCCCACACTAAACGAGTTTATAAGTAACAGTATCTCTCTGCCAAAAGCATCAGCTATTTCCAGTTTTTCTATCGAGAATAGCACCCTCAATTCATCGATCTTGATACAAAAACCCTTTAAAGTATTAGCATCTACTAATATTCAAGAAATGGTTAAGCAAGAGGGTGAGAAAATAACTGTTATAGGTAAAGTCATTAGTGCAAAATATTATGTAGAGGGAAGAATGTTTTTTATTAACTTTGGCAAGTATAGGGATGGCTTCGGTCATTATAAACCATTTACTGTCATTATATTTGCCCAAGGTATAGAAAGATTTGCCAAGGTTAAGAAATGGGATATTTCCATTTTAGAAGGGCTACAAGAAAAGTATGTCGAAATAACGGGGCTACTTGGTTTGTATCCCAAAAATGGCTACTTAACTCCTCAAATCATTTTAGAAGATCCCTATCACTTAAAGATCATTACGGGTGCAGAAGCTCGCCAATTGTTGGATCCACACCCTCAAAAAACATCAAAACCTACTCCACCTCGAACAACAACTCAGCCCACAAGTTCGACCTCTAGTTCACTCAACAGGGTTCCTTCTAAACCCTTACCGCCGACAGCTATTTCAGGGTCACAAACAACTTCATCCTCTGGATCACCTTCAATTCCACCCAAACCGCTTCCCCCCAAACCAGTACCACCGGCTCAACCTCAAGTTGTAGAACCGATTTCCTCTACAACCAGAGGATCTACTCCGCCACCGCAGACCACTTACCCAGTTGCTTCATCTTCGAGTTCATCAAGTCAAACTTCATCCAAATCATCAACTCATTCATCCAAATCATCAACTACATCATCAAACGACTGCTTTATTGCAACAGCAACTTTTGGAACACCCTATGCTCCAGAAGTGAATAGATACCGTCGTTTTAGAGATGAGTACCTTAGAAAGACATTTTTGGGTACTGCATTTATTCGTGCTTACTATTATGTGGCACCAGCGCTCGCGAAAGTTATCCGGAATAATCCAAAACTGAAAAAAATAATGGCAATACTGTTAACTAAACTCTCCAAGCTTTTGCCACTAAAATAATAATTCAGTTGTATGAAGCGATCGTCTTTAATTCATCAGCGATCGCTGTTATCCATCTTTATCTATTCGATCCACAATTCGCATTACATAAGGGCTGAAAACGATCGCTTCTAGTTTAAAAAGCGATCGCCTTTATCCAATTTTCACTCTCGTTCAGCCGAAACTGTCTAAGAGTTAGACTGTCCTTGTGCTGCCTGCCGAACGATCTCCACATCCAACCCCAACGCTGCGGCAATTTGTTCGACACTTAACCCGATCGCCAACAACCCCGGTATGGATTCTAACTTACCTTGAATTTTTCCTTCTTGTTGACCTTCGAGCTTGCCTTCGAGTTTGCCTTCTTCCTTCCCTTCCTCTTTCGCTTGTTGGTAAAATCTCGTCTGTTTTAAATCCTCTAATCCAAACATCGCTTCTAACTCCTCCCGCGTTAACTCGGTAAACTTGTACAGGATGACGGTTTCTATTAATTCTACAACTTTTAGCTGGAGTGCGGCATCGTCGAGTTCCTGCTTTGCCTGCTGTAGCAGTTGGTTCGTTTGAGCGATCGCCTTGTCTCTACTTCCCACAATCAATTCTACAATTCCCAAACCCAGTGAGGGTTCTGCTGGCATCTCTAATTCATCCAAGTAAATTATCTTAACTTGGTTGCTCATCACCAACCCCCGATACTGGTTGGGCAATCCGGGATCCAAACTGCGCGTCGCAAACACCGCTACTGCACACCAATCATTATTCGGTTTGTATTGTCCCAGATAAACGAAAATTTCGGTAAAAAACCGCCAGTAAAAGTCTGACTTAAACTGAAACTGGACTTCTACAAAGTAGATAAGCAGAGCGGTTTCTCTTTCCCTGGGCAAAAATAGGCCGTCAAAGCGGCGAGCGAGTTCTTTGATTTCCCGTGAAGAAAACTGATAAGCGGTTGCCCGTTCGGGAGCCTCACCCATGATTTCAAACAGTAATTGGGGGAAGGTCTGAAAGAGTTTGTAAAATAGGGTATCGGTTCTCATTCTTGTCTCAGGGTTTCTTCTATTAATTTATCTTGAAATTTTCCCGACCCAGCAAATAAAGGAAACTATAAAGACGACCGCCCCTGCAAAACGGCGATCGGCACCTCTACGTTCATGGGGCCAGACCCTTCAGGGTCCAAGTCAACATCACCGGCATCGGTAGCGCCCGAAATAATATTAATATCCTAACTCAAGAACGACTAACTGGGAAAATTTTTAGAAAGGCGATCGCCCGATGCAATCCTTCGCTGAATTGCTTCTTCAGAAATGCGGATAGTTTCTTCAGTTAAAGGTGCAGGATACCAGGTTGCCTCTGAGTCAGGACTCCGACGATTCACTAAAGCATCTAATGCTTCTAAATCGTCTCAATGGGACAATAAATATGCTTTTAATTCCTCTCGGGACATTAGGTCAAATTTCGGATTCATAAATAAACCTCCATTCTCCACTGGACATAATAATCACTGCTAAATTATCCCCTGCCACAATGTAAACATATCCCTTGGGCGGCTTGGCTTATATGGATATCGCTGTATCCATAAAGGGTTCTCACCGAAAGTTAACCCCTTCATCCAATCCCTATTAAAATACCCATCAATTATTCATCAGGAGACAACAAGACGACAAACTGAACTGCTTTGAGAATTGAAATGCTACCGTAACTGCTTAAATCGAGTAGGTCTTTATCACCGGAAACAATATAACTCGCTTCCGCTTCCACTGCACAAGCGATGACTTGATCATCATCTGGGTCATCAGGAACAACGCGCTCAACGGTTCGCACTGCTATAATTTCTGCTAATGCTGCATAATCTGCAACCAATTCTTCTGCTGTTAAGTTAACAATTGTCGTTATTCTCGCCACAAACTTGGGACGATTCAATACATCGAGTAATTCATCTAACAACGCTTGAGAGGTGCAAATAGAAATCGTACCGGAACGCGCCATTTCTAAAATTTGGCGGGGATGTCCACCCCAAAAAATGCCAGAAATGACTGTATTGGTATCGAGAACTACCCGCATCGTTAGACTCCCTCTCTCTTGTTCGTGCGTTTTTCCGAGCGATATGCCTCTATTTCCGCCTGAATTTCATCTTCGGAAATGGCAGCAACTTCGTTAAACTGTGAAAGTTTATCAGCAGAAGCAAAAAAACGTTGGATGCGCTCTGTTTGGGAGAGAGGTTCCTGCGATTTTTCTAAAGATTTCCGGTTAATGACGATTAGATCTTCATTCCACGCCATCCATAACTCCGGGGTATTTTTCAGACTTTCTTTAAGTTCATCAGGTAACACGAATGTCCCATCCTCTAAAATATTAATTTTTTGGGATTCCATGATATTTCTCCAAGTTGCGGGTGTCTGTATTCTATAGCAATTCAACTCACCTTTGTTCCTATAGCCCGTGCATTGTTAGGCAGTTCTTGTATAGCTACACCCGGTAGGGGTGCCGCTATACCCTTTATTTCTGGAACTTCTTCCGTACAATTTCTACTATTTTTTCCGAGGCATGACCATCCCCAAAGGGATTGACTGCGGTGGCCATTTTTTGATAGGAATCCTTGTCTTTTAACAAGGCACTGGCGGATGTGAAAATCTCCAGGGAATCGGTGCCGACTAATTTTGCTGTCCCGGCAGCGATCGCCTCGGGACGTTCTGTGGTTTCTCTTAACACCAAAACGGGTTTCCCTAATGCCGGTGCCTCTTCTTGCAATCCACCAGAATCAGTTAGTAACAAATAGCATCGTTGCATGGCCCCGACTAATTCGGCATAGTCTAAGGGTTCGGTTAAAAACACTCGGGGATGATTGCCTAACATGGCTTGTAATGGTTCCCGGACGGTGGGATTTTTATGGAGGGGTAACAGTAAGGCGGTATCGGGAAATTCATCCAAGGTTTTGAGAAATCCTTGGGCAATTTCCGTTAGGGGTTCTCCCCAATTTTCGCGGCGGTGAACCGTGGCGAGGAGGACGCGATATTGTTGCCAATCTAATCCGGGGATGGGACAGTCCGGTTGGCGGGAGGCGACGGAGAGTAAGGCATCGATGACGGTGTTTCCGGTGAGGTGAATGTCTCCGGTGACGCCCGATCGCTCTAAATTTTCCACTGCTTTAGTAGTGGGGGCAAAATGTAGTTGCGCCAGTTGGGAAATCAGGCGGCGATTGGCTTCTTCCGGATAGGGATTGAAGAGTTCATCGGTCCTTAAACCGGCTTCGACGTGACCGATCGCCACTTTTTGATAAAACGCAGCTAAAGCGCCAGCAAAGGCCGTGGTGGTATCCCCTTGGACAATTAGCAAATTTGGGGTAGTCTCTTGCAAGAACCCTTCAAGTCCCTGTAAACTGCCACAGGTGATATCTGTCAAGGTTTGTTGATGTTTCATGATCCCCAGGTCGCAGTCGGCTTGCAAGTCGAACAGATGCATGACTTGCTCGACCATTTCCCGATGTTGGCCGGTTAAAATAACTTGGGTCGTGAAATCGGGCGATCGCCGGAATGCCTGGATCACCGGGGCCAGTTTAATCGCTTCAGGACGGGTTCCCAGGGCAATCAAAATTTTCAGGGGAGAGTTTAGCATTGGGCGCTTGATCGGCAGGTGAACAACAGGCAGAACCCACCCATTCTGTTAAAAGATGTCAAGTTTTGGGAAAACTCTGACAAAGAAAGGGGTGAGTTAGATCTATCTTATTAGAATACATCCACTCGTTGATTGCTAGACTTGCTTGATCGCCTGGATTCCCCTCTTCCCTAGACTGAGCCAACTCCCTAAAATTTAATCCCTGTTCGTTAAAGAGATAGAGTCATGACACAATCCCAACGTCCACCTGTTCCACCACCACCACCGCCACCGCCACCGGGTCGGCCACCTGCGGCCCGCGCCCCTGGAGGTCCCCCCCCGCCACCTCCGCCACCGCCACCGGGTCGGCCACCGGGTCCCCCGGCTGGTGCAGCCCCAGCGGCACAAGCGGCGACCCCAGCAGCCCCAGCAGCCCCCAAAGGTCCCGGCCCTACTCCCGGACATCCGACCTTGCGGGAAATCGTGGTCCGTGCCAATGAAGAGGGAATTTCTGATATTCACGTCGGGGTGAATGAACTGCCGCGCTTGCGGAAACGTGGGGATATTACAGACGCTGGGTATCCCGTCACCGATCTCAACACCTTTATGAGTTGGTTGCGGGAATGTATGAGCAATGAAGAAATTCAGCAGTTTCAGGAAAACCTAGACTTTGACGGGGCGTTTGATTTTGGGTTTGTGCGGGTCCGGGTCAGTGCGTTTGACTCGTTAGCGGGTCCAGCGATGGTGTTGCGACTGATTGCTGCCAAAATCCTGACGATGGAGCAGCTCAACTTGCCTGAAGTGTTTAAAAAAGTCTGCCATTATCACAAGGGTTTGGTGTTGGTGACGGGACCGACGGGTTCGGGTAAGTCTACCACAATGGCGGCGATGATTGACTACATGAATAAGAATTTCGCCTATCACATGATCACCATTGAGGATCCGGTGGAATTCGTTCATGAAAGTAAGACATCCCTGATTAAACACCGGGAAGTGGGTCGGCATACCCTGAAGTTTTTTAATGCGCTCAAAGGGGCGTTGCGCCAAGACCCGGACATGATTTTGGTGGGAGAAATTCGGGATAAGGAGACAGTTGGGATTGCCATTAAAGCGGCATCTACGGGTCACTTAGTCATGGGAACCCTGCATACGAATAGTGCAGTCAAAACCCTGACTCGGATTTTGGATATGTTCTCAGCAGAAGAGCAAATTTCGATTCGGGTTTCACTTTCAGAAATTCTGGTTTCGATTATTGCCCAGTTGTTGTGTAAAACCACGGATGGGAAGCGGGCAGCGTTCCATGATATTCTGATTAATACGGATGTCATCAAGGAATATATCCTCAAAGAACAGTATGAGGAGATTCAACAAATCATGATGAAAGATACTTATGAAGGCATGACAACGATGAACCGATCGCTCTATGAGCTGTATCAAGAAGGTCGGATTACCGAAGAGATTGCCTTGGAACAGTCGCCCACACCAAATGAACTGGCTCAAATGCTCCGAGGCCGAATTTAAACGTTCAGAAACTCAGGTTTTTGGGTTGCGCGAGTCGTTATGAATGTTTTGGGGTCCAAACCGGGCGATCGTGGAGCATTCATAACTCCAGTTTCTTGGGTTGCCTTCTTTGTCCTATTTCTCAATCGCCTATTTTTTTCATTTAGCGATCGCGATTTGTTGAAAAACCCATCCTCTTCTCTTCCCCAATTATTTAAGGGGATTGCTCTATTTACTCCCGGTGGAGACCTGATTTACTGTATCGACCCGAGCAAAAAAAATCGGTGGCACCTGAATTTATGTGCAGTCCTTCAAGAATGGCTGGGGCTAATTGAACCGCCCCATTTCCTGGTTCCTTGTTATACCGCAACGGTGGACCGTTGGCTTGATCCCCATACCGGACAAGTGCAAACTTCTGCGATCGCCTCTCCTTCCGTCCTGCGCTATCAAGCCCTGCTGAATGCTATCTTTGAAATGGAGGACATGACCTGGGCGATCGCGCCTTGGTCGGAAGAGTTATGTCATCCAATGGTGTTAGCCACCTATCGTCAGCAGTTTCCCCAATTGTGGGAAAATCATGAGCTGATTGTCCGCTTGGAGTCCACCGCAGACGAGGGCAGCGTTCACCCCGCGAATTTATCCCCGAAGTTGAGGTTTACTTTGTCCGAACAAACCCCGACTCAAGGATATGTGCTCCGGTTATTTGTTTCGGGTCATACAGGAGCAACGGAGAGAACCCTCAAGACTTTGCACCAGCTTTTGGAAGAGTCTTTAGGCTATCCCTATACCTTGAAAGTGATTGATGTTTCTAAACATCCAGAACAGGCAGAACAGGCTCAAGTTTCCGCTACACCTACCCTGGTCAAAATGTGGCCCTTGCCCGTGCGCCGCATTGTCGGAAATTTAGAAGATGAAGATAAAATTCTGAATCTACTCGGCTGTCTGAAACCTTAAGTTGATTTGAGCAAAATTAGGGATGAGTTAGGGAAATCTTAACCCCTTTTCATCCCATGTGAGTGATTAAAAAGGGCGCACCGGGTGCGCCCCCTTGTTTTGCTAAGGGTTGGGAGAAGATTCGGGGGTGAGGGGTTCGAGGGTCTCGAATAATAAAGCGATCGCAGGTTCAAGCTTAGATGCAGCCACATCCGTTGCGGAAATGAGCAACAAATAGACCGTGCGATCGCGCTGGCGAACCAAAATTGTCCCCTGCATCGGCGTTTTATTATTGAAAATCCCAGTCCAAGGCACGAGCACCTCTCCCGAGGCGATCGGTCTAAACTCATCGGGACTAAATCCTTCCCCCCGCTTAAATTCCTCAATGGCAATTTCTGCCAACTCCTCATTACTCAAGGTGCGCGCCGTCGCCAGGGGTTGGACAATCACCGTATAGGCTAAATTTCCATCGGGAGATTCGATTAACGGAATCCCCGCTGAAGACCCAATTTTATAGGGTTGCAGCGGTCCTCTGTCCGCCGTTTCCTCTTCATTTTCTGCCGGTAAATATTCAGCCAACACTCCCACCGTAAACCGTCCCCCGGGGTCTTGATAGCGTTCTTCGGTCAACTGCACGGGACTGGTTTCTAGTTCTTCCGGAGAGAGAGTCGGGGCGGTGGTGGCAGCGGGGGAAGATGGGGGAGAGGGGGAGGATGGGGGAGATGGGGAGGATGGGGAAGCGGGGGTGGTTTGAGGGCTTCTTTGGGCGACTTGAATCACCCTAGGAGGAGCCTCTGCTGCGCGAGCATTTAACTGCAAATTCGAGAGACCCATTTGGGGGTGCAGGTTAACTGTACGATGGTCCGCAATCATCAGAGTCAGTGCAGTTAGCAGCCCCAAACCGATCAGCCAAAGCCGGTTTCGTTTCATGTTGAGCGTCCTCGTTTTTATAGGGGAGTGATTCATCCAGGAAATAGGCGATCGCCCTGGGCGACCGAGTAGGTCTTAAAATTCAGGGGGCCCAGAAACCGGGTTTCTATTCCTAATCGTTTACCTAGGAAGCAGAAATTTTGTCAAGAAACCCGGTTTCTAACCGATACTCAACAAAGGCTCTAGCGGCCTAAAACAGCAGCGTTACCGATATCAAATAACCCCGCAATACAGCCGGTCATTAACGTAGCTAAAGTACCGGCCCAAAGCGCTTTAAAGCCCAAAGAAGCCACTTCATTACGACGTTCAGGGATTAACCCGGATAACCCTCCGACAAAAATGCCGTAGGAGGCGAAATGGGTAAACCCACAGAGCACATAGCTGACGACTAACAGGGCGCGAGTGCTCAGTTCCCCAGACTGGGCGAACGCGCCGAGAGCTTGATAGGGGGGAATATTCGTTTCAAACAGCCTGCGGCCAATCAACAGGGAACAGGTCCACAATTCCTGCCAATCTAGGGAGACCCCGGTTAAAAAGGTCAGGGGTAAAAATAACATTCCCAGGAGATTGGCTAGAGGATTAGCAAAGAACTGGTTCACCAAAGAAGGGTCACCTGTTGGAGAGGCTCCCACTACGAGGGTTGAGATGCCACTAAAGACCGCATTAATTAGAGCAACCATTCCCAGAATGGCAATAATCGCCGCAGCAATTCCCACGGCCATTTTCACCCCATCCAAGGCCCCACCAATTAAACTATCCATTGGGTTGGGACGCTTAGTGGAGTCAGAGGTTTTGTCTTCGGGGATATGTCCGAGGGTTTTCGGTTCGCCGGTTTCGGGGATTAACAGTTTAGAAATCACGAAACAAGCGGGAATGGTCATAATCGAAGCGGAGACCAAGTGACCGGCAATGGAGGGAAAAGTCGGGCGTAACAAACCGGCATAGAGGGCCAAGACCGACGAGGCGATCGAGCCAAAGCAACTGGTCAAAATGGCGCAAAGTTCGCTGCGGGTCATGTCTAATAAAAAGGGTTTGATGGCGATCGCCGATTCAATCCCCACAAAAATATTAGCCGCCCCTGCCATTGATTCAGCACCACTGATTCTCATGGTCTTCTGGAAAATAACCGCAAACCACTTGACCACCGGCTGAATAATATTCAGGCGATACAGTAGACTGACCAATCCAGAGAAGAAAATAACTTGCGGCAAGGCGCGAAAGGCTAGAACGTAAGCAAAACCGGGATTGAGGTTATCCGTACCGAGGCGATCGCCCGCTACCGCAACGTAAGGATTGCCAACAGTTCGGGCAATCCAGCGACCCGCAGGCCCTGGACCTGCCGCAAAATTGGGTTCTGCCACCAACATCGAAGCCGGTCCCCCAAACAGGAATTGCGCCCCAGCTTCTGAGGCATCCAGGACCACATTCAGGAAGTTACTCAGTCCTTCAACCAGACTACTCCCCAACCCAAACACGATTAATCCCACAACCATTTGTAGGCCAATTCCCCAAAAGATGACCTTCCAGGGAATAATGCGACGATCTTCGGAACCCAGCCATGCAATAAAGCATAGACCCACGATTCCGAGTAATGAGAGTAAATTTAATATCGGGTTCATTTGTGATTGACGTCTCCGGCACGATGAACGGTGTGGTGATCGACTGTAAGCCAACTGGACGGGTTGAACTCTCCCCCATTCCAATTATTTGGAACCAGAGGAGGTGGGTGCGTTTTGTCCACTTTTTAAACCGGGAGCATCTCAATTTGGAGAGTCGGCCCTCATCCCCCGGTGCCCCTTCTCCCATTTTGGGAGAAGGGGAGCCGGATTCAAAGTCCCTCTCCCCCTGAGCTAAGTCGAAGGGTTGGGAGAGGGATTTAGGGTGAGGGCTACTTTCATCTCGGCCCTCATCCCCCAACCCCTTCTCCCAAAATGGGAGAAGGGGAGCCGGATTCAAAGTCCCTCTCCCCCTGAGCTAAGTCGAAGGGTTGGGAGAGGGATTTAGGGTGAGGGCTACTTTCATTGGGATGCACTTCTTAAACTGAGGTAGCCAACTGGGTTTGAACCTTTCAGAAAAAAGTTGACTCAAACCTATAACCGTTGACTCTTTATATCAAACGCGAAAGTGAATTTTGATTTAGACATCCCGGGCCAAATTCTAACGTTATCCTGGCATTCCTGTCTAGTTCTGCCCTCAAAATTTTTGAAAAATTCTCTCTGTGTCCGGATAAAAAATAAAATCCCCATTCGGGGAGGTTATTGGGGGTTTTTATTGACTTGACCTCAGACCGAGTGTCCCTTATTTTGAAGCCGACTGTGCCTTGTGTTACAGTAGTTGGTTTTTAGCTGAATTCTCGGGTACACAAAAACCCGGTGCACATAATCCAGTCAACTCCAGGATGGTCACGGTTAGGGTATCTAAGGCTACCTGGCGGATGCGATGATTATTGGTATCGGCAATATAAAGGATACCTGTAGCAATACTCAAACCCCCGGGTTCAAAAAAGCGGGTGGCGGTATTTTTACCGTCTAATAATCCTGGGGTTCCATCTCCTAGAACGGTTTTGCACTCTCCTGTTTTGGGATGGACGGTTTTAATTTTATGGTTGTAGGTATCTGCAATCCACAGCAATCCCTCGGCATAATCGATGCCGAGACAATGTTGCAATAGGGCCTCTTCTGCGGTCCCATCGCGATCGCCAAATCCAAACAAATCGCCACAGCCGCAGAGGGTGCGGACCCGGGGTTCATCCCCTAACCCGATCGCCCGAATGGAACTAATTTCACTATCCGCCACAAACAGTTCCTCGTCATCGGTGGTAATGCCGCTAGGTTGAGCAAATGCCGCCTCATCAAGTGTTCCATCAATGCCAGCTTCTGCACCGATGCCACTGTAGGTCCCCACGGTCCCATCCATCAAATCCAACGCCCAAATTTGGTGGGACCCGGCCATTGCGATTAATAACAGTTCCCCGCCAATCAGTTCTAAATCCCAGGGGGAATTTAAAGACGTCTCTAACCCTTGACCTCCTTGGGGTTCCAGGGTGCGATTTTGTTCTCCCGTTCCCGCCAGGGTTTGCACCTGTTCCGTGGTGAAATCGATTTGGCGGATGGCATGGTTGTCCGTATCTGCCACATAGAGACATTGGGAGTTCTCATCCCAACTCATGCCTAGGGGTCCAAAAAACTGCGCTTCAGAAAAAGACCCATCGGTGAATCCCGGGATGCCATTGCCGATGATGGATTGTACGGTGCCTTCTAGGGTGGTGACAATGATGCGATGATGACCCGAGTCGGCAATAAACAGGCGACTGCTGGCGGCATCGGCGAGAACTTTTCCGGGAAAGGCTAAGGGGGTAATTAAGGGATTTTTCTGTTTTTCTAGGACAGGTTTGATATGGGGAATTGAGACGGAACCTTGAGCTTGCTGCTGGGCGATTAACTGGGCGATCGCCTCATCCAATTCCCCCCGTTTCCCTTCCCCAGAAACCATTCTCACTACATATCCCAGAGGGTCAATTAAAATTAAAGTCGGCCATGCGCGCACGGCATATTGTTGCCAAATTTCAAAGTCCTGATCCACAATCACCGGATGTTCGATATCATATCTCAGAATCGCTTGCCGGATGTTTTCTATTTCTTTTTCGTTTTCAAATTTAGCTGAATGAACGCCAATGACTGTGAGATGTTCGGGATATTTTTGCTCTAAGTATTTTAAATCCGGTAAAATATGCAGGCAGTTAATACAGCAATAAGTCCAAAAGTCTAGTAAAACAATTCGACCTTTTAATTGGCCTAGGGATAAAGGGCGATCGCAATTGAACCAAGGTTGATGGGAAGGAAATTCTGGCGCTCTCACCCGAGGAAGATTCATGGACTTAATTTCACGATGGGTTGACTCGATTATTTTAAATGAAAATCCCTCGTTCGTAGTCACTCCTTCAGGAGTTAT
>JAABSJ010000128.1 GCA_011390515.1 Oscillatoria sp.
CGTCGGGTACGGTAGACACCATTGTTTTGAGCAGGGGTTCCAGTTTTTGCAATAGGAAAATCTCGCGCGCTGCGGGTCCGGCAGCTTTCCAGGATTCGGCAAGGCGTTTTGTCCCCATTGCTTGAGCTCTGCCGTCTTCAATGATTTCAGATGCTTTCCCTTTTGCTTCGGCGATCGCCCGCTTACATTGTGCCTCAGCCGGTGCCACCACATCCGCTTGTAATTGTTGCTCTACTTGCTTGATCCGCTCGGTTTGGACGGCGACATCCGCCTGAGTCCGTGCCACTTCTGAGCCAATCTCCGCTTCAGCTTCAGCGACTAATGCTGCTCGAATTGTCTTGGCATCTTGGATGCGGCGATTGGCTTCGGCGCGAGTGATCTCGACTTGGCTGGCAACTCGCTTGATTGAGGTACTTTGGTCATTTTCTGCGGACCGAATCAAAGACTGGGCCTTGGCTCTAGCTTCTGCAATCCGAGCATCCCGGACGAGTTCCGCTCGTTGTTTCCGTCCGATGGAATCCAAGTATCGCACATCATCGGAGATGTTTTGGATTTGGAGGTTATCCAAGACTAAGCCTAACTTTTCTAAATCGTCCTCGGCTTCCTCTAGTAAACTTTTGGCAAAGGCGATTTTATCTTCATTAATCTGTTCCGGAGTTAAGGAAGCTAAGACGCCGCGCAAATTTCCCTCTAGGGTTTCTTGGGCAATTTTCTCGATTTCTTTGCGGGTTTTGCCGAGTAACCGCTCGATCGCATTGTGGATTGTCGGTTCAGTTCCGGCAATTTTTATATTTGCCACCCCTTCGACTTTGAGGGGAATGCCACCTTTAGAGTAGGCATTGGTCACCCGCAGTTCGATGATCATGTTGGTGAGATCCATGCGGTAGGCGCGTTCTAACAAGGGGAGACGAATGCTGTTCCCCCCTTTGACCAAACGATATCCCGCCATGCGATGATCATCTAGGGGACGGGCACTCCCTGCAAAAATCAGCACTTCACTGGGTTGACAGATGTAATACAAATTTTTGATGATCAGTGCACCTGTGCCACCGGCAGCACCTAAAATCGCCAGTAATCCTAGAATAACTTCCATTTGAGTCTCCTAATGGGTCGTTTGTCGTTTGTCGTTTGTCCTTGGTCATTTGTGGGTTGTCATTGGTGGGTTGTCATTTGTCCTTTGGATTGTTGAAAACTTAGGACAACCAATGACAAAGGACACAGGACCAATGACCAATGACCCCCCTCTACACTCTCTCTACTTCAGCAACTTCCGGTTTGTCTCCATTGCTGCGGTTTAGGGTGCCGATGACGTCGATGCCGAGGGTGCGATCGACGCGATCGAGGAATTGTCCGACGATTTCGGGATAGGCATTGACTAAACTGGCGATCGATTTGCCATCGCCGTTGTCAATCACATTGATCCGATCAATTTGGACACGCTGGGTAATATTTGCTACCTCTCGCAGGACCATTTCAATCTGTTGGATTAAGAAGACTTCGGCAGCATCGGTGCCGGTTTCTCGCCAGATTTCGGTAAAGAGGTCGTTAACTTGTGCGGCAGCTTTGGCATTTTCCTCGAATCCGGCTGCTTCCCCGCGCGATCGCAACTCTTGTGCTTGTCTTGCTGCTTCTGCGGGTAGGACTTCATCGGCTTCTAAACGGAGGCGTTCCAGGTCCGCACGGATACTTTGTAACAGTTGTTCGGCACGTGCTCTGGCTTCTTTGGCGGCAGCTTTGGTACGTTCTTCTTCCGATCGCGCCTGTTGATCCAGTTCGGCTTTGATTTTCCGCAGTTCGTTATCTTTTTCTTCGATCGCCATGCGCGCCAGGGTTTTGGCCACTTCAGATTCTTGCTCAGTTTGCGCTTCGACTGCTTCGGCTTCAGCCAAGGCATTGGATTCGGCAATTTCCGCATCCCGGACGATCGCGGCAATTTGGCGGCGTCCGATGGAACTGAGGTAGTCTACATCATCGGATACACTTTGAATTTTTAAGGTATCAATTTCTAATCCTAGGCGTTGCAAATCATCCTGGACATCATCGGTAATTCGTTCCGCAAATCGCAGGCGATCTTCGTTGAGTTCTTCTGGGGTTAATGTGGCAACAACGCCGCGCAAATTGCCTTCTAGGGTTTCTCGGGCGACGCGGACAATTTCTTTGCGATCGCGGTCCAGAAAACGCTCGATCGCATTGCCGACAATTTCGGGATTACTAGAAATTTTGACATTGGCGATCGCTTGAATATTCAGGGGCGTTCCCCCTTTGGCATAGGCATTTTTTACCTCCACTGGCACCGGCATGGTGGTCAAATCCATGCGCTTAACGGTTTCCAAAATTGGGATACAAATGGTGCGATAGCGGGTGACGCGATATCCTAATTCATGACCGTCTTTGGTTTTCCGTTTCAACCCGGATAAAATTAAAATTTCGTTGGGTTTACAAATGCAGAGGATTTTATTGACAATCCACAAAAATATCAGAAATGCAAAAATTGATAAACCAATCGTACCGCCGATGGAAATCAATCGATCCGTTGTATTATTTTGAGGAGTAGACGGAAACTGACCGGGGATTTGAGCGATTTGGATGGTAGAGACTTCCTCCTGGGGTTTTCTGGCGATCGCACCCCCAGATTCGCTAAAATTCGGACTTTCCAATGAGGTGTGAAGAATCGGTTGCATAGCGTGGGATTCCTTTCCAATTGAGTTCTTGAGAGAGAAATATTGGGATTTTCAATCAACTTCCCGATGATTCTGCACTGTTTTTGGGCGGCATCATCGGGAGTGGGTCAAATCCTTGGCGTCTGAGACCACCCAAAGACGATTATTTTTGAGACCCACAATCAAAACTCGGTCTCCTTTTTCCAATGATTTAGACTCGTCTGTAAAGGCCATAAATTCTACATTAGCGCCTTTGACGTTCACCCGGACCTTGCCTCTACTTTCGCAATTGAACGGAAGGAGGACGGTGCCACAAAGACCTACTAAGTCACTAGAACGGGCGAGACTATTGGCATGGCCTTGTCCGAGGCTTCTGAGAATAGCAACCATTGTACTGCCACAAAAGATCCCCATTGCCCCGGCAATTCCAGCTATTTGTACAGGAGGCATTTCCGGACGCAACCAATTCAGGACGAGTCCAGTTAATCCAAAAAAGCAACTGCCGAATGTCCAAAACTTGAAACTAAACAACGGTAACTGGAAGAGTCGCTTCAGCCACTTTCCCCGTTTTAACCGATCCAATTTTTGACTGGGTTCGGCAAATTCCAGGTCCGCATCAAAGGCTACCCCGAAATCTGCACCGTCGAGTCCTCCAATCGCGGCGAACAGGACGAAGATCCCGCCAATGCCGAAACACAAAAGATAAATAGGCATCATTTTAATAGCCTCGTCTGCTTATGAATTTTTCAGACATCATTCATTGTCGCAAAAAAAAACACCAACGTCCAGTTTTGTTACGAAAATTTGTGATAGGCAGGATGGTCGCTTCTGTAGCAGCAACGGTGATCTCCCTGGGGTGAAGGCATCTCCCCGGTGAAAATCAACCTACTAATCTAGGGACTTAGGCAATTTCGGGACAGTCTGACTTCTGTGAATTTTACCCAAACCGGGATAATTTGGGGCGAGGGGGTCTGGATCCGAGGCGATCGCCCCACTTTTTCTGAGATAATAATGTCCCTAACTCTAAATTAAGGAAAACGTGATGCGCCTATCACAAATGCTGTTTGTTACCCTCCGTGAAGACCCCGCAGAAGCGGAAATTCCCAGTCATAAACTCCTGTTAAGGGCCGGTTATATCCGGCGGATTGCCAGTGGGGTTTATGCCTATCTGCCTTTGATGTGGCGGGTTCTGAAAAAAGTCTCCAATATTGTGCGCGAGGAAATGGACGCCACAGGGGCTCAAGAATGCCTGTTGCCGCAACTCCAACCCGCAGAGTTATGGCAAGAGTCAGGACGGTGGGAGACTTACACCAAGGCAGAAGGGATTATGTTTGCCCTTACCGATCGCCAGGAACGAGAAATGGGACTGGGACCGACTCACGAAGAGGTGATCACGGCGATCGCCCGAGATATGATTCGGTCTTATCGTCAACTTCCCCTCCATTTGTATCAAATTCAAAATAAATTTCGCGATGAAATTCGTCCCCGCTTTGGATTAATGCGCGGACGAGAATTCATCATGAAAGATGGCTATTCTTTCCATGCAGACGAAGCCAGTTTACAGAAAACTTATGCGGATATGGACGTGGCTTATAGCAATATGTTTCGCCGTTGTGGCTTAGAATTTCGCGCGGTTCAAGCCGATTCCGGGGCCATTGGTGGGGCGGCTTCCCAGGAATTTATGATTTTGGCAGAAGCGGGAGAGGATGAAGTTCTTTATACCGAAGATGGCAAATATGCCGCCAACGTGGAAAAAGCTATTTCCTTACCTGCCAAGGCAAAATCCAGTGCTTTTGTTGTCTATGAAAAACGAGAAACTCCCCATACCAACACCCTTGATAAACTCTGCCAATTCCTCAACTGTTCCCCCACGGAAGTGGTCAAAAACATCATTTACCGGGTGGTCTATGACAATGGGAGAATGGTGTTAGTCTTGGTGAGTATTCGCGGGGATTTAGAAGTCAATGAAGTGAAGCTCTATAATGAGTTAGCAAAACTGGCCCCGACTTATGGCGGAAATGCCATCATTGCGGTTGATATTCCCTCGGAACAGGTGCAACAACAATTAACCCTCAAGCCTTTACCTTTAGGATATATTGGTCCAGATTTAGGGGATAATTATATCACACCCGCAGAACATTTGCACCCGGAATTTTTACGATTTGCCGATCGCACCGTAGTAGACTTAAAGAATTTTGTCACCGGGGCCAATGAGACCGGCTATCATGTCGTGGGTGCCAATTGGGGGGAACAGTTTTCTTTAAGCGATCGCATCGTCGATTTACGCAAATCCCAAGCGGGCGATCGGGCGGTTCATGACCCCAGTCAAGTCCTCAAAAGTGCCAGAGGCATCGAAGTCGGTCACATCTTCCAACTGGGAACCAAATATTCCCAAGCCTTGGGCGCAACCTATACCAATGAACAAGGGGATAACGACCCCTTAATCATGGGATGCTATGGCGTGGGAGTCTCTCGATTAGCCCAGGCAGCCGTAGAGCAATCTTATGATAAAGATGGCATCATTTGGCCTGTGGCAATTGCTCCTTATCATGCCATTATTTGCATTCCCAATATTTCCGATGACCAACAGGTGAAAGTTGCAGAAAACCTGTACACCGAACTCAATGCCGTCGGCATCGAAACCCTGTTAGATGACCGTGAAGAACGGGCTGGAGTCAAATTCAAAGATGCCGATTTGGTGGGAATTCCCTATCGAATTGTTACGGGACGGGCTCTCAAAGCCGGTAAAGTAGAAGTCGTAGAACGGGCGACTAAAACCTCCCATGAAATTGCCATTTCTGAAGTAGCGGCTACCCTCAAGCAATGGATTGATGCCGCTTTGTCTTAACCTGTTCCTGATGGCAACAGCTTAGGGAGCCAAACTGAAGCAGATCCGGAATCCGGTTCTCAAAGGTCTATAAAAACTAGCCCTGTCAAGGTGTATTTGTAGGGGCGTATTGCATACGCCCTCTCCTGTATGCAATACGCCCCTACAAGAAACTAAGGACGAGGCCCGATTCCATTGACCGATAAAGAGGGCGTATGCAATACGCCCCTACAAGAAACTAAGGACGAGGCCCGATTCCATTGACCACCTTGACAGGGCTAGTTTTTATATAGCTGTAATCAAAAAGAAAAAACAAGGGTGCGATCGCCAACTCTGGCGATCGCACCGCTTAAAAATTGCCGGAGTTCGACCTTAGCACATCGGAGGGATTGTCATCGGCGATCGTCACGAATCCCGCAACCCCTGAGTGATCTCATCAATCCGATACCTGCTCACCGAACTGGAAACTTAAACGTCATACACCCGGGCTTCATCAGCCTCGGGGTTTTCTTCGCAGTATTCCTCAAATGCACTCTTAACGGGTTTCATCGCCCGTTGATGAGATGCTTCGGCTTGTAGTTCCTCCACGGCATCCCAAGCAGCCGCACATTCTTTAGAAGTTGGGCCTTTTTCTGCACAGATGGCGCGGGCTTCCTTAACGGCTTTTTCCAGTTCACTCTCGAACTGTTTAGCTTTCGGTTTCTCGACGAAATCACTCTTAGTTAGAATATCGCTCACCGAAATAATCCCAAGCAAGTCTCCTTTGATGACGGGAGCACGACGGATGCCGGTATTGGCGAACAACCGCGCCACATATTCTACACCGAGGTCAGGATTGACAACAATACAGGGTTTGGTCATAATTTCATACACCCGCATCTGCTTCGGGTCATGTCCAAACGCCGCGACTTTGTAAACGATGTCGGTTTCGGTGACAATGCCATAAGCATCTTCATCATGGCGACGGGATACGACTAACCCACGCAAGCCCTTTTCTTTCATGAGCTTAACAGCTTCAGCAACGGTGGCGGAGCCGCGAATGCTCACCACGTCTTTGGTCATAATATCTTGAGCTTTCATCATTCTTACTTCCCCTCGGGGCCAATTATTTTTAGGGTTCTTGATCGATCGTATAATAAAATGGGGCATCCGCAGCGAGGAGGGAGCAAATTGAGTCGGTTAGGGTATTCCATAAAAAAACTTCTGCATTAGAAGTTTTGCAGAATTGTTCAAGCCGATTGGCGTTCTCTTTTGGGGGGTTGGGGGGATCTGTGATAGAAGATTTTATTTTTTGGAGTTCCCTTAGCGGTGTAAACCGGCTTGCCAAATCCCAATATAAACGCGCTCTGCCTGTTGATCGCCGGAGGATGTGGAGCGGATTTCCCACTCGATCGCCCCTTTGAGGTGACCCAGGGCAAACCTGTAGCGGCGCACCTGACCCTGCCAGACTTGTTCAAATCCGGAGGTGATTTCTTCATTGAGCTGGCAACCTAACATACTGTTCAAGGTGCCTAGAATAATGGACGTATTGACGGTTTGAGCAAAGGATGCTTCGGTTTGCTGCAAGATTAGGGATTGGCGATCGAACAGGAATCCTAGACTCACCTCATGGGGAATCAGCTCATAACTGACGGCATGAGTATTGGGCCAATATCCCGGAAGGGTTTGACTGGGAAATCCAAACATTCGGAAGACTGAATCTTGATGAATTCCCGGTTGAAATCCAGGAATCCCTAAACCGATGGGTTCCTGACGGCAGGGGATATTTTCTGGGTTTAAGGTGGGTTCTTCAAAGGGGTTAGACTCTCGAAGGATCGAGAAAAGAGCCCGGGGACCCGAGTTGGGTCGGACTGCCTGGGAGTCCCAAAGAGCGGGAGAATGTACTAATACAAACGAAAGTCCCGTGAGGACAAGACTGATGAGGCTAACCTGACTAATCAAAATCATCGCTCGATTCCTGAGAAAGGATCCTGCACCCCTGATGCGGCCAAACGTGGCACGAAACGTTTTTAAATCGTAGTCCAGGGCGATCGCCCCGCCATGTCCGGTTCAGCGATCGCGCTGAACATGGCAAAAACTCAGTAGATATGGGGTTACAGCACATCTGGTCAGTGCTGTGAATGTTGCCCCTAGGGAAGATAGACTCGACAACAAGGCTGATTGTTCGAGGTCCGATCGCAACGGTTGGAGGGTTGACAACTGATGCATTCACGCCCTAGGCAGCCCCAGGGGAATATCCAGCAACCTGACCCACTCATCCCAGTCCCTAGGCGCTCAATTCCCCGTCAATCCGCACCGCATCCAGTGAACAGAGGCAAAATGCCTCCGCGACTCCCGCAACGGGTGCTATTGGTGGGTCAACCCATCGGGCATAATGGCTCCAGTCAATTTGACATCCCGGAGGTTCGTCCGATACAGATTCGTGTCCATCAAAATGGCATTGGTGAGGTTGGCTCCCGTGAGGTTGGACCAACCCAGGTTGGCTCGATACAAACTGGCCCCTTCTAAATTCGTCCCGCGCATGGTGGTCCAACTCACGTTTGTTCCCCGGAGCTGGCTGTTAGTTAAGTCCGCTCCGGCTAGATTAGATCCACTCATATTGGCCCGACTCAAGTCAGAATCTCGGAGATTGACGCCCGTTAAGTTACATCCATTTAAGGTGGCATTGCTCAGATTCACCTTTTCCATAATCGCCTGAATCAGAATGGCGATCGTCAGGTTGGCCCCTTCTAAATTAGCTCCGGTTAAATCTGCTTCACTTAAGTTCGCCCGGCTGAGATTCGCCTGAGTTAAGGTCGCTTCTTTGAGATTCGCCCAACCCAACCGGGTCTCGCTGGCAAGAGCCTCTAACAGTTTAGCTTTCTGTAAATTGGCTCGTTCGACAATGGCTCGGCTGATATTTGCCAAACTTAAGTCTGCTTCACTTAAGTCTGCTCTGCTTAAGTTCGCATTAATCAGATTGGCTTCTCGCAGGTTAGCTTGATGAAGGTTTACCCCCATGAGATTAGCTTCTCGCAGGTTGGCCCCCGTGAGTTTGGTAGCGGTCATGTTGGCCTGACGCAGGTCAGCATCGCGAAAAGTGACTTCACTTAAGTCCAACCCCGCTAAGTTGGCACCAATCAAGTTGAGGTTCCGAAAATCTCTTTCTCCAGTGGCATATCGCTCTAGTAATTCATTTACATCCATGTCCTGTCGCCTCTTTGCTATCGCTCTGTGCAAGTCTAGTGGTGGGTGCTTCCAATGTATCGTTTTCAATGCCACAAATCACTTTTAAGAGGAATTGAAAGTGGGGGATGGGGGATTGGTCATTTGTTATTTGTCATTAGTCATTTAACTGCACCTCCGGTCCCCTCCCCTTGGCCTAATCTTGTAGGGGTTTGCTAAACAGACTTAGGATCTTAAGCAAATCGGGACCTGTAGGGGGCGATTGACTGGCACTAGCAGTAGCCAGACTTAAAGAGAGTAACCCGACGACAGGCCGAGTCGTGACCACTCATCTTACCTCCGTTCTGAGACTACTGCGAGAGCGGAGGGTCCCCTGTTTTAGCTTGAACGTTGGGCCTTAGGTCATCCTGATGATCTGAGGGGGTTGATAAGAGCGCCTCACGTTTGACAAAATGACCAGGTGGCTGACGTAACTGGAGGTAATCATCCCATGAACGAATTTATTACCCAAGGAACCTTCCGACCCCAAGTCCAAAAAAGTCTACAAAAAGCCTATAACTTGGCAGTAAATAAGTCGAATCTATCGTTTTCCCAGTGTATGGAGAACAGTTTTCGTCAAACGGTTGCGGGTCTATTCTCTCATGCCAAAATGAACAAAGACGTGATGTTGTCCGGACATATTCAAACCACAAGGGAACGACTGGAAAACACAGAAGGGGACTATGTAATTGCCGCACAAGACACCACCTACTACAACTATTCAGGACAGAAAAAAATGTCCGGGTTAGGAGTCATCCTCGGGAAAGTCCGAGGGGTGATGCAACACAATGTCCTTTTGGTGAACTCCTCGGGACTCCCCTTAGAGCTATTAGGGCAACAATACTGGACTCGAAAGGGGGGATTAAATTTACCCGCCGGGAAAAAGAAAGTAGTAAATGGCTCAAGGGACTCGATGCCATCAATCAGCAAGCGAGTCAATCGAGCAAATGCTTTGTGGCCGTAGAAGATAGAGAAGGAGACGTTTTCAGCCTTTTTAATGCCCCACGACTGAGCAATGTCGAGCTACTCGTGAGGGTCTATCAAGAGCGTAACTTGGAAGTCGTCGGCAGCCAAGTCGTCTGTAAATTACCCTCCGTTTCATCTCATTTGAAAGATTATGGAACCGAGCGAGTCAGGATTTATCGTCACAACCGAGAAGTGGAGTTGACCCTGAGCTTGCGAGCCGGATCTGTTAATGTTTATCCGGAGAAAGATTTGAGTCCCAACAAGCATAAAACCCAAGGTTTATCTTTGGTTGTTGCCGAGGAAATCAGTTGTCTAGATCCCCGAACACAAGAAGAGCTTTTCTGTCCCGAAAAAGCCGCTATCTGGTATTTACTGACGAGTCTACCCATTGACACCCCAGAACAAGTGATCAGGGTGACTCGATTTTATGCGCAGAGAAAAGCAAGTTGAACGCTTTCATTACACCCTTAAGTCCGGGGCTTTACAGGTGGAAAAACTACAATTTGATGACATTCATACGTTGGTTAACGCCTTGGCTTTTTATTCGGTGGTGGGTTGGCAGATCTTTGCTCTGACTCATGCGGTTAGGAAAAACTCTGACCAAAGTGCCCGGGCGGTGTTTGATGAGTCTGAGGTGATGTTGTTGCAAAAAGTCTCTTCTAAAAAAATTGTCTCCATCGGGGAGGCGGTTTTAGCTTTGGCTAAACTTATAGGCTTTGCACCCTCGAAAAAACAACCGTTTCCGGGGGTGACAGTTCTCGCCAGGGGAGCATCTCAATTTTGCCTAAAAACCGATCTGACCTCTTTCTCCCCCTTCCCTTGAAGGGAAGGGGGCTGGGGGGTTAGGTCTCTTGAACAAATTGAGATGCTCCCCAAATAACTGAGTTATAACTTAGTTGAGTTGACAGAATTTGCGATCGCGGTCTGACTCCGGTTCTTGCCAAGAATAGGCAAAGTGACTGACGGAGTTAATCTGGGAAGAATAGCGCCGCAAGGCATACATTTGGTCTTCTAAAGGCGGTCGATTGGTAACTGGAACGCCCCAATCTCCAGCTAAAGCTGGGATGACCTGAGTCCCTTCAGGAGCCATGCTTAAAACCCGCTCAATTTCTTCCATAATACAACTGGAATTTTGGCAATTGGCGTAAGCCATTGGGTGCCATTCCATCTCCGGCAAAAAGCGATCCCAAGCTTGTAACCGAGAATCAAATCCGCCTTGACCCACGGGACGGTTACCCCCGGGGAAAAAGACCGCACCGGAAGGGATTCCTTGAGGTCGAACTTGATCGACTGCCAGGTGCACAAAATCAATAATTCCTTGCACGGCATGAGCCACACTTAGATACCAGAGTTGCCATTGCAGGACGGGCAGACGTTGCCCAGGAGTTCCCATTGTTTTAGCGCCTGCGGTGATATCCCGCCCTTGCCACATCGGTTCTTCCTCATCGGGATAGAGTGCATCGACAGCAGCAATATCGTTGGCGGTAATGAAACCTTGGGTAACGTAGCGCCGGATTAGTTCCTGACCTTTCTGGTTGAGACCTCGTTGCAAGAGGGTTTGCTTGGAGGCTTCACTGTAGATCCAGAGGTCCGATGGCTTGGTGACGACGGAAGCAGGGCCAACGCCGCGTAGATAGCGGACATAATCGAATAACATCCCGTCCGGTTTGCGCTTGAGGATTTCCCTGATCACCCCGGCATAGTCTTCACGCGCTTGAGAATTATAGGGGTCGATAAAGGCGTGATTGGCATGACTTTGACCGATCTGTTCATGCAAGCTGGGATCCTGCATGACGGTGAGGGTGTTATGGCCTTGACCATTCAGGGCCAGGGTCCCTTGGCGGTCCGGGAGTTGGGAGTAGCTATAGCCAAAGTTTATGGTGAACAACCAGGCATAGACCTTGAGGCCGCGTTCTTGGCCTTTTTGGATGCCTTCGGCTAGGAGGTCGGCATTTTCATAGCCAGGAATCCGGACGACGGAAGGCCAAGGGGTGTTGTTTTCG
Source organism: Oscillatoria sp. (assembly GCA_011390515.1). Taxonomy (GTDB): domain Bacteria; phylum Cyanobacteriota; class Cyanobacteriia; order Cyanobacteriales; family Laspinemataceae; genus Laspinema. The sequence goes on from JAABSJ010000128.1 coordinate 11,661, forward strand.
GCCTGGGGTAGGAGGGCTTGGCCGTCATAAAAGGCTTCGAGATAGACTTGGTTATAACCCTTGTTAACGATTCTATCCATGAGAGCGTCTAAGGCTCCGGGTTGAAGATCGCAGGGATACAGGCGTAACCAGAGGGCTTGATTTTGGGGCCAAGTTTGTTGGCGACAGGTCTGTAAGCGTTCGGCTTCTTTGACGAGAAAGGCTTGATAGCGATCGCGAGCCGCTTGATCACCTTCCAGGGTAGCTTGGCGCAGTTGTTCTTTTTCGGCAATATCTGCTGGAGAAGCCAGACAGGACCCTTGAGCTTGGGAGTAGGCCGGTTGGCTCCAGAATGTGGGACTCACGATCGCGGTGAGAACCGTTGCCAGTAAACCGCGATAAAAATGCTGCCAGTCAAGCGTCATCGCTGTTTTAAGTTTAAAAGTTTTTTTGAGACGATTAGACATCAGGTACCCGTACAGAATCCACGCAGAAGTTTCTCAGCACTGTTCAGTTCTATCTTAGTTTTTCAGCATGATTGCCAGTCTTTGATTGATATCTGGGTTGGCAACGAGCTCTAAGCGACAAGCGTTGCAAGTCATTCCCTGACCCCTGAACTGGGGGGCTAGTAGATTGACTGATTTTTTTGGGCGAGGGCTATGTTGCGATCGCCCAAAAAAGACCCGCACAAGAGGAGTTCACTCTCCACTGAGCAACCCCTACCCGGATGGGAAATGGCTTGGTCAAGTTCCTCGACTTAGAGCCGATTCTACCTGTTTGAACTCCTGTTCAAGACGGTCTTTCAACTTTTTGGGGACCGGACGATTGGGATAGGAATTATAATGTCCAGCTAACCCATTCAATGCGGTTTGCATTGTGGTAAATGAGGCCAGTTTCGTCACGGACTCATCCCGACGATAGCGGGCAAAAAATTCGTTGATTCTTAAACGGGCATCAGCCTGAGCGGAGGATTTCTCTGGGGAATCCTCCGGCAGTTCGATCGCCGTTCTCATACTATTAACCAAAGACAGGGTATCTTGGCGATAATCGCCTGTGAGCACTCCATTACCCGAACAGCCCACCAAGGCGATCGCCATCACCAAGACTAGGGCCAGGAGGCGGGACCAATATTGTTTTAGGGAGATCATACAAACCAATCGTGCTATCAAAATTAACGTCTATCGTATCCTGAATCGTATCTTGAATTGAGGAGTAGCGATCCCATCTAGGATTGGAATTTTTTGGGGTATTCATCGACTCAACCCCGGCCAAATGGCTCCACCTTCGGTGCGATCGCCCGCCAGAACAGTCCCCTCAATTCTTCTGGCTTCATCCTTCCCACCTGTAAGTGGTTGAGAAAGTTGTTCTCGATTGTAACAGATTGTTAAGAACAGTTTTCAACGGAGGTCGTTGCACTCCAGATGATCGGAAAACGAAAATTGGCAGCAGACAGGGACGCGACTGCCCTGAGCGCCCAGTCAAAAGTTGCCCTACACATTAAGCGTTAGAATAGAACCATTAACTGAACGTGGCTCACCCAAATCCACCAGACATTTCCAGAGTTCCAATCAAAGGGTGATCTGCGATGGCAGAATTTTTAGTACCCTGGGGTACAGGGGAATAAAAAATACCTGTAGAGTCGAAGCGACAAGGATGCCGGTAACGGAATCGAGTCCACAGGCTATTCAGCAGGAACTCCGGATCACAAATCCGGGGAATCTCCATCTCCATTGCATCGCAGTGGGAAGGAGAGCAGTCAAATGATTAAACAGAAATAACGAATCAAAGGGTCAATGAATATGGCACAAGAGCCTGTTTCTCCAGTGGTGCTAGTAATTTTAGATGGTTGGGGAGTTAGCGAATTAACCACAGGAAATGCTATTGCTGCTGCCAAAACACCCGTGATGGACAGCCTTGCCGCTGCCTATCCGAATACCACAATTCGCACATCCGGGAAAGCAGTGGGACTGCCGGAAGGTCAAATGGGCAATTCTGAAGTCGGTCACATGAATATCGGTGCCGGTCGAATTGTCAAACAAGAACTCCTGCGAATCACCGATGCAGTAGAAGATGGCTCCATCTTAAACAACCCAGCACTGGTCAAAGTTTGCCAAGAGATTAAAGAAAGAGGTGGAAAACTGCACCTCATGGGGCTTTGCTCCGAGGGAGGGGTCCACTCCCACCAAAATCATTTAATGGGACTCCTGAACCTCGCCAAAGCCCAAGGTCTGACCAACGTTTGTATCCACGCCATTACCGATGGACGGGATACCTCTCCTAGAGACGGAGCAGAAGCCCTGGGAAAAATCGAAGCAGCCGCCCAGGAAATCGGCGTAGGTCGCATCGTTACCCTCAGCGGTCGATATTATGCGATGGATCGCGATAACCGCTGGAATCGGGTAGAAATGGCCTATAAAGTCATGACCACCGATGGACCCGGTGACGGTCGTTCGGTCATCGAACACTTAAAAGAGTCTTACACCCAGGACCTCACCGATGAATTTGTCCTGCCGGTTCGGATTGCACCGGGAGCCGTAGAATCCGGAGATGGGGTGATTTTCTTTAACTTCCGTCCCGATCGCTCCAGACAACTCACCAGTGCCTTTGTAGACCCCAATTTCCAAGGATTTGAGCGGGATCAAATTGAACCCCTCTCCTTTGCCACCTTTACCCAGTACGATTCAGAACTCCCCGTGTTGGTGGCCTTTGAACCCCAAAACCTCAGCAATATTTTCGGAGAAGTCGTCTCCAATCACGGGTTGCGGCAGTTGCGGGCCGCAGAAACAGAAAAGTATGCTCATGTCACCTATTTCTTTAACGGCGGTTTAGAGGAACCCTTCGAGGGGGAGGACCGGGAATTAGTGCAGTCGCCGATGGTGGCAACCTACGACAAAGCCCCGGAAATGTCTGCTGAGGCGGTCACCGAGGTGGTGGTTGCCGGTGTGAAAAAAGGGATTTACTCCTTAGTAGTGGTGAACTACGCCAACCCGGATATGGTCGGTCATACCGGAAATATCGACGCCACTATTACCGCAGTCCAAACCGTAGACCGATGTTTGGGGCGCTTGCTGGATGCGATCGGTCGAGCCGGAGGCACTACCTTAATCATCGCCGATCACGGCAATGCCGAATATATGATCGATGAACAAGGCAATCCCTGGACTGCTCACACCACCAATCCAGTCCCCTTAATTCTCATTGAAGGAGAAGGGCGGAAAATTCCCGGACATGGCACTGAAGTCAAACTGCGGACCGATGCCTGTTTAGCCGATATCGCTCCCACCCTTCTGGAAATCTTACAACTCCCGCAACCCGAGGAAATGACCGGACGTTCTGCCATTGAGTCTCCAGCCTTCAACCTTCAGTCCTCTCGCGAACCCCTGCGAATTCCGGTCTAGGACGCTCAGGGTCATACACTGCGGTTTGTTCAAAGTCATTTTTTAATTTGAAATTGACAAATGACCTAGAACAAATCAAAGTAAATAAACAAGCATTCAATTTCAACGATTTACCCAGGTATCGCTGTACCATGAATATCTCAAGCCTCGTCCAACTCATTTGGCTATTTTCGGCCATCAGTTTAATTATTTTAGTCCTACTCCATAGCCCGAAAGGAGATGGAATTGGCGGGATTGGAGGACAAGCCCAACTGTTTACCAGTGCTAAAAGTGCAGAAACCACTCTCAATCGCATCACTTGGGCATTGACGATTATTTTCATGGGCCTAACGGTCATTTTAAGTGCCGGATGGCTTGCTCCTTAAAACGCGATCGCCCCTTGCACAATTCACGCCAATTTAACCCGGTTTCCCCTCAGAAGCCGGGTAATTTTTCACGGATTTTCCACCGATCCCAATAAAAACCCGCACCCTCAAGGGTGGGGCTACACGGACGAAGCCCGCCTGCGCGGGCTGAAGAGAAAATCGACTTTTAACAACCGGATTTGGTATTAGTTCGTAGTAACGACTTCAGTCGTTCTCTTATCTGAGTTCGTAGTAACGACTTCAGTCGTTCTCTTATCTGAGTTCGTAGTAACGACTTCAGTCGTTCTCTTATCTGAGTTCGTAGTAACGACTTCAGTCGTTCTCTTATCTGAGTTCGTAGTAACGACTTCAGTCGTTCTCTTATCTGAGTTCGTAGTAACGACTTCAGTCGTTC
>JAABSJ010000129.1 GCA_011390515.1 Oscillatoria sp.
GGAACTTCAGGGGGAGGGGAAAATTAAGCATTTAGCCCTGACGAATTTTGACACGGAACATCTGGCGACTATTGTCGAGAATGGGATTAAAATTGTCTCGAATCAGGTGCAGTTTTCGATTTTAGACCGCCGTCCAGAACAGCAGATGGTGCCGTTTTGTTTGGAACATGGGATTAAGTTATTGGCTTATGGAACGTTAGGTGGTGGGTTACTTTCTGAACGGTATTTAGGACAGCCGGAACCGAGTCCCAGGGTTCTGGATACGGCTTCTTTGAATAAGTATAAAAATATGCAATCGGCTTGGGGAAGTTGGAGTTTGTTTCAGGAGTTGTTAGAAATTCTTGATAACATTGCTAATCAATATCAAGTGACGATCGCCAATGTCGCGGTGCGATATGTTCTGGAAAATCCAGCGGTAGCCGGTGCGATTGTAGGGACAAGATTGGGGGTAGCGGAACATATTCAAGCTAACTCTAAGGTATTTGAGTTTAGCTTGACTGCGGCGGATGTTCAGAAAATTGATGGGGTTTGCGATCGCGCCCGGAATTTGTTGGCATTAATTGGCGATTGTGGGGATGAATATCGTCGCCGTTAACCCTGGGGGTAAGTTTTGGGGTTGCCCAGAAAGTGATTCGGTGGGGAAGGGGCGATCGCACTCCCGATTCAGAAATCCTCAACCCCTAAACTATAGCCGAATCCGGGGTCTTGTCCCCCTCTAAAATGGCGGATTACCCTCCCCACCCTGAGTTCAAAATCCTCAGTCTCGGACCGCCCAAATAGGTTAGAATACAAAGGCGAATCTGATAATTTCTCTTAAACATGACAGGAACTAAGGTAACGTTTGCCAAAAATAAGGGGTTCTGGAAAGAACTCAACCGCCGAGTTGAAGCCTATTTTGAGGCGGAAAACCTCCCCAAACGGGATTGTCCACAGATGTATCTAAAAACCCTAACTCTCGTGTTATGGATGGTTGGGGCTTACAGTTTTACCCTCTTTGGTCCGGCTGCGATTGGCTTGAAAATTCTGGGCTGTATGGTTTTAGCCGCAGGAATAGCCGGTTTTGCGTTTTGTGTGGGTCATGATGCCAATCACGGCGGTTATTCTAATCATAAATGGCTGAATCAAAGTCTGGGATTAACCTACGATGCGATTGGTTTATCGAGTTATTTATGGAAGTTTCGCCACAACTATCTCCACCACACCTATACCAATATTCTGGGCCACGATGTGGAAATTCATGGGGATGGATTAGTCAGAATGACCCCGGATATGCCGCACAAATGGTATCATAAATTCCAACATTTGTTTATCTGGTTTATTTATCCCCTCATTCCGGTGTATTGGTCATTCTGCGATGTTCAAATGATTTTGTTCAAGCGCAAATATCATGACCATGTGCTTCCGACTACTTCCCCGATGACTCTGGCAACCTTGCTGGTGGGTAAGTTGGTTTGGTTGGGTCTGTTTATCGGAATTCCTCTGGCAGTGGGATATAGTCCGTTAACGGTCATCGGCGGGTTTCTTCTGACTTATTTTACCTACGGATTGATCATCTGTGAGGTATTTATGATGGCTCATGTGATGGATACGGCGGAATTTATTACCCCGGATCCTGAACAGAACCATGTGGATGATGAGTGGGCAATTTTTCAGGTTCGCACGACGGTGGATTTTGCGCCCAACAATCCATTTTGTACTTGGTATATGGGAGGACTGAATTTTCAAGTCGTCCATCATTTATATCCCCATATTTGTCACATTCATTATCCGGAACTTTCCAAGATTTTGATGGGAGTTTGTGAAGAATTTGGAGTGAACTATCAAATTCATGAAACCTTGACCGGGGCGATGATTTCTAATTTCAATTGGTTGAAAGCGATGAGCGTTCCACCAAAACCTCTGGCTACCCCTAATCGTGAGTTAGCCAGTAATTTGGCTAAATAAATTTACCCCTTTTCACTCAACCAATCCTCGCCTGATTTTGAGCAGGTGAAGGGAACAAAATCAAGGAGGTGGGCACTGCCCACCTTACTAGACCTCTTGCAAAATAACGGATTGATCCCCCCAACCCCCCTTAAGAAGGGGGGCTTTTTAGAATTTTGCAAGAGGCCTACTCTTTCTCCCTCCCCTAAATTAGGGGAAATTTATGAATTGACCTGACTCTCAATCGGGCGAGGGGATTCAGAAACAAACTTAACCCAGAAGTAAGAGGAAAACCCACGATGAAACAGCGACTAATCCCAAATCCGGGTATGAAAAGTCGTTTTTATAGATTAGCCCGCGCAGGCGGGCTTTGTCCGTATAGCCCCACCCTTGAGGGTGCGGGTTTTGGCGGACATTTGAAAACCAGATTGGGTATAATCTGGGCTGTAGTTCTATTCATGATAATGGCAATCAGCCTGATGGGAATACAACCGGCTATGGCAGCTAATTCCGGGGATGGGGCTAAACTTTTTACAGTTCACTGTGCCGGGTGTCATGCCAATGGCGGTAATATTATTCGCCGTGGAAAGACCCTGAAACTGAAAGCGTTAGCGAAAAATCATCGGGATACCCAAGAGGCGATCGCCCAGTTGATTACCCAGGGGAAAAACCCGATGCCAGCCTACAATGACCGCTTGAGCGTTCCAGAAATCGCAGCGGTTGCCGCTTACGTTTTGGAACAGGCAGAAAGCGGCTGGAAATAATGGGTTTCACTCGGGTATGTTATCGGCAGTTTGATTTAGATTCATCGGCAACCACAGGGTAAAAGTAGAGCCTTTTTCAGCCTCACTTTCTATTTTAATCTCACCCCCCATCATCTTGCAGAAGCGTTGGGAAATTGCCAGTCCTAACCCAGTTCCCCCATACTTGCGAGTCGTGGAGGCATCCGCTTGACTAAAGGCTTCAAAAATGTTGATCAGTTGTTCGGGGGAAATGCCGATGCCGGTATCGGTGACGCGAAACTCAATTCCGGGGGTCTGTTCCTGGGGAGTGTCAGAGAGTACAGGGTGCTGAACCCATTCTCCAGACTCACGGGGAGTAACGGTTAAGGCGATCGTCCCGTTTTCGGTAAATTTGGCCGCATTACTGAGCAGATTGAATAAAATCTGCCGCACTTTGGTTAAGTCTCCCGTCATCATTCCCACGGATGAATCGCAGTTGATTTCTAAGTGATTGCCATTTTTTTCGATTAAGGGTTTAACGGTACTAATCACCTCAGAAATCAGGAGGGTGATGTCGAAGGGTTCCAGATATAGGGTCATCCGTCCGGCTTCAATTTTGGAGATATCTAAGATATCGTTAATCAAGGCTAACAGATGTTTTCCAGCGGTTCTAATTTTGGTCAAGTCAGCGATCGCCTGTTGCTCTCCGGCATCCTCCATTTCCTCAGTGAGGATTTCGCTATAGCCGATAATGGCATTGAGGGGGGTGCGAAGTTCATGACTCATATTGGCCAGAAATGTACTTTTAGACCGACTCGCTGCCTCTGCGGCATGAAGTGCCTTTTTCAGGTCTTGTTCAGCGCGCACTCGTTGGGAAATGTCTGTACTAATCGAGATTAGTCCGACAATCGTCCCGCTGGGGTCCTTGATGGCATCGGCACTCAAGAGGACCGGAATGGTGCGATCGCCTGAAGTGCGGTGGATGACTTCCCCACTCCAGGAGTTGCCCTCCATAATGGTTTCAAACACCTCGGTCCCGAGGACCGGGTCCGCAAAGACCGCTAGGGGTCCTCCGGCGGCATTTAACTGTTCTGGTGTTTCATATTCATAAAGGTGAGAAAAGGCCGAATTTTGATAAATATGACAGCCAAATCGATTGCTGATGGCGATCGCATCCCCAGAACTTTCCACCGCCTTGCGCGTGAGAATTAATTCAGATTCCGCTTCTTTGCGGGCAGTAATATCTTCCACCATCGCGATCGCAAACTGCGGCGTTTCTCCTTTCCCAGAAACCAGAGAAACACTCAACCGACCCCAAATCCGACTGCCATTTTTACAGCGATATCGTTTCTCGATTTGATACCCCTTCCGTTGTCCCGTGATCATCTCAATCGCCAGTAACCGTTCTATCTTTTGGTCTAACGGATCGCTGAGTTCTAGACAAATTTTCCCCTGTAATTCCTCGTGCGAATACCCTAACATCGACTGAAATGCTGGATTACTATCTAAAATCTCCCAATCCAAAGTTCGCACCACAATCCCAATTGCTGCCCCTTCAAACACAGCCCTAAACCGTTGCTCACTTTCTCGTAAAGCCGCTTCAACATTGGCACGTTCAATAATTTCTATCCGCAACTGTTCCAAACTACTATTCAGTTCAGAAGTGCGATGTTTGACTCTCCGTTCCAGTTGAGTATTGGCATGATTCAGCGCTTCTTCTGCTATTTTATGGTTGGTAATGTCGCGAGAGTTAATCACCAACCCGTTCACCGCAGGTTCTGCCACCAAATTGCGCCCAATTGACTCGAAATATAAAATCTCTCCCGTCGCCCGCTGCACCCGATACTCAATTTTCATAATCAAGTCGGGATGGTTACTGAGCATTTGATAGGTTTCCCGCACTTTTTCCACATCATCGGGGTGAACAAATCCGGTAGCATTATGACCAATCAGTTCTTCGGGATAGTAACCCAGGATGCGCTCGACGGAGGGACTATGGTAGCGGATTGTGCCATCGGGTTCTAGGATGGTAATCATATCCGAGCTATTTTGAATCAGCGATCGCCATTTTGCTTCGCTTTGAGTCACGGCTTTTTCCGCTAACTTGCGATCGGTAATGTCAATCATCACCCCTTCCCAGAGAATATCTCCATTCTCTTGGCGTTCCGGTCGGGCCACACATTGTAACCATTTGAGCTTACCCGATCGCATCATAAACCGGCCTTCCCATCGCCAGGGTTCCATCCGTTGAATTTTCGTGGCCAGGGAACGCTCATAACTTGCTCGGTCCTCGGGATGAATCATCTCTCCCAAAACGTGGGAATGCTGCTTCATATAGTCCGGTTCTACCTCCAGGACGTCCAAACAACCGGAGGATAAAAAGGGAAAAGAAACCCCTCCCTCTTGATGGATAATCGACTGATAAATTAATCCAGGAATACTATCCGCTAACTTTTGAAACCGCGCTTCACTCTGTTCTAAACCCCGGATAGCTACAAATTTTTCCGTCACATCCTGAACGAGAGATGCGACTCCAATCATCTGACCCTCGGCGTCTACTAACGGGGTATTGTGCCACTCACAAATAATCACCCGACCGTCTTTAGTTTGATTCTCGTTGCTACTATAATTCCCGCCTTCTTGATGTAATAGCGCTTGTAAAACTTCTTCATTGACTTCCCATTGAGCATTCTCGGGAATCAACTCTAAGGCATGATGCCCGAGGATTTCCTCCCGGGTATAGCCAAACAGTCTTTCTGCTGCGGGGTTCCAGTTACTGACTTCAAATTTTAAGTTCCACTCGATCGCCGCGAGGGGAGTTTGCTGGAGGTGAATCGCCAATTTTTGTTGGGATTCTTGCAGGGCGGATTCGGCCTGCTTGCGATGGGTAATATCCGTGGCAGTCCCCGTGGTCCCGATGATATTGCCCAACTCGTCCCGCATTAGGACCCCATTGAAACTCAAAAATACCGGGGTCCCATCTTGGCGGCGATGTTGGGTTTCGTAGGGAAAAACCGACTCCCCCGCTTGCAGGCGATCGAACATCTGCCGATCTTTGACCCCTTGTTCCGGGTCCATAAACTCGAAAAAGAATCGCCCAAGCATCTGCTGGGGTGCATATCCGTAAATCTCTTGGGCCGCCCGGTTGACAAAGGTCCAGCGGCCCTCCTGATCCAGGGACCAAATTAAATCCCGAGAGGTTTCGACTAAATTTCGATAATGGCGTTCACTTTGATGCAGGGCCGCTTCTAACTCCTGCTGTTCCGTGATGTCTCGCCCGACTGCATAACTGATACTGTCTTGATAGTGGCAGGCTTTCCAGGCAAACCAGCGATAGGTGCCATTTTTGTGGCGACAGCGGTTTTTAATAGATAGATCAGATTGGTAAATGGGATGGGCGACAGTGATGCTGCTGTCTCGATCATCCGGGTGGAGAAACTCGATCCAAGGGCGTCCCAGCAATTCTTCCTGGGTCCATCCTAGGATATGAGTCCATGCCGGATTTACCCGCTTGAAATAGCCATCGGTTCCGATAATGCAAAAGAGATCGGCAGAGAGTTTAAAGAAAATCGTGGAGACGAGGTGAATTGCCTCAGTCTCTGTTTTTGCGGTGTTGAGTGCCTCGTAAAAGCGATGGGAGTCCCCGGGTGCATTCATATATTTTGCCAATCCTGTTACTAAATCTCAAGAGGCTGTTGACCCCTATTTGAGCGATCGCCTCCCCTGACCTGATGGGTTGCTTTGCCGACTTGTCTTCACCCTGATTTGTCCCTGGAAACGGGTACCGATGGATACTATTTCTGGACTTAAGAAAATAGAAACTCAAAAAAGTAGATGGCCCTGCAAAATCTGTTTTCCTGATTTCCCTTCCCTGAACTCGGGAAATCCCCTAGGTCGTGCGTCAAGTAGGTCTAATTGATATAGATCCCAATTTTTGGGCTGATTCTCTGCCTTGATGCCAAAGCCTCTCGGGAGGGAAAAAGCCCCTTGCTGGAATTCTGCCACCCATTTAGACGCTGTTTATTCCTACTTCTAAAGATAATCTTAGTTTGGCAAAATCCTTAAGGGTTAGTCAAGTCTCGGGGCTAATCTTCAAATTTATAGCCCACACCAATAACGGTTTTAATAAAAGACGGATTCGCCGGATCCAGTTCGATTTTTTTTCGTAAGCGGGCGACATGAGTATCGACCACCCGTTCATCCCCAAAAAAGTCATCCCCCCAGAGTTTTTCTATCAGTTGCGATCGCTGCCAAACCCGTCCGGGATAGCTTAAAAACGTTGACAGCAGATTAAACTCCAAGGTCGTTAAATCCAAAGTTTCTAACTCCCGGTTTTCCACTTGCCTGGTTGCAATCCGTCGGTCCACATCCACCATGAAATGTTCAGTTTGGTAAACCTGAGAACTCTGATTCCCTTGTCGCAGACTCCGGCGCAATAAGGCCCGGACTCGCGCCACCAATTCCCGAGGACTAAACGGTTTGACCATATAATCATCGGCCCCAGTGGATAAGCCAATCACCCGGTCAATTTCCTCCCCTCTGGCCGTGAGCACTAAAATATAAGGGTCTTTCGGTCCGGGTTTTTGCCGGATGCGCGCACAGACTTCTAACCCATCCAATCCCGGTAGCATTAAGTCTAAAACAATTAAGTCGGGCTGTTCCTCTTCAAAGACGCGCAAGGCGGTCAAACCATCGCGACAGTTGAGGCAGTGAAAGCCTTCTGCTTCTAATGCCCGTCCCACAATCCGCGCAATTTCCGGTTCATCCTCAACGATTAAAATTTTCATATCTGACCAGTCCCCTCCCTTAACTCACCGGGGTGGGATGGGAATTAGGGGCCTCATCCAAAACCGGGGCGATCGCCTGGTCCTGAGTCTTTTCCACCCGATGCTTTTTTTCCGGGTACACCGCCAGATCGAACCAGAACGTCGTTCCCACCCCCACTTCACTGACTAAATGCATTTGGGCATGATGTTTTTCCATAATATTGCGGACAATGGAAAGACCTAACCCCGTCCCTTCTAAGGTATGAACCCGGTTTTCCACCCGGAAGAAGCGATCGAAAATCGCCACTTGGTCTTCTGCAGCAATCCCAATCCCCGTATCCCCCACTTCAATCCGCACCATCGGCACATTGGGTTTCTGCTGCTGGTTCGGGAGGGGACATTGCGGATTAGATCGCCAAGAATTATCCTCTTCGCCTTCCAACAAATAGGCGCGAATCGCAATTCGTCCCCCGGGTTCTGTAAACTTCAGGGCATTTCCCACCAAGTTGGCAAACACTTGCAGGAGCAAATCATAATTAGCCACCACAGCGGGCAACTCGGGATCAACCTCTTGAATCAGGTCAATATTTTTATCCCTGGCATTGAGCTGATAGGTTCGCAGGGTTTGCTCCACAGGTTGAGCAATTTCTACCGCTTCAAACTGATAGGTTCGGCTGGATTCCAAACGCGAGAGATCCAGAACATCGTTAACCAGGCGGGTGAGGCGATCGGTTTCCCGGTTAGCGGTTTCTAAAAACTCCTGACGCTCCTCTTGAGTAAGTTCTTCCCCATACTCATGCAAGGTTTCAATAAAGGACTTGATATTAAATAACGGCGTTCTCAGTTCATGGGAGACATTGCTAATAAACTGACTCTTGGCTTCATTCAGCTTGACCTCCCGGGTAATATCTTGAACCGTCATGGCAATCCCCTTGAGACTCTCGCGATATTGCGCCGTCGCCGAGGAAACCGAGTCATCATGATAGAGGGTGCATTCCGTGGCGTAGGGCCGCTCCGGGGCGGTACAGGTATCTTCGTGATCGTAGATGCAACTCTTGCATAAGGGATCGACTCCGGGGGCTTTATGCAGCAGCACGGTACTGAGTAAAATTCGGACGGTGCGCTTCGTCGGTTCGCTCAGGGTGAGGCGAAACTCTCCACTCTCTCGGGAGGCATAACCGTTGGCGGAACTATCCCCATCTCCCTCATTGGAGGAAGAAAGCTCTCGCAGGGAGTCCCCTGCGGCCATTTCATACAGGGGTTGAGTCAACTCGGCACTGACTGCCGCAGGGAGCAAATCCAGGATATTTTGAGAAATCAGGTTTTTGCCTTCCCAGCCGAAAATTCGCCTTGCGGTGGGGTTGACTAAAATTACCTGTAAGGATGTGTCTAATAAGACGGCTCCATCGGCGATGGTAGAAACCAGGGTTTCTAATTTGGCTTTTTCGGCAGTGAGTTCTTCAATGTTCTGCTCCTCATACCGTTCTAGACGTTCGGCCATTTCATTAAAGCTGCAAATTAATTCCCCCAGTTCTCCTTGCAGAGGCAAGTCTATCCGCTGTTTGAAGTTTCCTGTAGCAATGTTTTTCACCCCAACGAGCAATTCTTTAATGGGTTTGGTAATGGTTAAGGCATTAAAGACGGCCCCTAAAATCACCATCACCCATATCGAGATAAATACGGCAATGGTGACATCCCGGGTGAGGTTGGAGGAGGTGACGACGGTGGGATTGGGGTTGATGCCGATCGCCAAGACGCCCAAATATTGGTTTTCATGCGCCAGGGGGACAAAGACATCGGTGACGGTGCCATCCGGGGTGCGATGCTGCCGGACCATTGGCAAGTCATAAGTATTGGCAAACCCGTCGGGAAGTTGAATCCGCCGTTGCAGGGTCAGGGAGTTTTGAACCTCGGACTCGGAGAAGGGAATTCCCAGGAAAATTTGGCCTTCTTGGTCGGCATAGAGCATATAGCGCACGCTGGTGGTGCTGCTATAGAACCGATGAGAAAACCGGGCCACTTCTGTGCGATTATCTTCGGCAATTAAGGGGGCGACATTGGCCGCCAGTAGCAGTCCCAAATCCCGACCGAAGCGGGTGTCATTGATTCGGGCATCCTGCTGAATGGTATTGACAGCCCAAAAGGTGAGTCCACTCATAATGAGGGACACAACCAGGGTGGCGGCTGCCATCAGTCGGGTCTGGAGGGTGAATTCGGACCACCAACGGGCAATAATTTCTCGGATTTTGTTTAGGAGAGCCAGCAAGGTTCTTTCTATCCGGTGGAAGGCAAGGATGAGAGATGAGTCTATTGTTATTGTGCCACGTTCTGAGGTTTTGGGAGAATGGGGCGTGGTTTTTTCTGGGGCGATCGGTCCAGTGCTCTCCCCAATGGAGACCGACTTAGTAGGACCAGGGGTTCAGGGTCGTCCGGCGATCGTTCTCCTCCAAAACTTAGGCAATCTGTAACATCCAGCCCTAAATGTAGAGGCGATTCGCGAATCGCCTCTACATTTAGGGTTTAACTTTAAAGATTGCCTAAGTCCTGCCGACTCAGGAAATTAAATGGAGGGTTCCTGACGCAGAATTTCTCGGACTTCCATTAAAATCTGACCCAATTGATTCCGCCCACTGCCATCTTTACCGCATCCCCAATAATAATCATGGGGGGCATTTTCTACGAGTTCCTCATCTGCGGTTCCGAGCAAAATCTCCCGAATGTCGTCATGAGTTTGGAATTTTTTGAGGACCGCACGGCGCATGATGTCATCTTTGACCGTTTCCCAATCCGGACGGAGGGGACGTTGGCGATCGCGTCCCATCTTGGCGGCATCTCTAGGGCTGTTGGCTTGTCGAATTTGCTCCACATGGGGAGTTCCGACAAATTTTTGAGCTTGAAAATAATGTTCGCTAGTCGGCCACCACACCCCATCTAACTCCAAGCCATGCCGGGAAAAGTTGGAGAAACATCCGTATTCGCTGCGGGTGCTATAAAAATATAGAGTCACCGTCCATCTCCTGCCCTTTTTAACTCAGGGCTTGTTCTATTAAGTCGGTATATTTTTCCAGGGTTGTTGCATAATAACTTAAAAAATCCAGGGCGGGTTGCCGAACGACTTTATCAAATTTCTCGACTTCGTTCGGTAGCACCTTTAAGGGTTGGGTGACGAGATAGCGACTGGAACTATAATCAATGTCTCCCTGTTTTAAGTTTTCTTCTTCTTTGAGTTTTTCAATGAGCATTTCTCCCAGGCTATAGTCTGAAGATTTGACATACAGCAAGGGGGGATTCTCCATACCAAACAATCCCTCGGGAGTCAATCCTTCTAAACCAATTAAGATGACATATTCATCATAGGAAGATACCCAATTGGCATTAGAAATATAAATTTCAGTCTCTTCGTAAACGATAAAATTCCATTGATTTTGCCACCAGGAATTTTTAACTAAATCAGACTCTAGAGATTCCAGAAAATTCTGGAGTTCTGTTCTGAGGGTTTTTTCGGCTTTGAGAAGTTCCTGATAGGTTTCCCAATTTTTGGCTAATAACTTACTTTCGTCTGAGAAAATTTTCATAAATTATACCCTTGACACCACCTCGATCCAGTCTACCAAAATATGTTTAAGTTTTAAATCATTCAGTTGGGGTACAAGTTGGTCGAAGGCGGCGGCGAGTTGGGGATAGGAAATCTGATGCCAAGGGGACGGGTCTCCACTCACGGGTGCTCGCCCTTCGGGGGTTAAAAAGATGGCGATTTGCCGTTCTTTGGGGATGCGTTGTCCTGAACCTAACTGCCGCATCTCGATAATTTCTAGGTCCGCTTGGTTGATGCCTTCTCGGTCCAAAAGATTGTTATCGATCGCCACTAAAAACTCCCCGGGTCGATACAGAACCAGATCCAGGCGCAATTGGGGTGCGATCGCCCCACAGAGGAGGCGATAGGGTTGACTGAAATGCTCCGGGGGAATGGAGTCCCCACAGAGTTTGACAAGCTGTTCTAAAAACAGTGCCCCTTGTCCATGACTACCCTCGGCATCCAACAACCATCCTAATACGGTGGTTTGGGTTGCCTCATTTTTGCTCAATTGTAAGAGAGAAAACAGATTAAAATTAGCAACCTGACGCTGCCTAGACTGCTGATGGATGTCAGAAAAACTTGACAACAATGCCGACATCTGCGTTAGTTTTTTCTCTCGTTTTGACTGCCCTAGGGTTCTAAATTTACTGAGAAGGGCGCTCATTTTTTGGACTTTAGATGGCATTAAAAACAGGGATAGAAGGTCGAGTGTGCTGGATGGATAAAGGTTGAGCTAACGGTTCAATGGGAAGGGTAATCATAAATTCTGCCCCTTTGCCCGGTTCGGAACTCACCTCGATTTTACCCCCATGTTTTTCGACCACGCGGTAAGCAATCGACAATCCCAAACCCGTCCCTTTTCCGGGGGGTTTCGTGGTGTAAAAGGGGTCGAATATTTTGCTGCGGATTGCCTCATCCATTCCCGGACCATTATCCGCAATTTTTACCTGGATGGTTTTCTCGTTGATCTTCTGGGTTTGAATGATGATTTGGTGAGGGGAGTGACGGGTCTTGGATTCTTTCTGCCGTTGGCTTTCTAAGGCATCGATCGCATTGGAAATCAGGTGCATAAACACTTGGTTCAGTTGCGCCGGATAGCACTCGATGGTGTCTAATTCATCATAGCGGGTAATGACTTCGATATGCGGATGTAGGCGATGGTTACAGAGCAATAGGGTACTGTCAATTCCTTCGTGAATATCAACTCGTTTTTTCTCGGATTCGTCCAGGCGAGAAAAGTTACGCAGAGAAAGGACAATCTGCCGAATTCGCTCGGAACCCATGCTCATGGAGGAGAGCATTTTGGTCAAGTCGGCAATGACGAATTCTAAATCCACATCCTCAATGAGATCCTGAAGTTCCGGGGACGGATTGGGATGCTCTTTTTGATAGAGTTTGACGATTTCAAGGATGTCTTGGATGTAGTGATTGCTATGCTCGATATTGCCGGTGATAAAGTTGATGGGATTGTTAATTTCGTGGGCAACTCCAGCGACTAATTGTCCCAGACTGGACATTTTTTCGGTTTGAATGAGCTGGGTTTGAGCTTGCTGAATTTCCTGGAGTTGTTCCTCAACTCGGCTAATCAGTTGATTGAGGGAGGTGGCTAATAAACCGGCTTCATCTTCGGTGAGGATGGGGACCCGGAGTCGATAATTGGATTGTTCAGTGGTGCGGAGGGCAACTTGGGTGACCCATTCAATGGGACGGGCGATCGCCCGACTGGTGTAGGAAGCTAACATCGCGGCGATCGCCACGGAGAGAATCATGCTGAGAACTGTAATTTTCCAGCGCAGGGATTCGGCTTTCGTAAAGGTCTCTTTGGCCACATTTTCTTGGGCCTGGGCTGCATTTAAAGTCTGGTATAGTTCCTGATAGAGGGCTTCTAAGGCCACTTCCACTTCGGAAATTTTTGCCAACACTTGCTCTCTTTCCGAATTGTTGAGACGAGTCAATAAATCGGAAAACGGATGAGAAATTGAGGTTTGGAATTGAATCAAGTCTTGAGAAGATTTTTCAGCAACTTGTTGAATTTCCCATAATTTTTGCAGTTGGGATTCCTCAATGGTGACTAAACTGTTTTCATTGGTTTTAACCAATCCTTGTAAATGGGTTAACAGGGTCTTAACTTTCTGATTTTGGTTTAGAAAGCTGCGGCTTTTTGATTCATTCCAAAGGGACTGATCGGCACCGGAAACTAAACCTTGTTGATGCGATCGCGCGGTGACTACCTCATATTGCAAATGGGTGAGGATCCGCTGTTGCTCGTAGGCCTGAACCAGTTGTTGTTGGGCTTTGTCTTGATAGCGATCGCCCACTACTAATCCCAGACCCGTTCCCAATAATGCGATCGAAATGGTAAGAGCATAACCATAGCCGATTTTTTGCTTAATACTTAAGCGGCGAATCTTGGTTTTGAGCTGATCCAGGAGATTTGGAGAGGATTTCCCCACATTGTCACTCTGTGGTGGATCCATAATCGCTCTCTGTTGTCGGGTCTCTAGGACCTTGTAAGGCTCTTGAAGCTGCATAGATGGGGCGTCCCTTGCGGATAAAGATACTCTTGTCTGAGGACAAGCGATGTTTTTTCGGTGGAAGGATCCCAACATAACGGTGATGAAGGGATCCTCCTCAACGATGTAAACGCTGACTTAGGCGGCGATCGACTGCCAACTGGCTTGAATTCCAGAATGGAACCAGCCTCCGTCTTCACAAAAAACTGGGTGAATCGGGTTACTGGTGCGTAAGCATTTCTCTACTTTATTAAATTTTTATAAAATTTCCAAGGGTTTTATAATTTTCCGTGATAATACGGAGCCTTTAGGGGCTTGACATTGAGGGCCACCGGACTGGATATTTAAAGAAATTAATCTGTTTGCCTTGAACAATTATATTTCAGTAATTGTAAGATTGCAAATATTTAATCTTTAATTTGGACGACAAGTAATCATCAGAGGCAGATCCCTGAAAATTCACGGTCACGGGTTGATGGGTAGCAACTTTTGGGGAGAGTCGAGTCCCTAATCTATAGGAATTCAACCCTCAAATCCGGTCTGTAAATGCGCGCTCCAGACCCTAAATTTCTCATACTCATTCATTTCATTCCTATAGTTTATGAACCAATCTACTTCAAAGATAATTTTAGGACTCGACCTCGGCACTACGGGAAATCGAGCTATTTTATTTAATCAAGAAGGTCAATTAATTTCCCAATCTTATCAAGAACTAACCCAATTCTATCCTCAACCGGGTTGGGTAGAACATGATCCAGTCGCCATCTGGAACGATACCTACCATTGCATTCAACAGGTCTTGCAAAACCGGGGAATTTCGGGTTCGGAAATAGCCGCGATCGGTCTAACTGTCCAGCGGGAAACCTGTTTATTGTGGGATAAAACCACCGGAGAACCCTTACATCCGGCAATTGTCTGGCTCGATCGCCGGACTGCACCCCTCTGCCGAGAGTTGACCGAAAAGGGTCATGCACAGGACATTCAAAATCGCACGGGATTAGTCTTGGATGCCTATTTTTCCGCCACTAAACTCGCCTGGTTATTAAAATGGGTCAAGGACAATCGACCCGATATTAATCCCCAAAATATTCTCGCCGGAACCATCGATACTTGGATACTTTGGAAATTAACTGGGTCCAAGGTTCATGCCACCGATCGCAGTAATGCCAGTCGCACCCTGTTGATGAATTTGGAAACCTTAAATTGGGACCCAACGCTCTTAAATTTATTCGGCATTCCCCAGGAAATCATGCCAGAAATTCGCGACAGTTTCGGCTATTTTGGAGAAACTGACCCGGATATCCTGGGGTTTTCCGTCCCGATTATGGCGATTTTAGGGGATCAGCAAGCGGCATTATTCGCCCACGGCTGCGATCGCCCGGGACTGGTAAAATGCACTTACGGGACCGGCTGCTTTTTAATTGCTCAAACGGGTCAAGAATTAGTCCGCTCCCATCATCAACTCCTCTCAACCGTTGCCTGGACTGATGGCAATCAGGTGAACTATGCTTTAGAAGGAGCAATGTTTACCACGGGACGTGCAGTGCAGTGGTTGCGAGATGGATTAAACCTGATTGATTCTGCCGGGGAAACCGAGGCGATCGCCCGTTCCGTTCCCGATACGAATGGGGCCTATTTCGTCCCCGCCTTGAGTGGACTCGGTGCACCCCATTGGGATATGAGTGCCCGGGGAGCATTTTTTGGACTCACCGCAGGAGTAACCCGGGCACATCTAGTTCGCGCTGTCTTAGAGGCAATCGCCTATCAAGTCAAAGAAGTTGTCGATGCCATCAATCAAGATAGTGACACCCCCGTACAACGCTTAAAAGTCGATGGCGGCGCTTGCGAAAATGATTTTTTGATGCAATTTCAAGCGGATGTCTTGAACATTCCCCTGGAACGTCCCACAGTCCTGGATGCTACCGCTCAAGGTGCTGCCTTTGCTGCCGGTTTAGCAGTGGGTTTCTGGACCGATTATCGCACCCTAGTTCAAACTCGTACCCTCGATCGCTGTTTTGAACCGGGAGAGGGAAACGTTACAGCAAAAACTAATTTCGCTCAATGGCAAAAGGCGGTAAGTCGGGCTAAAAATTGGGTGGATTGAGCATAGGATTAAGAGCAATAAGATGGGGGTATGAAACTTATGTTATGATGATAAATTAGATAAAACTTAAGTAGGAATTGACTGAACTCAGAAGAGTGAAACAGTTTCCCTTCTGACCTAACCCCCCTGCCCCCCTTCCCTAAGAGGGAAGGGGGAATAAA
>JAABSJ010000130.1 GCA_011390515.1 Oscillatoria sp.
CTTGTGTTCGTAGTAACGACTTCAGTCGTTCTCTTGTGTTCGTAGTAACGACTTCAGTCGTTCTCTTGTGTTCGTAGTAACGACTTCAGTCGTTCTCTTCAGTTCATATATAGCAATCCTAAATCAGTTGTGGAAGACGTCGGCGGCCCCCAACCCCTCTCCCAGAATGGGAGAGGGGAGCTAAAAATGTTACAACTGATTTAGGACTGCTATAGCAATCCTAAATCAGTTGTGGAAGACGTCGGCGGCCCCCAACCCCTCTCCCAGAATGGGAGAGGGGAGAAGATAGATGTTACAAATGATTTAGGGTTGCTATAGTAACCCATTCAGTCGTTCTCTTCAGTTCGTAGTAACGACTTCAGTCGTTTCTTAACTGTTGTTTGGAGAACTGACTCAAACTTGATAGTGCCTCACTCCCGCAGGAAATCAACCCTCCCCGACATCCTCTTCAAGGGACCTAGGCTATTTCCCCTTCCTGCCACCTGAAAAACTGTCCACTCCAAACCATTTTAACCGGATATATTTCTCTTCCTAGAGTACATCATTGTTAACCCTAAACAAACTCTAAATCTCAGGCTAAAGAATTCCCTGATTTGACCGAACATCATTGGCTTCAATTAGCCCTAAAGCCATTAAATCGATACCACTTCCTCAGCATTTACCCCCTTTATCTTATGAATCTTTCTCGTCAATATAATGATTTGCCATTGACTTGGGATAACAAATCACCAGAAACCCTCCAAAATGACTGTCAGTGGCTCGAATCCATTGTTAAAAATTCGGCTTCGTTTTCCGATGGATGGGTGAAAGCCCGAATCGTGCAGCTTGCCTATAACTGCCCGAACCCTCTGGATTTTCCCCTACCGAAAACCGGGGGAAAATCTTCCCAGGGAATGACCCTGACAACGGCCCAAATGTTGGCTTATGGCGGCAAGCTTTCGGAAACAGAAATTGTTGAGGCGTTACAGAGTGAATGCCTGCAATACTGCCAAACTCACCCCGTCGCTGACTTTCCTTGTTTTTGCGAAACGGTGGATGAAAACTATGTGATTGCGACGCTCAATAGCTGGTGCGATCGCCATTTTTCTGAAAATTCGGCTCGTAATTTTGAAATCTACCAAGACCTAGATTATCCTAATGTCTTTTTAGTCATTAGCACCGCTCCCATTTCCCTCTATGTAGACCGGCACTTACCTCCCCCCAACCGATTTCGCGCTTTATTTAATGTAGATGAATTCGCGGAAATTGTGGGGGATAAAATTTGCGATCGCATCACCCTTCGCACCCACGGCTATGCCACCTCTGCCGCCACCTTTTATGAGTTATTCATGAAGGAAGCCAATGCCTTAAATAGTGAAGAGTCTGCCCAGGATAGCCGATTAAAAGACAATCATTTTTATATCGGATATCATTGGCCCAGTGAACAACCTTTTACCAGTCCCGGATTATGGAGTGATTTCTCCAAAAATTGGGGGGTTATTTTCAAATTTTCCTTTGTGCTTTCCGGATTTGCTGGCATTATTGGCACCGGATTGTATGGGATGGTCAAACTGCTAGGGATTCCCCTGTTCAAAGGGTTAGAATTCCTCCCTCTGATTGGTCCAATTTGGAAGTGGATTCAGTTGAGTGCGGTGGGTCTGCAATGGTATTGGGTGGTTCCTCCCCTGTTTATCCTCTGGGTCCTTTTGATGCAGTGTTTGCGGGTGTTGGTTTATCAGCGCGATCGCTACCGGGCGATTCACTATGGTGCACCGGATTTAGCCGAATTCTTTTGGCGCTTAGACCGCGCTCTGAATCGGAGGGCTGAAAAAACAAACCAAGAACCCAAAACAGGAGCATCCACGCCGGTTTTAGGCTCAATTAAAGCCGAAAATCAAGGCTCTCTGTCCCTGCCGAATCCTGCCGTTTCCGGGTCTAACTCAGCGATTGCGGTGAACTTGGTGGGTCACAGTATGGGAGGACTCCTGCTGGTCAATACTTTGCGAATTTTGTCCGATCGCTTTGGCAAGGATGATGAGCATATTGAGGATCCAAATGGGTTAGAGTCCAGTAAGATTGGCGATCGCCTGACCCTGGATAAATTAATTTTGGCTTCCCCGGATATCCCCTTAGAGTTCCTCCGGGAGGGTCGCAACAATTATGTTCGGTCCGCCATGCGTCGTTGCCGTCGAATTTACCTGATGTCCAGCGATCGCGATATTATCCTCCGTTATATGCCAACCCTCGGCAACTGGTTTAGTGAACCCAGTATCGAAATGTCCGCCTATCGTCTAGGAAATGTCTACCTCAAACCCTTAGACGATCGCTACCCAAACAGCAATTACCGCCCTTACATTCGCAATGTCTTGGTCTCCCAAGCAGCGGCCAGTCCCACGTCTGCTTATGACCTGTTTGAGCGCTTTAACTATATCGACTGTTCCGAGACCCTGGGCGTAAATGGCATCTTTTGGTCCCTGAAGTCTCATCGCGGGTTGGCGATCGACCTGATCAATACCCTGATGTATGCCCTGAGTCTGACTTATAGTCGTCTCTTCGGCCAACTGGATTTACATGGGGGCTACTTTTTAACCCACACCGCCACCTTCAAGATTTTGAAGTTGCTAATTAGTCTCAATGGCGAGTCTGAAGCAGAAATTGAAGCAGGGATTGAGGAGTTAATTCAAGGCACAAGGATCCGGTTTTTACCCCGTCAACCCTTTTTGACGAAGGATTAATCCGGAATCCGGTTGTGATAAATCTCTAAAAACCCGCACCCTCAAGGGTGCGGGTTTTTGTTTTATTTGAGTTCAGGGCGTTGACGGAGGATAAACTCAGCGATCGCCAAATCCATTGGGGTGGTAACTTTCAAATTAGTCTCTTCCCCGGGGACAATTTGCACCGGCAAGTCACATTTTTCAAATAATGCCGCATCATCGGTAACCTCCCATCCCAGGGATTTTCCGCGATCGTGGCACTGTTTTAATAAGGCGACTTCAAATCCCTGGGGGGTTTGGGCGGCCCAGAGTTGCTGGCGATCGGGGGTTTGTTCAATGGTTTGGGAGTCCCGGGCGACAATTTTAATGGTGTCTTTGACGGGGATAGCAGCAATTAACCCGGGACAATGGCGGAGGGACTCGGCACAGCGATCGAACAGGTCCGGGGTCGCCAGACACCTGGCCCCATCATGAATTAACACATGGGTAGCTTCTGGCGGGAGTCCCTGTAATCCGTTGTAAACCGATTCTTGGCGGGTACTGCCGCCTTGGATGAATTGGACAGGTTTGGTGGGAGGATTGGCGGCTAAAATTGCTTCAAAGTCTGGCCAGTCTTCCGGTTGACCGATTAACCCAATCCACTGAATTTCGCGGGAGGCATCCGCCGCCTCTAGGGTCCAGGCAATCAAGGGGCGATCGAGCAAGGACAGGAGGAGTTTATTGCGGTTGCTGCCCATTCGTCGCCCCATGCCAGCGGCGGGTATCAATAAATGCACGGTGGTTCCTCTAAAGCGTTTGGTTACAAAAATGGCGCGTGAATAATAATAACTAGAGTAGAGGCGCAGGGGCGATCGCAACGTTTTTTAGGGAATTTCTGGCCGGTGGTTGCTTCGAGTCAGAAGATTGCGGATCGGATTAGGTCTCTCATCGCTTAGAATGAGTCTGTTTAGTAAGCTCCATCAATTGAGATGCGAATACTGGCCCTTGTCCCAGGCGGAATCGGCGACCAAATTTTATTTTTCCCGACGTTGGATAGCCTGAAACGGTTATATCCCAACGCTTACATAGATGTTGTTGTGGAGCCTCGGTCAAAAGGTGCCTACCGGGTATCCAAGTTTTTTCATAACAAGTCCCTCCAGGTGCTGCCGTTTGATTTTAAGGATCGCAACGGGTTGGCGGATTGGGGGAATTTGCTCGGGATCATGCGCGATCGCGAGTATGATGCGGTGATTTCCCTTGGACAGCGTTGGGTGGTGGGGTTATTGCTCTGGTTAACAGGCATACCCATCCGGATTAGCTACTCGGATTTGGGCAACTCCTGGTTGCTCACCAACCCAGTCCCGCTGAAAACTGAGCAATATGCTGCCGGTATGTACCACGACTTGTTGCAGGGTTTTGGGGTCTCTATGCCTTGTCCGGAACTCTCTGTGACCCTGCTCAAGGAGGATTTACGCTGGTCCGATGAGGAACAGCAAAGATTGGGCGTCAAAGACAGCGGTTACATTCTGATTCACGGAGGGGCTAGTCAACTCTCCCAAATCAAAGGATTGGATAAAATCTACCCCGTTGAAAAATGGCAGCAGATTATCCAGGACCTGCAAACCCGTCAACCTCAATTGCCGGTGGTCTTGATCCAAGGGCCAGAGGATAAACCCTTATGCGACCAGTTGGTTAGGTCCTGTCCAGGCATTAAGGTGACTTCCCCCCCGGATGTGGGTAAGTTGGCCGCCACGATCGCTGCTGCGAATTTGATGCTCTGTACGGACAGTGCGCCGATGCATCTGGCGGTGGCGGTACAGACCTATACGATCGCCTTGTTCGGCCCGACGGATCCCGCTAAATTGCTCCCCTCGGGCGATCGCTATATCGGCATTCAATCTTCCACGGGCAGAATTGCCGATATTTCACCCGAGAAAGTCCTAGAAAAAGTTTGGGGAGGCTAAACCGAAGATTCGGGATGGGGAATTAAGAATTATAGCCTTTCTCTGGTTGGTGAAGTATATGGAGGATCCCCCTAAATCCCCCTTAACAAGGGGGACTGGACAGGTTCCCCCCTTGTTAAGGGGGGCTAGGGGGGATCGAGTCAACGTACCTCATGAATGTGAAAATTGCTATAATCATCTTTCATAACCAGGTCTGACCCATAACCGCAGAGGGTAGGGGCAGTTCATCTACTGCCCCTACCCTCTGCCGTTCCATCCCCGTCCTCATGCCTCAGTCCTGATACAATTTGGACTGACAGGACTTACGCAGATGTTGAGAATCCATCCTAAATTGTAGAGGCGATTCGCGAATCGCCTCTACAATTTAGGGCCTAATGTTAAAAAATGGCGTAAGTCTTGACTCATACTCTCCTCAACAATCTCTGATGAAACCCGCAGTATTCCTAGACCGAGATGGTGTTTTAAACCAAGAAGTTGGATATATTCACCGTGTTGAAGACCTGAATTTGATTCCCGGTGTGGCCGCTGCGGTCCGCAGCTTAAATGACCGCCATCTCTTCTGTTGTCTGGTTTCCAACCAATCAGGTCCCGCGCGAGGATATTACCCAGCTAGTCATGTGGATGCGTTACACCAGCGCCTCTGTGACTTATTGGACCAGGAAGCGGGGGCCCGGTTGGATGCGCTTTATTATTGTCCCTATCTGAGTCCTCCGGAAGGGGGGACGGACCCCGAGTTTACCCGGTGGACCACCTGGCGTAAACCCAATACGGGAATGTTAGTGGCAGCAGCTTGGGAACATGATTTAGACCTGAGTCAGAGTTTTATGGTGGGAGATAAGGCAACCGATGTGGATATGGCCCATAATGCCGGTTGTACGGGGATTTTGGTCAAAACCGGCTATGGCGATCGCGTGTTGGGGGGAAAATACCAACATCACACCCATCCGGATTTCATCGCCTCAGATTTAGCAGAGGCGGTGGATTGGATGATTCAGCAGGGGTCCAAATCTGGAAAGAGTTAGAGGCGATCGGCCCTGATTTAGGGTATTCCAACAAATAAATTGCTATTGCATCATAAGGTTAAGCACCTAATAAGACTGTATTAGCCCGCGCAGGCGGGCTTCGTCTGTGTAGCCCCACCCTTGAGGGTGCGGGTTTTTTGGATATTTTATTTTATGGAGTTCCCTTATCCAGTTCCGTTTCCTAATAGGCCCCCTCTTTGGCAAACACCACCTTGACCGTCTGGAATAAAATTTGGAAATCCAGAGAAACGGACCAATTTTGAACGTAAGTCATATCCAGGCGGAAGACTTCCTCAAAATCGACAATATCCGATCGCCCAGAAACCTGCCATAATCCAGTAATTCCCGGCAAGACTTCATGGCGCATAAAGTGATGTTCTGAAAAGCGTTCCACATCTCGCAAGGGGAACGGACGAGGACCCACTAAACTCATCTCCCCATTTAAAACATTAATAATTTGTGGCAGTTCGTCCAAACTGTAACGCCGGATAAACTTCCCAACTCGCGTAATCCGGGGGTCATCCTTCATTTTGAACATAATTCCCCCGGCCATTTCATTCTTCGCTTCCAAATCTTTTTGTAACTGTTCGGCATTCGTCACCATTGTCCGAAACTTCCAAACCTTAAAGTGACGGCCTTTTAATCCCACCCGGACTTGTTTGTAAAAAATCGGACCGGGGGAATCCACCTTAATCAGCAGTGCTAACAACAGCAACCCGGGACTAATTAACAAGATAATAATCCCCGCAGCAACTAAATCAAATCCCCGTTTGATCCAGTAATCCCCCCCAACAATCGGCGGCGATCTAAATCTCATACTCGGGATGCCGTTGACCATCTTAATCTCAGACCACTGAATCGGCAACTCCAGTCCCAGAGGGAGAATTCTTAAGTGAATCCCGGCGCGTTTCAACTCCCAATAGAGGTAAATTTGGTCTCGGACTGAGAGTTCAGAACAGACAAACACTTCACTGACTGCGGTTTCCCGGAGTCGTTGAATCATATCCGACCAATCGTGGTTTTTTTCTCGGGTCGAGAGGTCTTCTAAATCGCAAATCTTATATCGTTTACTTTTAACAATAAATCGTTTAGCGGTTTCAATATCTTTGGGTTTACAAACTAAGCCAATGCGCTGACGGATTGCGCCTTTCTGCCGCAAATAAACAATGGTTAAATGCAGGATTAACCGCTCAGTCAGAACAAAGGCTATGCTAAATATCCAAGATAACAAGAAAGTCGAACGAGAAACGACCGCGTCGGGTTCGTAGAGATAGCCAATAAATAATAAAACCACATGAGCAAAGCTGAGAGATTTGATGAGATTAAAAAAATCTCGCCGCCGATCATCGGTGCCATAAAGTCCCGATGAAGCGACAATCCCCAAGGTAATCACCAGAATCGGAATTAAAAATCCTGGGTTCTCATTCTGAGAGTCTATCAAGCTAAAGGCTCCAACTGGGGTCCCTAACTTGTCCGCGAGTAGCCACGCATAGCTCAACATCAAACTATCCAGGACAATTAACAGGATAACTCGGAGTGAGCCAATGCCAGTCCCGCGACTGAGCTTGGCAATGAGTGGAGCACGTATATCAAGTTTTCTTTTATCCATTGTCTTGTCGGATGCACCGAACCGAGGTTAATACTCTTTGTTTTAGGATGTCTATTCTTGACCCGATATTCTTCAGAGTAGATGCCCCTCTCGACGAAGCAAGATTCAAATTTGCCATCGCTAAGACTCCAAATAAATAGAGCGGTTAGTCTGTCTTATGCACCGACTTGATTCTTGGCTTTGTTAACATAAATTGACACCCTGTATTTTTGAACGACGTGAGCAAAAGCCCAGGGAATATTCCCGGTAATTCATGGACTCTATTATAATCATCTCGGGGGTCGTCCATACTAACCTTGACCAAAGAGTTCAGTTTGTCATTCTGTTGCTGGGTTGCACAATACCCCAATTGGTAATTTAGCGAGATGTTGAACTGAACCTTGAAGGTGGGAAGAGGGAGTTAGATGCTCCCATCCTTAGTCTGATGAACAGTTTCTGGTGATTTGGGTATTGTTCACCATTAAACCCTGATTGAGGCCGATCGCATCAGAGCAGTGCCGATGGGATCAGTAGAATATTGGCCTATTTGATTATCTCAGAGCTGATTCACACCGAACATGGGCAATTAGACTCACTTGCTAAAAAGCATTGATAGTCAAGGTCGCCAAGGTTAAAAAAAAGGTGCAAACCCAGAGCATTATTATCATAACTCGCTCTTTTTGTCAAGCCTGAAATGCCCGGGTTGAATGTTCCCTTGATTTCTGTCTCAGCGGTTTTGCGCCGATTCAACCCGGGAGGAGCCAACCTAGGTGGCCCCAGGGGTACGGGGAGCAAAACCAGGAGATGGGGTCGTCACTCCCCGGGTCCTTATGCTTCCCGATCGCGGGATTAGCGAGAGAGTTCGACACTCACCTCATTGGGAGCCCGGCGTTTGAGATCAACTGATTCCGATCGCGGCAGCAAGTCGTAAACCTGACGCAACACATCATCAATGGACTCATAAGAAACTTGTCCCTTGCCGTCATAAACGACTTTACCCTCTAAATCCAGGACAACGGTTTGAGGAACAACCCCAGAATAATAATACCCCGCTTCCGTGGGTGCATATTCATCCTTGACGGGAATCGCATCCACATTCAGGGGTAAAATATCGGCGGCCCTTCCGTAGAATGCCTGAATCTGCGAGACAACAGCGGTGTATTGCTTGCAATCACTGCTATCATCCAGAAAAAACACGAGCACCGTGGCGCGATCGTCCCGGGACAGGGACTGTTCTAAAGAGACTCTCGGGGGAACTAGGGAACCATTGCCGCCATAGAGGGCGTAAATGTTGCCATCAAAGTTATCATCGTTGAGACCGGCGATCGCCCCTGGGGTGAGCATCAACCACAGACAACTCACCATCGCGATCGCCACCACCAGTCGTTTCGCCATCACTCCACATAAGTCAACGGCTAAATTTAGAGATTTCTTGACACGGATGCTACCAGCACCCAACCCAGAATAAAACATAGAATAAAACATCAACTCTCGGGGAGACTCCTGCAATTGACTCTATCAAGTTTTGCCGGTTCTTGACGCACTTGATTCAATCTAATCTTGGCAATTGGCAATTCCCAACTCGCGACTCCTCCCGCGACTCATCCTGCGACAACCGGATGGGGTATAGCGGTTCTCATGAATATACGGTACAGCCCTCACCCCAAACCCCTCTCCCAAAAGGGGAGAGGGGCTTTGAGAGAATACCTCATGAGTCCACCGAACTGCTATATAAAACAAAATCAAGGCATTCCTGAGTTTCCCCCCATCTGCCGGGGACTGTAAACCGTGATTATACGGCGATCGCCTCCCATCTCGATCGCTAAGTCCACCTCGGACCCCGGACGCAACAGGGGCCTGACAAACAACTCCGGATGCAACGCCTTCCAAAAATATTCCACAAATTCCCCAATTTCCCCATCACTCATTCCCCCCTTACCCAGGGCCTTCATTTCCCTTTCCGCCTGCATCCGCCACTGCAAACTGAGGCGATAATCCTGGGGATACAACACCATCAATCCATCTAATCGGTCCCACAACGGCAAATAATCCCGCAATCGCTGATTCATATCTCGGGCAAAACTGCGGTCTGCTTGCGTCATAATCGGCCAAGGGGGATGGTCAAACACTGCTGGGTCCACAGGACGCACTCCCACAAACCATCCTTCCCATAACAGGATATCGACCGTCTCAACGAGTAAGGGTTCTATGCGATCGCCTTGTCCCTCCCACAATGATTTATCAAATCTGGGAACAGCAATGGTTTGTCCATCACGATTCCGCAAGCGATCCAAGAGGTTAATCCCTAATTCCACATCATGAGTCCCCGGAGGTCCTCGCCAAATCAGACGCGGGTCCTCTTTTCGCAACTGCTGCCGTTCTAAATAGGTTTTATAAAGGTCATCGATAGAAAGGGCCAAGGTAGAATAGCCCAAATGAGTCAAAATCCAGGTTAAAATTTTCCCTAGGGTAGTTTTTCCCGTTCCCTGTCCCCCTAAAATTCCTTGAATCCAGGGTCGTCCTAATTCCTGGTGATTGGTGATTAGTTTCATCGCCAAGGGTAACCACAATTGCCATAAGGGTTCGAGTATTTTATCTCCCGGGAAGGGAAATTGCTCCAGGTGGGGTAGAATCACGGCTAATGCCTGCGATCGCGCCGTGAGTTGGGATTCCACAGTTTCCGGGGAAATCCCATACCCCTGAGCCCGAAGGGGGTCGGCGAGTTCTGCCTGGATTAATGCTTCCCAAGTGGATCCGGTGGGGGGAACTCCCTGCTGCCACTCTTCCAGAATTGAGGCGATCGCCCACTCTTGCTTCATGAATCAATTTCCCTTGAATTCGGTGAAACATCCATTAAGAACCGAGGGTAAAGGCGAGGACGAATAGATTATAAATCATGCCAATTTTAAAGGAATTGATTCCCTGGGCCCACAGTGAGCGTTTCATTTGGTCGTGAACCCGATAGAAAAAATAACTATAGACTTCGGTTAATACAATTAAAATAGCCGCAACCATCACATCTAAGTTGGCATTTTGTCCTGCGATCGTCGTAATTGCCGTTCCCACAAAATTACCCATTAAAAAGCTAATCAGCACTACGGATATCCGTCGCCACGGATTCCGTAAGGATTGCCGAACTTCGGAAACGGCACCATCAAACAGGCTGTTCAGACGGGTATTCTGCATAGCTTATATCATGATTAAATCTAACTTAAATCAAACATTGAACTCAAACCCTGACCCGTTCAGTCCAAGACCCGATTCAGATCTGGGCGATCGGGCCGCACGATGGCGACCCTAAAAATGTCATCTCCCTCCCGCATTTCCATCCAGGAAGCAGCATCCACCAGTTTGTTAGATACAATAGCATATTCCACCCCTCTCCCCCATCCCCCCCATCCCCCCCATCAACCAACTCTCCCCCATCTCCCCCATCCCCCCCATCAACCAAGGACAAATGACCAATGACCAATGACCAATGACAAACGACAAATGACTGTAAACCATAACGGACCCTAGATACACAAACAACTGATGAAACTTCAAATGAATCGCTTTTGGGATACTCACAGTAAAATCAGCGTCCCGCCTAAGTTCGCTTTACTGTTTTCAATTTTGGGCCTACTAGGGATTGGCTGGATTGCATTTTTATGGAAATTAGGCAGTGTTGGGTTAGTGGATGAAACCGAACCCTTGTTTGCAGAAGCGGCCCGACAAATGGTAGTTACTGGGGATTGGATTACGCCCTATTTTAATCAAGAAACGCGATTTGATAAACCGCCACTGATTTATTGGTTGATGGCGATCGCCTACCAAATTTTTGGCGTGAATGAATGGGCAGTCCGTCTCCCTTCTGCTTTATCGGCCATTGTTTTGATGGGGTTTGTCTTCTTTACCCTGCTTTATTTTACCGTTCCCCACTCCTCCAGTTCCTCAGAAATTCAAGAACCGGAATTAAACCGAAATATCCCTCGAAAAGCCTGGTTTTGTGCTGGACTCGGGGGGGCGATCGCTGCCTTGAATTTCCAAACCATTGCTTGGGGAAGAATCGGCGTTTCTGATATGTTATTGAGTGCTTGCATGGGAACCGCCCTCCTGGCTTTTTTTTGGGGATATGCCAGTTCCCCATCTTTACAAAACAGCGAAAATCAATCCATAACTCCTCGGGCATCGAAAGGCTTAACTGCCGATATTTGGTATATCATTTTTTACGTTTTTATCGCATTAGCCATTCTCGCCAAAGGACCCGTAGGGATTGTTTTACCGGGATTAATTATTGGGTCTTTTGCCATTTATCTGGGACAAGTGAAAGAATTGTGGCGTGAAATCAAACCCCTGCGCGGGATTTTAATTATCACCACTATTGCCCTGCCTTGGTATATTTTAGTCATTTTAGCCAATGGCCAAATTTATATCGATACATTTTTTGGGTATCATAATTTTGAACGCTTTACGAATGTCGTCAACAATCACAGTGCACCCTGGTATTTTTACTTTTTAGTCCTGTTAGCCGGATTTGCCCCTTGGTCGATTTATTTACCCATCGCCATCGCCCGGTTGCGCTTTTGGAAACGCAGTCGCTGGCAGAATCAACCCCGGGCTAATCATCTGGGTTTATTTGCGTTATTTTGGTTAGGGGGCATCTTTATTTTCTTTACCGTTGCTGTTACCAAACTTCCCAGTTACATTCTTCCCGCACTCCCCGCTGCTGCCCTATTAGTCGCCTTATTTTGGAGTGAAGAAAGCTTTAAAACTGACCGCGATGGTCAACCCAATCGGTTTAGTTTATTTGGGGGAGTTTCCATCATCGGGAACTTAATCTTATTCCTACTCATGGCGGCGGCTATTCTCTATGTTCCTCGACTCTTAACCCCAGATCCAGCCATGCCGGAATTCTCCATAGTTTTGACAAATTCTGGTTTAATTGAACGAGGTGCTTTAATTTTAATTGCCAGTGCCTTAGTTGGGGTAATTTTGGTCTTGAAACGCCAATGGCGATGGATAATGTCGGTTAATATTGCTGGATTTGTGGCATTTTTCATGTTGGCAGTTATGCCGGTTTATTTTATCTTTGATAGTGAACGACAATTGCCGGTCCGCCAACTGGCTGAAATTATTGAACAGGTAAAACAACCGGAACAACAGGTGGTGATGGTTGCTTTTGAAAAACCTAGTTTAGTGTTTTACAGTCATCAACCGATTCAATTTTTTAGGCGTTCAAATAATGCCCGAGAATATTTGCAAGAATTAGCGGCAAAAAATCCCAATTTGCTACCGTTTTTGGTGTTGGGATATCCGGACAAAATTAAGGGTTTGGAAATTGCCAATCCTGAAGATTATCAAGTGATTGCTGAACGGGGAAATTATTGGCTGGTGGAAATGCCAAAACAGTTGTTTTTGCCCGAGGGAATAGGGATGAAGGATGAGGGGTGAGGATTTTTTTAGGGCTTCGGTACAGCAACAACCGGTGCAATATCTCAGTGATTAGCAACAAATTTGGTTAAGAAACCAGGTTTCTTGTCCTATAGCAATCCTAACTCAATTGTGGAAGACGATGGCGGCCCCCAACCCCTCTCCAAGAACATCCGAGGGGAGATGAAAATGTTACAAATCATTTAGGATTGCTATAGCTGATCTAATACTGTACCGGCGTCCTAGACTGGCTATAGATAGAAGTTATTTTTAGGAATATCGGAAGAGAACGACTGAAGTCGTTACTACGAACTAAGAAAGAGAACGACTGAAGTCGTTACTACGAACTAAGAAAGAGAACGACTGAAGTCGTTACTACGAACATAAGAGAAGAGAACGACTGAAGTCGTTACTACGAACAATTTATTTGTAATTAGGGTTTAGCATAATGAATCAACGTCAAATAGGCTTAACGGGTGGCATTGCTACGGGTAAAACTACCGTTTCTAATTACTTAAAAAATAAGCATAAATTGCCGGTGTTTGATGCGGATATTTATGCGCGGGAAGCGGTAGAAATTGGTTCAGATGTGTTGAATCAAATCGTGAGGCGGTATGGGAGTGACTTGTTACTGAGCGATCGCAGTCTGAATCGTCCGAAGTTGGGGGAGATTGTGTTTACTCAACCCCAGGAAAAACAGTGGTTAGAGGAACAAATCCATCCCCAAGTGCGCGATCGCCTCTTTCGAGAAATTGCCGCTTTGCCCGAACAGTCTACCGCAGTCTTGGTGATCCCGTTGTTGTTTGAAGCACAAATGACCGATTTAGTTACGGAAATTTGGGTGGTATCTTGTCCTGGCGATCGCCAGATTCAGCGATTGATGGAACGCGATGGATTGACCCTCGACCAAGCGAAAGCTAGAATTAATAGCCAAATGCCCTTAGCTGAAAAATGCGCTCAGGCTGATGTCGTCTTAGATAACTCCTCCACTATAGAACACCTCATCCAACAGATAGATGTCGCGTTGATGCCGGATCGAGATAATATGAAGTAAACCCCTACCGGGATACTTTTACTTCTAACTTAACCGCTGTCTTCCAAATGCAAACGATAAAAACTGCCAACCCAGAAGGTCCACCGAATACCGGAGGACCGATTGACTGGTTTCAAAAATTTATGGCGATGATCGCCGTTATCAACTTGCTGTTAGTGGGGTTCGATTCCTCTTATATTACCCTACGAGATATCTATTTTCATCAAATTCCCCCGGTGGTGATAGCCTATGATCAAATTAAAGGCATTGAACCCCATCCAGAAACGGAAAAATACCTAGAAACCTTCCAGCAATTAACCCTCGAACTCCAACAACCCCAAAGTTCCCTGGAAACTCCCCAGGTGGAGAATTTGCTGGAATCGTTACGCAATGAAAGCGATGGGATGCTCACTGAAAATCCCTTCATGGCTGCGGGGAAGTTCGGCACTTTCGCCAAAATTCAAAGGCGAATGCGTCAGCATCTTGGCACTGAATATGCTTCGGAGGCTTTTCAAACCTTTTGGACTTCTAGTTATTTAAGCAGTCACAATTTAAACCGAGAACTAAAATTTTTTCAATCCCAGATAAATCCATTAATTGCCAGTAACTATTTCAGGAATGTAGATGAAATTGGGCAAGTTATCGATGATTTTTGGCGAATTGATATTTTCTTTATGTGCCTGTTTGGATTAGAGTTCATACTTCGCACCTTCTTTATGCATCGCCGGATTAGTGGCTTACGCTGGATCGATGCCATGTTGCGACGCTGGTATGATGTTTTATTGTTTTTACCGTTTTGGCGAGGGTTGCGGGTGATTCCGGTTGCGGTGAGGCTGCAACAGAGTCAACTGGTTAATTTCGATCGCATCTTAGTCCAGATGACCCATGAACCGGCTGCTAGACTAGCCGATCGCCTGTCTCGATTTGTAATGGTTCGCTTTATTAATCAAGCGCAAGACTCCATTCGCGAAGGCACTGCCGCCGAATCATTTTTGAATCCCCAACCGGCGGTTGATCTCAACAATGTAAATGAAATCGAAGTCATTACTGACCGACTTTTGGAATTAACCATTTACAAAGTTTTACCCCAAATCAAGCCAGAATTAGAAGCAGTTTTGCATCATAGTATCGAAAGTGCTTTTAAAGAATCAGGGATTTATCAAAGTCTAAAATCCTTACCCGGACTCGGAAATTTGCCCACGGATTTTACGGAACAAATGGCTTCCAACTTAGCCCAAACTACGGTAACCATTCTCGAAACCTCTTACGCTGATGTAGAAGGACGAGTGCTATTCGATCGCCTCAGTCAGGAATTCAATCAAGCATTCCGGAAAGCTCTAGGCGATCGGCAAACCCAAGAAGAAATACAAATCTTGCTCACGGATTTCTTAGAAGAATTAAAACTCAATTATGTGGTAAAATCCACCCATACCGACCCAGAAGCAACCTTAGCAGAAATGGAAAACCTCTACCAACCGGAAGAACCGCCCTCCCTCCCCTCAGTCCAGTAACAGTAGGAGTCATTGGTTATTGGTCCTTTGTCATTGGTCTTATGTCATTGGTTGGTTGTCATTGGGTGGTTGTCATTGGTCTTATGTCATTGGTCATTGGTTGGTTGTCATTGGTCTTATGTCATTGGTCTTATGTCATTGGTCTTATGTCATTGGTTGTTGGTTGTTTGTCGTTTGTGGGTTTTCCGGAGTCTTCGACAATCCAAAGGACTAATGACTAATGACAAATGACTAATGACTAATGACAAGACTAATGACTAATGACTAATGACTAATGACAAATGACTAATGACTAATGACGCTAGAAACCCGGCTTCTTGTCCTGGAGTTGGTAATTAGACGGGACAAAAACTATGCCGACTCACCACCCACTACAACATTGCGAATTCGCAAACTGGGACCGCCACAGCCTACAGGTAAACCATTTTGTCCGCCTTTGCCGCAACCGCCAGATTCATCCCAATAGAAATCATCCCCGATCGCCTCAATATCCGCTAAGGTACTAAACACATTCCCCGAAAGGGTGACATCCCGCACAGGTTCGGCTAATTGACCATTTCT
>JAABSJ010000131.1 GCA_011390515.1 Oscillatoria sp.
ACCACACCGATGGACATATTGATACCATCGCCCGGTTTATTGCGCCTGGGGTCGTCTTATGTATGGAACCCCGAGAGGCAGATGATCCCAATGCCGCAGTCCTCACCGAAATTGCTCAGAATTTGTCAGAAATGACCGATGCTAAAGGTCGTCCTTTACAAGTCATTCGGATTCCGTCACCGGGTAAAATTGTGGATGACAGTGGCGAAATTGTTCCAGCAAGTTATGCTAACTTTTATATCGGAAATCGCACTGTTGTTGTTCCCACCTACGGCGCAAGGTATGATCAAGAAGCAGTAGAGGCGATCGCCAAACTGTTCCCCACGCGCAGGACTATCGGGCGATCGGCAAAAGCAATTTTACTAGGTGGTGGTGCTTTTCACTGCATCACCCAACAACAACCGACGGGGAGACAGCAAACGGGGGTTTAAATCCCCGCCTGTAGGGGCGATTCGCGAATCGCCCCTACGTCGGTGAAAACCGACTGAAAACATCACCCTATAAAACTTTCAGTTGCCACAACCGGCGGGGGTTAAAACCCCCGCCTAATAGCTAAAGTCGGTTAAAACCGACTGAAAGAAAATCTGATCCAGTGGTATTTTTAGTCGGATTTATCCGACTTTAGCTATTAGCTGGGGGTTTTAACCCCCAGCGGTTGTTGCCACTTCACCCCTTATCCATCACTTAACCAACATGACTCAAATGGTTACGGTTGCAGCCCTACAAACCGCCTTCTGTGAAGACAAAGAAACCAACGTTTCTCGCGTGATTGAATTAGTCCGAGAAGCGGCATCAAAAGGCGCTCAAATTATCTTACCTTCTGAATTATTTGAAGGCTATTATTTCTGTCGCGAAGAACGGGATAAATTTTTTGCTTGGGCACATCCCGTAGAGGGACATCCCACAATTGCCCACTTTCAAAAGATAGCGGCAGAATTAAAGGTGGTGATTCCGGTGTCATTTTTTGAAAAGGCCGGACCCGCTTATTATAATAGTATCGCCATTATCGATGCCGATGGCACAGTCTTAGGGATTTATCGCAAAAGTCACATTCCCGATGGTCCCGGTTATGAGGAGAAATTCTATTTCCGTCCGGGAAATACGGGATTTAAAGTTTGGGAAACCACTTATGGGACAATTGGGGTGGGAATTTGTTGGGATCAATGGTTTCCCGAATGCGCCCGATCGATGGTATTAATGGGGGCGGATTTGTTGTTTTATCCCACGGCGATCGGCAGTGAACCCCTTGATCCAGATTTAGATACCAAAGACCCTTGGCAACGGGTAATGATTGGTCATGCGGTAGCGAATATTGTCCCCGTTGTGGCAGCAAATCGCATCGGGACGGAAGAGGGACAAACTTTTTATGGTCATTCCTTTATTGCCAATCAACGGGGGGATAAGGTGGCGGAATTAGACCGCGATCGCCCGGGGGTGATTTGTGCCAGTTTTGATTTGGATGCGATCGCCCGGACTCGCGCCTCTTTTGGCTTTTTCCGCGATCGGCGTCCGGAACTGTACGGCGTCCTCTCTACTGCCGACGGAACCCTATAAGCTGGAAGATTTGACTCCCCCCCAAAACAGCCAAAAACACTGAAAATTGCACCACCACAATGCTAGGGCCCGAGGCAAAATTAAACAGTCCTGACCCTAGCATTCCCACCAGAGAACTGGTTGCCCCCAATAGTACAGAAATGGCAATAAACAGGGTAAAATGATGAGTCATTAATTTGGCCGTTGCTGCGGGAATCACCAAAAAAGCATTAATCAGTAAAATTCCCACAGCTTTGATAGAAATAGCCACGGTCAAAGACAGCAAAACCACAAATAAATAGCGATAAATATCAACAGAAACTCCTTGAACTTGGGCCAGATCCGGATTCAGGGTGAGCAAAATTTGCTGCCGCCAAGTTGAGAATAAAAACAGGCAACTGACAATCAGTAATCCCAAAATTAATAAAATATCAGTTTGCCCGATCGCCAGAATATCTCCAAACAACACCGCCATTAAATTCCCCCGATATCCGGGGATAAAACTGGTCAAAATTACCCCAATTGCCAAGGCACCGGAAACCGCTATACTAAACACACTATCACTGGGCAATTTCGTGCGTTCGATTAAATACAGGGAGGAGAGTCCAAATACCAGGGTAAAGGGTAACAGCGTCCAATTCGGGTCAACCTGCAACAACACCCCTAACACCACCCCCACTAACGCCGAATGTCCCACGGCATGACTGAAAAACGACAGTTGGCGCAAAACCACAAAAGTGCCCAGGAACCCCCCGAGAATTCCCATCAAGACCCCACCGGCGATCGCCCGTTGCATGAAAGGGAAACTCAGCAATTCCAGTAAGTTTGCCACTGCCATATTCCCCAGGAGGAAATATTCAGGGCCAGGGTTGAAGATTTGTAAGAAATTCGCTATCATCATTAATATCTGAAAGAATAATCAAGTATTCAAGTTTTTTAGTGATATTTTCCCTGAACCTAAATTATGGCAGTTAACTATTCTACCGATAAAATGGCCGGAGATACCCGACCAGAATCCGAGGAACTCGAATGCACATCGGAACACGCGATCGACCTAGAGAATATCAATAGTCTCCAAAATCAGCTATTGAAAGAAGACAAAGCACAACGGATGGCGGAGTTTTTCAGTTTTCTCGGGGATGCCAATCGCTTGCGAATCATTTCCGCCTTGGCATTAAAAGAACTGTGTGTTCATGAATTAGCGGAAATTGTCCAGATGACTGAATCTGCTGTTTCTCATCAATTGCGGAATTTAAAAGCAATTCGCTTGGTGAGTTATCGCAAAGAAGGACGCCGGGTTTATTATCGACTTCAGGATAATCATGTGGTTAGTCTCTATGAGGCAGTGACGGAACATTTGGATGAAGAATGAGGGATGAACGGGAAGGGAGGGGGAACGACTGAAGTCGTTACTACGAACAATTAAGAACGACTGAAGTCGTTACTACGAACAATTAAGAACGACTGAAGTCGTTACTACAAACTTTTCCCCCATCCCCCAAGGACAAATGACAAATGACAAATGACCAATGACAAATGACAAATGACAAATGACAAATGACCTCAATGATCATGATGATAGTGAGCAAAACCTGGACCATAAGTTGCTAACAAATTTTGAGGTGCTAAGGCAATATCCGGTGCACCGCTACAGACTAGGGTTTGATTTAAACAAATCACGCGATCGCAATGGCGACTGACCATATTGAGGTCATGAGATACCTGCAAAACCGTCCAATTTTGTTCAGTTTTCAACTCATTTAACAGGTTGTAAAAATCAGCCTCTCCCTGAACATCAACTCCTGCCAATGCCTCATCTAAAATTAGCAATTGGCGAGACATGACTAAACAATAGGCGAGTAATACCCGCTTTAATTGTCCCCCACTCAGAGCACCGACTGCGCGATGGCGCAAATGCAAGGCATCCACTCGCCGCAATGCTGACATCACTGCGCTTTCTTTGTCGGGGTTAGACTGCCAAGGAAACCGCTTGATTCGCGAGAGGGAAAACGGTTCCCGGTGTTGCCATCCCAAACCCACGACTTCCCCAACAGAAATGGGAAAGGTGCGATCGAATAGGAAAGTCTGGGGAATATAACCGAGATGCGATCGCAACCGTCCCAGCTTTTCCAAAGGTCTTCCCATGATTTCCACCTGACCCGAACTGCGAGGAATTAACCCTAAAATCGCTTGCACCAAGGTACTTTTACCCGCCCCATTTGGCCCAACCACCGCCACATTTGTTCCTGATGTTAATTCAAAAGAAACATCCTTCAATGCCCGATAATCACCTTGGTAAACACTCAGGTTTTCAACCTTAATAATCGAGTAATTTCCCGTAAAAGTTGCAGCTAATTTCCGGAGATTACTCTCCCCTGATTCACCCATTTTCATAGTAGTTACCGACAAGCATTTGCAATCGTTTCTAAATTTCCCCGCATGGCGGTAAAATAATGCTGGGGGTCAAGGGGCCCTGATTCTAAAGGGTCAATTTCATGCAGCGGTAAATTCAGGTCCGTTGCCAGAGTTCTTAACACTCGATTTTCCACGTCCGGTTCCGAAAACAGTGCCTTAGCTTGATACTGCTGAACCGCTTGCACCGTTTTTTGGAGGTCCTGGGGAGACAGACTCGCATCGGGGACAGAGACAATGGCCACTTGCTGCAAATTGTACCGATTGGCTATATAAGGATAGGCATCATGAAAGGTAATAAAGGTACAATTAGGATATTGGGATAAAGTCTGATCAAACTCCTGATGCAGTTGTTGTAATTGTTGAAGATAAGCGGCTGCATTGGCTTCATAAATGGCTTGATTGGCCGGATCAGCAGCGATTAAACTATCTCGAATGGTGGTGACTTGTTGTTGAGCGAATACGGGATCAAGCCAAACATGAGGATTACCTTCGGCATGATCATGATGATGTCCGTCATCATGATTATGGTCATGATCAGGTCATGATCATGATTGCTATCCACCGCTTTTACAACCGGGGTATTATCATCTAAAGGTTGAATCCCTGCACTGGCATTAATTTCCTGTAAGTTGGGATTATTAGCATTAGTAATGGTATTTTCGAGAAATTCTTCTAAACCGATACCATTTTTGACTAAAATATTGGCAGTGGCGATCGCCTGGACATCTGCGGGTCTCGCCTGATACTCATGGACATCGCTTCCCGGAGGAATCAACACTT
Source organism: Oscillatoria sp. (assembly GCA_011390515.1). Taxonomy (GTDB): domain Bacteria; phylum Cyanobacteriota; class Cyanobacteriia; order Cyanobacteriales; family Laspinemataceae; genus Laspinema. The sequence continues at coordinate 4,729 of JAABSJ010000131.1, forward strand.
GCACCTGTGCGCTATCCCCCGTCACGGCGCGAGTAAACCAATACATCGGCAAAAACGTGGCAACAACATTCAGAGAGGGGGCGTCGGATACAGCGAGTTGCGTATCAGTTTCCGTCTGTGCAACGGGTTCACGACAGGCGATCGCCATCGGCAATAGCAACAGTGGGATGAGCGATCGGCTCAACAGTCTAGGAATCACCATCAGTTCAAGGGACTTTCAATAACGAGTTTGATTTTCCCTATTATACGAGAATAAGTCTCATTCTGACCAAGCAATTTTCTGGCGGGGTAGGGGCCAGTTGTCATTTCTACCAGGACTTACGCATATTTTGAGCATCCACCCTAAATCTGTCGGGGCGATCCCACGAATCGCCCCGACAAATATAGCGATCATGAATCAGTCTTGAAAAAGCGTTGTTTAATTCAAGGTTATGAGGTACATTATTGATTGGGGAGTTTTGGAGTGTGAGCATCTTGCTCGCTATCGTCTGATCGAGTAAGATGTGATGCTTACGGTAGCCTGTTGCAAAGTCACTCCTCTCGTGACTTCTGGGGATATCTCATGATTCCGAGAAGCGCTATAGTTTTCAGGAGTCAGCATGACTCAAATTTTCGGGGCAAGGGCAATCCGCAGTAGATGAAAAATCCTTTGAAAGATGTAAAATTCAGCATAAAAGCAGAAATATACCGGAGGTAAAGGTGTCAGGAAAAAGATTGATTCACAAAATCAGATTACAAAATATATTATCCTACGGAAACGAAGGCCAAGAAATAGAATTGGAACCATTAAATGTAATTATTGGTCCAAACGCATCGGGGAAATCTAATTTGATTGAAGCGATTGCCTTGTTAAAAGCAACGCCAACAGATTTAATGGTTCCGATTCGTAAAGGTGGAGGGATTAGCGATTTTCTCTGGAAAGGGGGGAAAGAATCGCCGATTGCTGTAATTGATGCGACTTTGGAACCGCCAGAAGACGGAAGAAGACAAATGCTTTTGCGTTACCAAATGAAGTTTACAGAAACGGGCCAAAGGCTGGAATTGGTAAATGAAGCGATCGAAAACGAACAGCCGTATCCCGGAGAAAATGAACCTTATTTTTTCTATCGGTATCAAGAGGGAAACCCAGTTATCAACGTTCAAACAGAAATTGAGGGACGAAAAAAGCGGTCTCTTGAGCGAGAAACACTCAGTCCAGACCAATCCGTATTGTCACAACGAAAAGATCCAGACCAATATCCTCAGCTAACTTACCTGAGTAATCAATTTGCCCAAATTGGCTTATATCGGAATTGGGAAATTGGACGAGATGCTGCCCCCCGGTTGCCTCAAAAAACAGATCTACCAGAATATCCCCTGCTTGAAGATGGGAGTAATCTGGGGCTGGTTTTAAATAATTTACAGCACAAGATTGGAAGTCGTGTCCTCATCGAAACTTTGAAAAAGTTTTATGAGAGAGCTGAAGAAATTAGCATCAATATTTACGGCGGGACGGTGCAAATTTTTATCCGAGAGGAGGGGTTAAAAGATCCAATTCCGGCAACTCGCCTTTCCGATGGAACCTTACGGTTTTTATTCTTAATGGCTTTATTAATGCACCCCAATCCGGGACCTCTGGTATGTATTGAAGAACCTGAAATTGGCTTCCATCCAGATATTCTACCCACCGTGGCGAAAATGTTGGAGGCAGCTTCTGAGCGAACTCAATTGATTATTACCACTCATTCCGATTTTCTCATTTCGGCGCTTTCCCCTGAGTCCGTTATCGTGTGCGATCGCAACGATTTCGGTAGCGAATTGCGTCGTCTGGATCCGAACCGACTGAAAAAGTGGCTCGACAATTACACCCTTGGAGATTTATGGAGAATGGGTGAACTCGGAGGGAATCGATGGTAAAGGAAATTCGCGTCTATATTGAAGGCGGAGGAGATACTAAAAATACCAAACCACTTTTCAAAGAAGGATTTAGAAGTTTCCTCGACGATCTGTTTCAAATTGCTAGGGAACGAAGAATTAAGTGTAACTTAATTGTTTGTGGTCGCCGAAATGCTGCCTATCGAGATTTTAGAAATGCTTTGGCCGACCATCCTGATGCTTATAATATTTTATTAGTAGACTCGGAGGGACCCGTAACTCAAAAACCTTGGCAGCATTTGCGGTCAAGAGATAACTGGGATTCGTTGGGGACTGAGGATGACCAATGTCATCTGATGGTGCAAGCAATGGAAGCTTGGTTCATGGCTGACATTGAGACATTAAGCAGGTTTTACGGACAAGGATTTCAAGCCAATTCCCTTCCCAGAAACTCTAATATCGAAGACATTCCCAAGGATAGGTTGGAACCCAGTTTGAAGGCGGCAACGCGCCCAACCCAAAAAGGAGAATATCAAAAAATAAAACATGGTTGCGATTTGTTAAAACAGATTGATGTTCTAACAGTTCGGGGGGCTTCCGAACATTGCGATCGCCTCTTCCAGAAGATTGAGGAAATTCTCAAAAGCTGATTTTTCCAACCAAACAACAGGTCGTACCTCCAGAGAGACCAAAAGATGATAGATTCAGCGCAGACAGTTTAAAGAACCGGGATTGTCGGTCATATCAGGCGAGGACAACCAGCGTGACAATTGAGCGGATCACCCAAGGAATTCGCGAGGCAACTGGCGATCGCTTTCTGCTCTTGTATGGAGCAAATACCAGTGATTCATTTTGTAGTGAGGATTTGATTCTCCAAGATATCGAACAGGTATTGCATCGCTATCTCAAGGGTCAAGGATATCAGCGAATTGCCTTTTATTCCGGCAATCGCAAACTATATTTTCTGGATACCGACTCTCGCGATCGCGCCTTGTTACGCCCTCCGATTCCCTCCCCGGTTCAGGGTCAATCTGAAATCAAGGTTACCCCCGGTCCTTTGGGAAGAAAAAAGCGATTTCTTGGCAAAAAAGACGCCCAGCAAACCCCAGAAACTCCCCCCAATCCTCACCCATCTCCCTCCACAACTCGTCCCCAGCGAATGCAGGACCGGGATGTGCTGCCTTTGTTGCAAAATTTTATGGAAGATACTCGCCAATCCTCTGCGATCGTCTTTGCGAATCCCGAAGATTTGCGGCGATTTGAGCTACTGCGGCAACTGGATGGCGCAATTGTGGAATGGTCGCGGTTATTGCCGACGAATCGCAATTTATGTGTGTTTATTTTCCATCAAGATACTTATTCAGAACTGCAATCGTTTTGTCAGCAAATTGGTTTGACGTTTTTGAGTAATCTTTTGCTGAACCGTGAGCGTTCTCAAAATCTGGTGAATATTTGTAATGTGGGGACTCCTACTGCCTCGGAAATCGGCCATTTAATCCAGCGTTTTCGATTACAACATCAACGACCCATTGCCTGGAATGACTTGCCGCAATTAACCACCGCTTTAACCCAAGAATCTAAACCGTTAAAATATTGGCATGAGCGGTTTCTATCCGGTTCAGAATTTTCTTTGGAACAGGCAGAACGGGAAAAATGGACGCAGACAATGCCGCTACCGACAGCAGCAGAATTGACGGAAAAACTCCGGCAACAGGTGATTGGACATTCAGAGGCAGTCGCCACTCTAGTTAAATTAGTCCGGGGCAAAATCGCCGCCCAAAAAAGTCCGAAACCCTTGGTCATTTTGTTACCCGGGCCCACAGGAACAGGCAAAACAGAACTGAGTAAAGCCCTCGCATCAGCCCTCGGAACCCCCTTGGAACGGTGCGATATGGGAGAATATGGAGAAGAACATAAAGTCTCCAATCTGTTTGGTAGTCCCCTAGGATATGTCGGTTCAGAACAGGGGGGATGGTTACCCAATGCCTTACGACGGAATCAGCAACGGTGCATTTTGTTGTTTGATGAAATTGAAAAAGCCCATGAGTCTATCTGGCGGCAACTGTTAGCATTTTTTGATGAAGGACGCGCCAGTGATGTGAATGGAACGGTGATTTCCCCGAAAGACACGATTTGTTTGTTGACCACCAATTTAGCCAGTGAAACGATTAGCGAAGCGCCAAATCGGGCTAAGGAAATCTTACAAAAAACCGGATATTTGCCTCCAGAATTCATCGGGCGGATTGATAAAGTGATTCCCCTCAGTCGCTTGGAACTGGCGGAACAGACAGAGATGATTTTCCGGTTGGTAAAACGGTTTGCTCAAGACCGATATAACATTGAGGTGGTGGTTGATGCGCCTGCATTAACCGCCTTAGTCCGCGCCACTTATGAACCGGCGCAAAACTATGGAGGACGGGGAGTGAATGAAGCGATCGCAGACCTATTTACCGATGATTTAATTGAGTTACAAACCCAGAACATTGACCGGGCAACATTGAGGATAGCAGGGGAAAAAATGCAGTTTTTTCCGGGCAATGGCGAACAACCGGAGTTAGATTTTGCTGGCATTGCTGCCGGTTCCGGACGACGAAATCAGGGGACATTAGACGGCTTACTCCAACAACTGGATGCGATGATTGGGTTAAGTTCAGTCAAAGCGGCGATGCATGAATTAGTCGCCAGTGAACAGGCAAAACAACGATTGCGACAGGCGGGATATGAAACCGGCGATCGCATCACGCGCCATCTGGTCTTTTTGGGCAATCCTGGAACTGGAAAAACCACGGTTGCGGAACTGGTAGGAGCAATTTTTAAAGCCTTGGGAATCCTCAAAAAAGGCCAACTAATTAAAGTTGATAAACCCCGGGATTCATTAGTGGCTGAATATGTGGGACAAACCGCCCCAAAAACCCGGGCAAAAGTCGAAGAAGCCCTAGATGGAATTTTGTTTATTGATGAAGCTTATGCACTAGCATCATCCCGGGGAGGGGGACAGGATTATGGTCAAGAAGCCGTGGATACCCTCGTCCCGATGCTCGAAAATTATCGCGATCGCCTTGTGGTAATTTTTGCCGGTTATACCCAACCCATGCAAGCCTTTTTAGCCACCAATCCGGGTCTACAGTCCCGCATCGCCAAAACCATCGAATTTCCCGACTATACCGGGGAGGAAATGCTAGAGATTTTCCTTTCCTATTGCCGGACTTCTAAACCCACTTACCGTTGTCCTCCGGAGGTGCAACAAGCGGTATTAGAACGACTAAATTTGATGTACCAGATGCGCGATCTCAACTTTGGCAATGGACGAGATGTCCGCAATCTGTTTGAGGCAATGGTCCAATTACAGCAGGTTCGCCTCATCCGCGACAACCTCGAAGGGGAAGCGATGATTACCTTTGCTAAAAGCGATGTCCCGTTACTCAAGTTAGGCTAAGTTAAATCAAATGTTTAAATGATTTAAACTTGCTATAAAATGCTTTTGGCGAATCACGAAAGAGACCTCTCCCCGGCCCTCTCCTAAGAGGAGAGGGAGAATCAAGAGACCTCTCCCCGGCCCTCTCCTCTTAGGAGAGGGAGGTATAAAGAGACCTCTCCCCGGCCCTCTCCTCTTAGGAGAGGGAGGTATAAAGAGACCTCTCCCCGGCCCTCTCCTCTTAGGAGAGGGAGAATAAGGAAAAAATGTTTGTTGGCTCAGTCAGGGGCTTTCCGGCTCCCCCTTCCCTCTTAGGGAAGGGGGTTGGGGGGTTAGGTCTCCCCTCAACCAACAGCGTCCTCATTAACCAAATAATCAATAACCGGAGATCCAAATGAGTGGTAGAAAAGACCGATATGTGAGTATTAGTGAAGCCGACTTACGGCGATTACAGGAACAGGATAGCCGACTGCGATCGGTGCAACAAGACTTACCCGATCGCCTGAATCGGATGCGCGCAGAGGCGAATCAAGAAATGCAGCAACGCCTCGTTCCCCTAGAACACCGTGCGAAACAGCAGGAACAAGAGGCACAACGCCTGCGGAGTAACCTGGGGGACCTGGAACGTGAGACCCAACAGCGATTGCGAATACAGCGCCAAGACTTTCAGCAAGCGGTCCGAGAATCCGAAGTGCGACAACAACAGGCACTCCTTCAAGAAGGCGATCGGCTCACTTCCGCCATGCGCGCCGGTTTTGAAAAACAGCGCACTGAATATCTTCGCATTACTGCCGACCAACGTCAAGAATATCTCGCCCTGAATCAACACCTAGAGCAGAAATTCTCCGAACTCTTGGAGGAAGAACGGCAAGCGCGGGAAAGGGGACAACGGATGCTCCAACAGCAAATTGACCGGGTATTTGACACCCTTGAACAGGAACGACACAATAAAGCAAAATTGGCGCAAGAACTGCTCACCGATGTGGAACAAATCTGGCAGCAAATCGACCGCGATTACCAACACCAACGTTTTGCTCCAAATCAACTCGCTGACTTACGGCGTAATTTAGAGCTGGCAAAGCAAAACTTAGCTGCTGGGGTTTTTGAAGCGGCGATCGCCACCTCCCAAGACACCTATCTCAAACTCGCCGATTTGCGCCTTGAACTCGAACAAAAAGAAAAAGAATGGTTACTTTATTATACCGCAACATTAGAAGATTTGCGAACCCTAATCACCGAAGCGCAAGCTCATCGGCAAATCGAAATTGAACTAGGAGAATCTGGGGGCGAAGTCGAAACCTTTCAGGAAGAAGTTGATTATTGGACCGATGGACGGTTAACGGCTTATCAGCAAAAACTCGAACAGTTTCAACAACAACTCACCGCAGGGGAATCCACCCTAACCACGGAACAAATCCAGGAATTAGCCCAACAAATCGAAGCCCTTCGTCCGGAACTAGCCGACATTGCCAACCAAGCCAAAATGCAAGTGATTCTCTCCCAAATGCGGGCAGAAATTGCCGATAATGTCGTAGAAATGCTGGAATCTTACGGCTATCAACTCGCAGACCCCAAGGCGGATGCCAGCTACGAAGGTGCAGACTATCGCAATGCTTATGTGGTCAAAGTCAAAAATATTGCCGGGGAAGAAGTGGTCACCGTGATTACGCCGGAAAAAGAATTAGGAGCGAATAATATTTCCATCAATGCCTTCAGCGATCGCTTATTAGATGAAGAACAACTCCGGCAACGAGCCGAGGGGATTTTTAATGCCCTTCATGAGGAATCAGGATTAGAATTGCAAGGCCAAACCCAATGCTATGAAAAAGCCCAAGCAGAATATCAGGATATTGAACAAGTAAAACAACGTCAAAATAAACCGAAACAACCGTCTTCGTAAGGGGTTTGTAGACAACAAGTGTGGTGTTTTTGACTAGAGGGACAAGGCAATACCCTGTCCTTCTCCGCCTCAATTTAGGACAATTTTAGGCATTGACATCCAGCTTTAATAGGGAGCATCTCAATTTGGCCAAGAGACCTAACCCCCCAGCCCCCTTCCCTAAGAGGGAAGGGGGAGGAAGAGGTATAAATTCCCCTTTGAGGCAAAATTGAGATGCTCCCGCTTTAATATCAAAAAATTGTTAAACCAGCCTGCCTCCAATGTTTTAATTTCTATAGACTTATTCAAAAATTCTCTAAAGCCCCCCTTCTTAAGGGGGGTTGGGGGGATCAATCAGGTATTTGGCAAGCAATCTTAATAGCCCCACCCTTCACCGTTTCGGTTTTTTTGATTGCCTTTCCTTCACATCCCGGAAGGGAAATCGCCCCTTTTTAATCCCCTCTTTTGCCCAATACCACGCCCCCACGGAACAGGCAGCACTGAATAACAAGGCAATCAGAAACGCCAGCAACGGAAAGGGGAAAGAAGGTTCAATTTTTTCCCCTTTCCACTCCCAAGGTTGAAACATTAACCCCGAAGTCGAAGCAACGATCGCCCCCGCAGCAATTCCCACCCCCACCGCTTGAATCTGGTCTTGCAAGTCTTGATTTGCTGCCTGCTGATTGTGATTCATCTTAGCTTGTTCCACCTCGACAATGCCGCGCATCGTGGCAATACAGTGGCCGAACAGGGCATTTCCTGGCCTTAAATAATTCAGGTCTGTGTGGATTTGTCCTAATAATTTGGACCGGCATTCATAGCTAAAGCCTTGTAAAAAACTTAACTCCTGTTTTCCAGCAATATTCGTTAATTCCTCCAATCTTGTGGTATAATTCTTTAAATTGGTAATCATCGTGGTGCGCTGGTCTTCAATATCCCGGATATGACTGGCATAAGTAAAGGCTTGAGGGTTAATTTTCAGGAGACATTCCTGCAAAACCGTTAATTTTTCAGCCGTATCTTCCGGCAAGGTTTGTAGCGCCTCCATCAGGGTTTCTAACTCGGTATAAAGTTGACGACAGTCTCGATAGCAAGTCCGGGCTTGGTGATAGCTGAGGCGGATTTTGCTGCGACAACAAAGCAAATCCATCAGGGGGTGATAGTATTTTGTAGAGGCTTCGAGTTTGGCGGTATCAGGATGGCAGTCTAACCAAATGAGAATGTGACAGGATTGGGCCGGATTTTCTGCATCATTGTCATATTCAAAAATGGGACTGCCTAACAGTTTGCCCTCAGCACGATAGGAGGGGGAAAAGGGGGGTTGAGCGTTTGTGAGTAAGGCTTGTAAACAGCGATCGGCTAACTGGCGTAAGGTCTCAGGGGAGGGGGATTCTTCGGCAATGACAGGTTTGGCGAACAGGACCAACGTTTGGCCGATGGAAGCGGAAATGCGATCGGGCAGCAACATTCCCTCGGGGTTGAGGTGAGTGAGTTCGGCAACGGAGACCATTCCCGGATAGCGAAACGTGAGGTCAGCCACATAAGTATCATGAAGTTGGACCGCGTAGAGTTCCCCATTGCGCCGAGGAGTATCCGAGTTCGCTTCTCCTGGGGGAAAGTGGAAGCTCAAACAGCCACCGATTTTCTCCGAAAGGAGTTCTCGAAACGGTTCCGTTCCCTGATGTTCCGGAATCTTCAACCATTGACGACAGATCTTGAGGGCTGGAATCTTCAAAGATTTGCCCAATTCCTCGAACCTCTGCCACAGCACATCAGCATCTTCCACCCGTTCCCCTTCCGCCAATGCCATATCATGACAGAGGTGGAAGGCATATAAGCTAAGTTTGGGGTAGTGGAGCAATTCTCGCGACAATTGTTCAAGCATAGGGTTTCCTGGGGCAGCCAATAGATACAAATGATAGCATTTTCTCAGGTTTTCTGGTAAAATTTGAAATCAGGAGGGAGAGTCACCCCCCGAGAGTTTTCTGGTCCTCAGAAAGAGCATACCCAGACTTTACATTTATACCCACCATGTGTTATGACAACCTGCTAAAATATTGGGCAGAAAAATATGCCCAACAAATGGCATCCTGGGCCTTCAGACAACCCATCACCACCCCGGTTGAAATCTTGAAAACTGAACTCTCCGTCGAACCGATTCGGGCGGATTCAGTTATTTTCCTAAAAAGCGGCCCCGAAGTTCAGCATTTAGAATTTCAAACGAGAGTTCCGCAAAATAGGCCGATGCCGATCCGGATGTGCAGCTATTCCATTCGGTTACAGTGGGAATATGAACTGCCCGTCAGGCAAGTCTTGATTTGGCTAGTTCCCACCAGTAATCCGGCGGTATTCGAGACCGAATTTCGGACCGAATTCACCCACCACCGATATCAGGTGATTCGGTTATGGGAAGAAGACCCAGAACCTTTACTGGAGAATAATGCCTTACTGCCACTGGCAGTGTTATGCGCCACACAGAACCCCACGGAACTCTTGAGTCAAGTGGCTCAAGAAGTGGGTAAAATACAGGATACAGACCAGCGACAGGAAATTGCAGCCTGCACTCAGATTTTAGCGGGATTGCGGTTTGACAAACAGTTAATATCCACCATGTTCAGGGAGGAAATCATGCAAGAATCTGTAGTTTATCAAGATATTCTGCAAAAGGGAATCGCCCAGGGCGAAAAACAAGGTGAAGTTGCGGTGATTTTGCGCCAGCTTCATCGCTTTTGTGGACTGCTTAATCCGGAGATTGAGTCCCGAATTCAGTCCCTAAGTAAGCCGCAATTAGAGGAGTTGAGTGAAGCATTATTAGACTTTACCAACTTGGCGGATTTACAGCAGTGGCTGGATTCTCATTAAAATCGATTTGGGGCAGTTTTTTAATTGCCCCATTCCTCATCAGACCCCTTGCCCATGTTCAGGGAGGAAATCATGCAAGAATCTGTAGTCTATCAAGATATTCTGCAAAAGGGAATTGCCCAAGGATTAGAACAGGGCGAAAAACAAGGTGAAGTAGCGGTAATTTTGCGCCAGCTTCATCGCTTTTGTGGACCGCTTAATCCGGAGATTGAGTCCCGAATTCAGTCCCTAAGTAAGCCGCAATTGGAGGAGTTGAGTGAAGCGTTATTAGACTTTACCAAATTGGCGGATTTACAGCAGTGGCTGGATTCTCATTAAAGTCGATTTGGGGCAATTGAAAAAATTGCCCCAACCCCATGAGGGAATATTTTGTTCGCTTATGGGGTTTACTTAGGCGGTGACTGGATGCGACGGATGGCATTTTCCAGGATGTTTCGGTAGGTTTTGGGGTCGGGTGGCGGTGGGGCATTGCCGGTATGTCCTGGAGCCCGATCGCCCTCCTTTTGTTCAGACATGGCACCCATTGCGTCGCGAATCGTCGGGCGAGATTTACACCAGGCAGCGATCGCATTGGAGATTCCCGCAGTATCCTCGGGCAAACTTGTCCGCAGTTGTTCTAGTTCCTCTTGGCAATCGGCAAATAAAGGCGATCGCGTCTTGACTAAAGTGATAAAGTTTTGGATGTATTGGTCTCGTGATGACATAATTTTGCTCCTACGCTCCGATCGCACAGAACCCCGCCCAGTAGTAAGGCAAGGCAAAAGGTTTTGACCTTGAATCCATTTTACTCAGCCGACACCGTAACTCCTCTTGAGAGAAAGGATCTAATATTGGCTCACCCCACACCTGCAACGCCTCCACCGTCGCATCCCGCAACCAGATTTGGGCCTGTTTCAGCGCCAGGGTAACGGTTTCACCC
>JAABSJ010000013.1 GCA_011390515.1 Oscillatoria sp.
CTGTTTCTGGAGTTGCTGTTTCTGGAGTTGCTGTTTCTGGAGTTGCTGTTTCTGGAGTTGCTGTTTCTGGAGTTGCTGTTTCTGGAGTTGCTGTTTCTGGAGTTGCTGTTTCTGGAGTTGCTGTTTCTGGAGTTGCTGTTTCTGGAGTTGCTGTTTCTGGAGTTGCTGTTTCTGCTTCGCCCGTTTCTGCTTCGTCCGTTTCTGCTTCGTCCGTTTCTGTTTCTGCTTCGTCCGTTTCTGCTTCGTCCGTTTCTGTTTCTGGAGTTGGTGTGTCCGTGGCGATCGCTTTTGTCTTGGCAACTCCCAAGGGGAGGGGTCCGGGGCGATCGCCTTGCGGATCGAAATTCAGGTCCGGGTTTTCTGGAGTGGACTCCGCCCAACTTTGCTCCCCAGTCAGCAGCAGCGGCGTACTCTCAACCCCCTCCACATCACTGATCAGCAGAGGACGCGCTAAGGGATAAAACGAATAACCCCCTTGAAAGTCGCGGACAATCGGATGATCACCATAATTGGTAATCAAAGGGGCCGCAGGGCCTAATCCGACCAGTCCACCACTGCCGGAACTATCGATCGCAATGGTTTGATCCAGTTCGATTCCCCACTCTTTCAGCAGGGGATCTAATCCCGGATTGGTATCCGGGTCGATCGCCACAAATAGGCTCCCCCCTTGTTGCAGATAGGCTTGTAAGGCTTGGACTTCCCGTGGAAATAAGGATTGTTTGGGTCCAGCAATCACCACCACAGCGGCATCAGGGGGGACCCGAGGCAATCGGGCCAGGTTCAGGGGTTCCACCAGAAAATTTTTGTCCTGCAAGCTGGCAACCGCTTGAGAGAGCGCACCTCGTAGTCCCGCTTCTAAAGGACGTTCTCCATGACCTTGGAGGAAATATACCTTGTAAATGCGATCGCTCGTAAACTGCTCTAAACTACTCGTTAGTCTTGCTTCCGAGAGAGAGGAAACGGAACTCACCGTCTGCACAAATTGCTGCCTTGTGCCATCCTCCGATGCCAAATAAACCTCGCCAAAACTTTGAACCCCAAATTGACGCGCCACCGTGGGTTGTCGTGAAGGATCTACATATTGAAAATCAAACAGATTGGGCGCTTGGCGGCGATAATTTTCTAGTAATTCCAAATCCCCGCGTTCCGGTTCCCCCGCAAACACCCAAACTTTCACAGGTTGAGGCAAATTTCTTACCAATTGTTGGCTTTGCGGGGCCAGGGTAAAGCGCTGATTTTCTGTTAAATCAAACCGTTCTGTATAGCGAACCCCTAGAAAATTAATCAGCCCTAAAATTACCAAAACGGATACCGTTGCCACAAAGGCATTCGTCCCCGCTTGTGCCGATCGCGGATTCCATCCACCCTCAGCATTACTCAGCATCCATACCAGCCATAACAATAGGACCGTGACACCGGCAATCACCAGTCCACTGGTCACAGGTTGCCACCCCGTCATCAGTCCAGGAATGGCCCCGCCAATCGTCAGGAACAGTCCCAAAAAGACGGCATATTTAAAATACTTGGTCAAGCCTCGGGGCTTTTTTTCAATGGTTTTCATGGTTAGGGAAAAGCAATCAACTGTTGTGTGGGCGGGAGTTTTTTATCATTCTTCTCTGAGGGTATTCCAGCAAATAAATCATCCAAATCCGATGTTTAAGGACTTAACAATCCTCTTGTAGCCTGCGTAGGCAGGCTACGTCCGTGTAGCCCCACCCTTTAGGGTGTGGGTTTTGGATATTTTATTTTTTGGAGTTCTCTGAGTAAAAGCGAGTCGATTATTGCAGTTATAACTTCCTCCTTTTTCCTTAAAAAATGGAGGGAAAACCCGGAAGTAATCGAGCCAAGCTCAGAGTCAAAATCAGAGAGGTTAACTCCGTTGGAAGCGCAAAGCATCAATAGACTGAGCGGTGAGAAAAATTCCCAAAACCCCATAACTGCCCAATAAAATGATACTACTCGTATCCAACGTGCCGCGAATCAGGGTGGTGTAATGGTTAAGAATCGATAAATGCTCTAAAACACTGCCGACAGGTCCGCCAATGGCTTGAGCAACCACATCGATCGCCCAGAGAAACAGCACCAATACAAAGGTGAGGATAGCCGCTAAAATTGTACTATCGGTCAAAGAAGAAATAAACATTCCCACAGAAAGGACCGCAGTTGCTAACAAAATTAAGCCAAAATGGGCCAACAAGGGAACCGCCAGAGGCATCGGAGGAGTAGCCGCATTCATGGCAATAATTTGCAAGACCAGTAACGGCAAAATCATCGTGATATAAAACGTCACGACTCCGAGGAGTTTGCCCGTTGCTACCGCCCAGTTTGTAATCGGAGAAGTTGCTAATAATTCCAGGGTTCCACGCTTGCGTTCTTCGGCATACAGTCCCATCGACAACATCGGTAGGATGAATAAAGAGAGGGAACCCAGGGTTTGCAAAAATTGTTGTAAGAATTCGTAAGGTACATCAAAGGGCGGAATCGGAATTCCCATTTGTTGTCCTTGGGCATCCATCATCGCCACTTGTTGAATCAAGCCCTGATCGCCGAGTAACATGGCCACAAAAAACAACCCAGAAATGAACCAAAAAAATCCGGCAATTAAATAGGGTAAAGGGGAGATAAAATAACTTTGTAGCTCTTTGCGATAAATAGCCACAATATTGGCAACAATCGTTCCCATTTAGTTTTCTTCTCCTTCTTTTTCTTGTTCTTTTTCTGTTTCTTGTTCTATTTCTTGTTCGGTTTCGGGTTCTTCAATCACCTCAGCATCTGCGATCGCCTCTTCATCGGTTTCCTGGGGCACCGATCCACCGGAAAGCAGCAAATCGGACTCCGGTTCTGACTCGGTAATGGTTTCCTCCGTCGTCAGTTGCAGAAACAGATCTTCCAGACTTGCTTGGGTGCGTCGCATCTCATGCACGCGAAATCCGGTTGTCACCAACTGAGTAATGATTTCGGGGCCCGGTTCCATCCCCGGTTCTGCGATCGCCCGAATCTTTCGCCGAGAAGGGGGCAATTTCTGCTCCGAAACCCATTCTGCCGATCGCACTCCGGGCAAGTCTTCCAGGGCCCTTAGCAAGTACACCCGATCTTCAAACTCCGCCCGATCATCTGCCATCTCCCCTTCCAACTCATAGGAAGCCCCCCCCGTGAGTTGCACCATCAACTCATCCGGGGAGCCCGTCGCCACCACTTGACCCCGATTAATAATCGCTACGCGGCTACAGGTCATGCTGACTTCCGGCAAAATATGGGTAGATAAAATAATCGTATGGTCTCCCGCCAAACTTTTAATCAGATTCCGCACCTCAATGATTTGGCGGGGGTCCAAACCCACCGTCGGTTCATCCAAAATAATCACCGGGGGGTCATGAACGATCGCCTGAGCAATCCCCACCCGTTGACGAAACCCCTTGGACAGCTTACGAATCAGAACCGATCGCTTTTCTTCCAGATTGCAACGCTTGAGCGCCCAATTTACCCGTTCTGGGCGATCGCCCGGGCGCACTTGTTTCAGTCGCGCCACAAAATGCAAAAATCCCTCCACCGTCATATCAGGATATAACGGAGGCGTCTCCGGCAGATAACCAATCCGTTGCCGCACTGCCATCGAATCTTCATGGACCTCATAACCTGCCACCTTGGCGGTCCCACTATTGGCCGGTAAATACCCCGCCAAAATCCGCATCGTCGTGGTTTTGCCTGCACCATTAGGACCCAGAAATCCTAAAATTTCCCCAGGCTCCACCGTAAAGGTGACATCCTGAATGGCTGGTGTCGAGCCATAAATTTTGCTCAGATGCTCAACTTCAATCATGAACGGATATTGTGCGCGTTTTTTCTAACCAATGATTAATAATAGACAAGATATTGCCCATCGGTAACAACCCCACCGCAACCGGAGGACCCGATACTTATGGCCCTCATCGCCAATTCCTCGGGGTTTTAATCCGCTTCAAGAAGACCGTCAGCAGATTTCCCCTGGGTTTAAACCCATCGCAGTGGGGTGAATTCGTGACCGACTAAGGGGCCAAATTGCAGAAAGTCACCCTATAGAATAGCTGGTTCTAGGGACAATCAGGGGAGTGTCATACCCCCTCACGGAAAAAGCAGAGTGACCCTTGCAAGAGGCGAAGACAACCGTTGTGCCAATTCCACTTGTGACCGTCCTTCTCCCTATCCGCCAGAAAGCGCTGCGTACAGTGTAAACATAATCGGACGACCAAGGACGATGTAACGGGCTTGGGCTTCATCACCTACCACCCTTTCCGGCGATCGGTGCAATTACCAATCCGCTGGGTGCGCTATCGAGACCCTATCTAATGCCCAGCAATCCGCCCCCATTCCCCTTGGTGTGACCCGGTTTTTACCAGCAAATACTCAGGAATTCCCATCAATTATGGCTACATTTTACGTCAATCCCACCAACGGAATCGATTCTAATGCCGGTAGCCTAGAGGCTCCTTTTAAAACCCTCACCGCAGCCTTGGTTAAATCCACCACCGGCACCACAATCAAGTTAGCCAACGGCTCCTATACCGCAACATCAGGGGAAAAATTCCCCCTCGTTGTCAAAGCTGGCGTGACCCTTGTTGGTGATGACGCCACTAAAGGAAAAGCCATCATCATCCAAGGGGGTGGGACAAAGACTATGGGCAATTGGCCCAGCCAGAATATCACGATGTATCTGGAAGAAGGGGCCGAACTGCGTGGCATCACCGTCACCAACCCCGAGACTTCTGGAGTCGGGGTTTGGATCCACAGTGTTTCCGCCACCATCGTCAATAGCACCTTATCTAAATCCCGTCGTGAAGGCGTTTTCGCGAGCGGTACCGCCAAACCCACTATCGTTACCAGCGTCTTCTCCGAGAATATAGGCAACGGGATGTCATTCGTTGACAATGCCAAAGGGGAAGTGCGAGACAACCTGTTTCAAAAAACGGGCTATGGCTTAACCATCGGCTATCAGTCAGCACCTTTGCTCAAAGATAACCATATTCTGGAAAATCGCACCGGGGTTGTCATTAATGGTGACGCCAGTCCCGTTCTTCGCAACAATACCATCGAAAAGAACGAGCAAGATGGCATCACCGTTACTAATAATGCCAAGGTGGACCTAGGGACTAGCGAAGACCCTGCTGGTAACACGATTAAAACCAACGGGGGCTATGACGTTCAAAATGCCAGTACCCAGAAAATCCTCAGTATCGGCAATACTCTGAGTGCGACGACGGTCAAAGGTGATATCGAGTTTGTCGCCAGCAATGTTGATCCAGACGCAGACGAACCCACGAGCTTAACAGATATTGCGGGTCACTGGGCGGCACCTTTTATCACCGCAATGGTAGAGAAAGGCTTGATTGCCGGGTTCCCCGATGGCACATTTAAGCCGGAAGAGAAGCTGACTCGCGCTCAATATGCGGCGATCGTGGCGAAAGCGTTTAATGAAACCTTGAGTAGTACCACGACGAACTTCACCGATGTCGCCAGTGATTTCTGGGGCAAAGAGGCGATCGTCAAAGCCAATCGTATGGGCTTTATTGCCGGATTCCCGGATGTGACGTTCCGCCCCAATGACAATTTAACTCGGGTACAGGCCCTGGTTTCTTTAGTCAGTGGTTTGAAACTCAGTGATGGGGATGCAGCGACCCTGGGATATTACACCGATCGCGCTCAAATCCCCAGCTATGCTACCGATGCCGTGGCGATCGCCACGGAAAAAGGGATGGTGGTGAACTATCCCAATCTCAAGGAACTCAATCCGATGCGGGAAATCACCCGCGCTGAAGTCGCCTCGATTATTTACCAAGGCTTAGTGGTCAAAGGACTCGCCACGGCGATCACTTCGTCTCACATCGTGGCTTCCGATGTCAAATCCCAGCCTTTGAGCGATATTGCCGGTCACTGGGCCGAACAATTCATTCTCGGCTTATACAATGCCGGGGCAGTCGGGGGCTATCCTGACGGCACCTTCAAGCCCGATGACAAAATGACCCGGGCGCAATATGCCGCTTTACTCACCAAAGCCTTAAATCCCCCAGTTAAACGGGATGCGGCCACTTTTAAAGATGTTGCCGAAGATTTCTGGGGCTACGTCGCGGTCCAAACCGCCTATAAGAGCGGATTTATCTCCGGCTTCCCCGATAATACCTTCAAGCCGACTGAAAATGTCCAGCGCGCCCATGTGATTGTTTCCCTCGTCAATGGACTCGGGTTATCCGGTGGGACTGCAGAGAGCTTAACTAAATTTAGCGATCGCACTAGCATTCCCGAATATGCTAAGGAAGAAGTGGCAACAGCCCTCACTAAGGGATTAATTGTGAGCTATCCTAGCGCAGACAAACTCGAACCCACTCGCGATGCCACTCGCGCCGAAGTCGCTGTGATGATTTATCAAGCCTTAGTCAATGCCGATAAAATCGCGGCGATCGACTCGGAATATATCCTTTCTGCGTAAGCAGTTTAGCACTCAGGGTGGAGCGATTCACTCCACCTGCTGTCTTCATTGGCTCCTTTGATTTCTTCTAACTCCTTGGGGGGTGGGCATAAGCCCACCCTTTTCTGTGTTGAAGGTTCCGGAAACGGTCATCTCCTGTCATCGCGGATCATCGGTGACAATAGCTGCGTTTCACTCCCAAACCCGCCACACCCAACAGGACTAATCCTGCGATCGCAGAAGGTTCGGGAATCTTACGGGGAGTCTCCCCTTCATCCGTCACCACCGGAGGAATCACCTCCGGAGTAAGAATCTCGACGGGTTCCATGTTCTCCATCTCCACCGCAGGCATCACAACCCCCGGGAATAAGTTATCCACATCTTCAGTTTCCTCACTCTGTTGAGTCTCCTCACTCTCTACTGGAAAACTCACAATTGGGTCCAAAATCGCCACATCTTCAGTTTTCTCACTCTGTTCAGACTCTTCAATCTCTACCGGAGAACTCACAACTGGGTCCAGAATCGCCACATCTTCTCCCTCATCCGGGTTGGTTGTTTCTATCACTATATCCACCATTGAGAGTCCTAGGGCTTCTACCATGCTCTGATTGAGGATGCGTTGTTCATCCCCCTTGTCAAACAGGCCAAATCCCCCGGTATAATCCCACATCGCCCAGCCGATATCGTATTCCTCCAAAGCGGTTCGCACATCATAAATCCACGAAACCCGGTCTTCCTCCTGGACGAAATTTCGATAAACGCCGAACTCATTCGCAGTCAGACGAACATTATGTTCTGTCGCCCATGCCGCAGCAAGCCCGATTCGGTCTTTGATTTTATCAGCATTCCACTGTTGATCGCAATAGGACTGAGCCACCTGCCGTAAGTCTTCGTCGGTCATTAAGTCTTCGTCGGTCATTCGCAGGATCACCGCATCACATTCGACTTGATTATAAGGATAGGGTAGATCCCAAATCAACTCAAAGTGCGCGTCGATCCAGTCGGCCCCTTGATGGGTAAAGGTCATCGGTTCATAAAAGTGGAAATTATAGACCACATTGGGATCGGCAACCGGAGTGAGCTTCCGCAATCCGTCAATGCCACTCCAATCATATCCCGTGGCGATCGCCGTATGCTCCGGCGCACCAGACCGAAATGCACCTAAAATCTGCCCCTGAACCCAATCCCATCGTTTGACGGGATCGACCTCGATCGGTGCAAAGAAGTTAAAAGCGGGTTCGTTGAGCACTTCTAAAAATACAAAGTCTGGATTACGGGGACTGAGATGTTGTGCTAATGCGCCGGAAAACTGGACAAAGGTATCAACAAACTCATCATCCCTGGCTAAATATTCTTTAAACTCATCGTTGGCTTGCAAATCCACAATGACGCCTAAATCTCGTTCCAGGAGGCGATCGAGGGCTGAGTCTAAGTAACCCAAATATTCTACATTGAGCGATTCGGGATTGCTCGGATCAAGCAGGAGAGCCGGATCCACCGGAAGGCGAACGTGCTGAAATCCCAAACCCGCCAGCAAATCAAGGTCTTCATCGCTGATAAAATTTTCCAGATGAAACGGATTGTAAGTCTCACTTTGGGCAAACCAGTGACTTAAATTGATTCCCCGGGTGAGGCGATCAAAGCGGGTTTCTAAGGGATTTTCCCTGAAGGGTAGGCTGGATGTCGTTAAATCAGCATAAGCTGGACTGGCTGTAGCAAGGGAAAACGAACTGATTGTCAAGCCAGCTAGGGCGAAAAACTGTAAGAGTTTGCCTGAATTCATAGAACCTCTTGGTTGTAGATGTCATGAGTAGTTGAATGCTCTGTGTGCCAATAACCCTGGGTGGAAGTCAGCAAGTTAGTAAAGGCAGTTCGGGAGAGAGGATGATATCCCCTCTTTTTTGTAAACAGGGATGTCACCTTCTTAAATTCTGTGAAGGGTGCGTTTCATCCAGCAACAAATTAATTAAATTTGCCGTCAACGCTTTTGATTCAAAAGTTGTTTATTTCCGTTTTTCTCAAAGAGAAGGCACTAACTAAAGCGAGTTTACATGATTTTTCATCAAAAAATAAACCTCTTTAGAGAAAATTATTCAAAACTTTATATTTTCTTTGCAAAAAACTTACTTCAACCGACTCAAATACCTACCTGTAGATAGAAGAATTATTAGCTGTAATAAGAATTCAAATTAATTCTCAATCATCGCAATTATTCGGATTGGTCCTGCGCTGGCGATTTCTTTAGAAAATTAAAACAAAAGGGTAATCTATCTCTAGAGATAGAACCGTTCATTTCAATAAACCCACTCTCTAACTTTAGACCTATTTTTGATGATTTGCTTTCGGAATAGATGAATTTTATGGAGTCCAGGAATTGAGCACCGGCTCGTTCCGACTGGGCCTCAACGGATCCTACTGTTCTGGGTTCAAACTCCCGAAAAGTAGAGACAACTGATTGAGCGGGGTAATGGCAAGTGAGAAAATTTTATACTTTTCCTCCCCGGGGCGATCGCCAGACAATCCCCAGCAACAACCCCCAGGGGTTAAAACCCTTTAGCTTAAGAGATGCGAGTCGGATAAATCCGACTAAAAATACCACGGGATCAGACTTTCAGTCGGTTTCAACCGACTTGAGCTGTTAGGCGGGGGTTTGAACCCCCGCCGTCGTTTTCAACTGAGTTACCCTGTATGACAAACAGTTGAGGGTCCGATCATGAATCGGGAGTTTCTCACCCGAATCACCCGGAACCGATTAAGCCGGATTCAGGACCCAATTGACCAGGGTGCGGACTCCGAAACCCGTTGCCCCAGAACTGTTATACCCCTTATCTTTCTCCGTCCAAACCGGCCCTGCAATATCTAAATGCGCCCAGGGGGTTTTCTCCACAAATTGTTTGAGGAAGAGAGCCGCCGTAATGGAGCCACCGGGACGCGGGCCCGTATTCTTCATATCCGCGTGCAGGGACTTTAATCCCTCAAAATAGGACTCTTCCATGGGTAACTGCCAGAACTTTTCTCCAGCGGTTTTGGCAGCAGTGAGCAACTGATTCGCTAACCCTTCATCCGTACTCCACAACCCGGCAATATCATTACCGAGAGCAACCACACAAGCGCCGGTGAGGGTGGCTAAATCAACGATCGCATCCACCCCTAGTTTCTCCGTAAACACCAAAGCATCCGCCAGGGTTAACCGACCTTCCGCATCGGTATTATTGACCTCAATGGTTTTACCATTAGAAGCGGTGAGGATATCTCCCGGGTGCATCGCCCGACCACTAATCATATTTTCTGTCACCGCTGCGATGAAGTGCACCTCCACATCAGGTTTTAATTGCCCGATCGCCTTCGCCGCGCCAAACGTCGCCGCAGAACCCCCCATATCCATCTTCATCGTTTCGATGCCACTGCCGGTGGGCTTAATATTCAGCCCCCCCGAGTCAAAGGTCAAACCTTTACCCACGATCGCCAATTTCCGTCGGGGTGTCCCTTGGGGTTTGTAGGTCAAATGGATAAATTTCGGAGGCATTTCCGACGCTTGCGCCACCCCGAGAAATGCACCCATGCCCAGGTTTTGACAATCTTCCTGTTCCAGGATTTCCAGGTCCAGACCATATTCAGCCGCCAGTTCCTCCGCCGTTTCAGCCATTGACATCGGCGTGACAATATTGGAGGGGGCCGCCACCAACTGCCGTGCTAAATTTACCCCACTCGAAATTTGTAACCCTCGGGTAATTGCAGCTTGGCGATCGCCTAAACCGATCAGTTCCACTCGTTCTAGGGGCGAACCCTTTTCTTCCGGGTCCGACTTAAAGCGCAAATCCTTAAACAGGGCTAATTCTATCCCTTCCGCGATCGCCTGGGCCGTGGTATCCGGGTCATGATTCCACACCGGCAGATCAATCCCCAGGGTTTTGCACTTTTCTTTACTCGCCACCTTGGCGGCAGTCCCGGCAGCACGTCTCAAACTATCCACACTCAGGGACTCGGACTTGCCTAACCCCACTAAAATAATCTTGCGGATGGCACTGCCACCCCCGACGCGAGTCACCGCGCTACTATTGTCTTTGCCTTTAAACTCCACCTCGGCAATCAGTTCGGCGATCGTCCCGCCTAGCTTGTCATTGAGCTGACCTAATTCCCCGGTGATTTCCGTCGCTTCTTCAAACACCCCAATGGCTAAGGCGTCTCCAGACCAGTCCAACCGTGGGGTTTCTATTCCTTGAAATTCCATTCCGAGTCCTGACTAATGTAATACTTCGCAACAATACCAGTATGGATCGAGATTGATGTTTTCATAGAGGGGTTACAGGGGGTACACCCGGTCAGGAAAAGAACCCCCTAAGTCCAGAAGGCGATCGCCTTCAAGGCCATGAATCATCTGAGGATGAGACGGGTTGATCAGAACCGTCCTAATTTTTCCGCCGAACCAGGGTTTCTTTGCGTAAGTCTTATCCGACATAGTAACCTGGAATTGGACTTCTATTTTTAGACCATAAACTAGGAGCATGAGCTGTGGTTTCCGAAGCCTCTAAACAGAGAGCCGAACCGTTATCGACGCGAACGAATCCGCCCTCGTTCTCCGTATCCCAAACTGAACCCGTGCGGGATCCGGAACTGTTAGCGCAGGCCCTGCGACACAAATTAAAAAACTTGACCGGGGCAATGGGTGAAGTGGTCATGCCTTGCATCCCCGCCATGATCGATGAGCATCTGAAACTGGTGATCGGAGTGATGAAAGGGCTTGGGCAAACCCTCAGCGACGAACAAATTCAGTCATTGAAAACCTCCTTGTCCACCCATCTAGCGGAGGGTTTTCGGACCTCTCCCCATGCTCGTCTGAGCGTCAAATTTAGCCCACCCAGTCCCACAGAAGGGTTGACCAGTGGATTAAAAATCACGGCGAATATTCATACCTCATCCCTAGAAGAAAAATATGATGGGTGGGTGAAAAATCGCAGCGGTCCCTTATTTGGACCTCATGCCGATGCCAAAATCATTGATGTGGCTGCAACCTTCCCGGACAAGGAACAAGCCCCGATTCTCGATGTGGGTGCTGGGACCGGGCGCAATACCTTCCCCTTAGCCAGACAAGGACATCCGGTGGATGCGGTGGAACTCACCTCTGTATTCGCCCAAAAACTTTTAGCCACTGCCGAGAGTGAAGCCTTGCCAGTGCGAATTTTTCAGGGGAATATTCTTGACCCCAATCTTAATTTACCGCCAAGTTACTATAAGTTAGCTGTGGTTTCAGAAGTGATTTCCCACTTCCGCAATCTCAATCAAGTTCGCATCCTGCTGGCCAAATTATCTGCGGGACTAGAAAGCGGGGGATTGTTGCTGTTTAATGTATTCTTGCCCATTGAGGGATATGAACCGGACGACACCGTGCGTCAAATGGCTGAGGTTGTCTGGTCCTACCTGCTCACCCGGGATGAACTCAAGTTGGCAATGGCAGGACTGCCTCTAGAAATTCTCTCGGAAGAGTCGGTGTATGAGTATGAGCAAGCTCATCTGCCCTCGGAAGCATGGCCCCCAACCTGGTGGTTTGTCAGTTGGGCAACCGGGCGGAATATTTTTCCATTTGCGGCGACCCCGCCAGTGGAGTTACGTTGGGTTCTGTGTCGGCGCAAATAAGAGCGGATTGCGATCGCCCTGGAGCTTTAGATTGCCATTAAGGGGTAAGAAGCATCAGTTGAGCTTCATCGGACTATCCCAGTTTGACGACCCCCAGCTAGATTCGTCGTCGGGTCAACTCAGTTGACTCCATCCACCAAATTCTCAAGGAAAAAATTAAAATAAGGCTGTTGCAGCTCAGGGACGGGGAAACTTGATGTTTAGAAAAAAGCAAAGATCCAACAACAAAGTAACGATAGCTGTTGGCATTGGGCTATGGATTTTGTTAATCGGTGCTGCTGTACCCATGAATAAATGGATCGAATGGAGTCAGAAAACTCCACAACTCCTGACATTCGGGGGAAAGCTTAGTCACCAGTCTGCGGTGAAACCTTTGGCGCTGATGCCTGCGGAGCAAAGAGCGAGTCAGTTAGAACAGTTGGCGACTAATGGCAAGGGTCTCGATCGCGCTCAAGCTCGTTATGTGTTAGCCAATGATTTACTCGACCAAGGGCAGACAGCACAGGCCCTGGAATGGCTCCAAGACTTAGAAAACGACTATGAACTGCTCGCCCCCTACATTTTGTTGAAACGCGCTCAGGCTTATGAACTGACGAGCAATTCAGCCCAAGCGCAAGAAACTTGGACAGAATTGCTGTCCCAGCATCCCGATTCCCCGGTGGGGGTTGAAGCACTCTACGCTTTGGGAAAAAGCAACCCCCAATATTGGGACCAAGCTCTGGAGAACTTCCCCGCTCACCCGAAGAGTATGGAAATTGCTCAAAGCCGCTTAAAAGAAAATCCGAATAGCCTGGATTTATTATTGCCGATCGCCAACCACGGCTTTTACCTGGACCATTACAAATCCCATCTGCAAAAACTGACCAGTCAATATCGCGATCGCCTCACGGCAGAAGATTGGGATGCGATCGCCTTTGGCTATTGGGAAAAACAAGACTATGGCAAAGGTGGAGAAGCCTACGCTTTCGCCACATGGAACCCTCAGAGCGCTTATCGTCTCGCCAGAGGACGTCAGCTCTCCGGGGATAATCGCGGGGCTATCTTAGCCTACAAACGACTCTTCGTAGACTTTCCCGACAGTGAAGAAGCCAGTATGGGGCTAGCGCGACTGATCACCTTGGTCGAACCCAAAGAAGCCCTAACTTATATCGACGAACTGATTAACCGCTTTCCCAACAAAGCTGGAGAAGCCTTCTTCGCCAGAGCGAAAGTCCTAGATGAACTGGGAAGCCTTAGTGCAGCCAAAGAAGCCCGGGACAAGGTGCTCAGTGAGTATAGCAATTCCGAAGGAGCTGCTGAACTGCGATGGAGTTTAGCCCAACAAAATGTAGCCATCAGCAAGTTCGAGGAAGCTCGGAAGTGGGCTTTGGAACTCCTTCAGGAAAACCCCGATAGCGAACTGGCTCCGGAAGCGGGGTTCTGGGCCGGAAAGTGGGCACAGCGCCTGGGTTTGAGCAAGGAAGCTCGCGAAACCTACGAAGCGGTTTTGTTTAACTATACCGAATCCTATTATGCATGGCGATCGGCAGTGTTGTTAGGATGGGATGTGGGTGACTTTACAAGCGTGCGTTCTCTAACTCCGGCGATCGTCGGTCAAACTGAACGGGTTGAAATCCCAGCCGGATCCAATGTCCTCAAAGAACTCTACCTCCTCGGCCAAGATCAAGATGCCTGGACCCTCTGGCAGGTCGAATTTACCAATCGCCGGGAACCCTCAGTCCCTGAGCAGTTTACCGATGGCTTGATTCGCCTCGGGATTGGAGATAATCTGGATGGAATCTTTATGTTGTCCAGTCTGCGGTGGCGAGACAAACCCGAGGACCAAGAGCAGTACAAACAAATCAAGGCAAAACCTCATTATTGGGAAGCACTTTATCCCTTTCCTTATGTTGATCTGATCGAGAATGCCGCTGAAAAACAAGAAATGAATCCCTTGTTGGTAACGGCATTAATGCGCCAAGAGTCCCGATTTATGCCAAAAATTCGGTCTTCCGTGGGTGCAGTCGGGTTGATGCAGGTTATGCCAGAAACCGGGTCCTGGGTGGCCCAAAGCATGGGTCTCAAAAATCACAATCTAGAAAAACCCGAGGATAATATTAACATCGGGACTTGGTATTTAGCTTTTACTCACGGTCAGTATAAAGATAACTCGATGTTAGCGGTGGCAAGTTACAATGCTGGCTCCTCAAATGTAGCCTCCTGGATCGAACGATTTGGATTCGACGATCCCGATGAGTTCGCCAACCAGATTCCTTTCCCTGAAACCAAAGGTTACGTTAAGTACGTTTTTGAGAATTACTGGAATTATCTGCGGCTATACAGCCCCGAAATTGCCAAGAAACTCGGACAATAAATCTCCCCCCCAGTTCGTGAGGTAACCTACCCGCGAACCGGGCAAATCTTACCCAGTGGACCACCAACCGGCACGATTTGGGGGAGCGCCCTTTTAGACAAACGACGGGATCGGGAAATATACGGATGTCCAAACTCTTTAAAACGGGCTAACTTAGTGATGGAAAATCGACTCAAGAGCGGCTACTTATGATATTGGAGTCTTTAGGCTGTGCAAAAATTGCTGGTGAGTTAGCCGCGCTAATGCAGCAAAAAGTGACGGGGACATGGCTCGTTGTCGCTCAAGAATGCACTGGATCTTCCCAGCCCCCTGCTCCAGGGCCTAAGCCCCTTCCCAGTCGCCCCCCGGGGCGACCCAATCCGTCCTCCGGGAAAGACCGCTTGACCCCGACGGCAGATACTGCTTCGTCCACAGTTCGTTCCGGTAAGGCTCCACCATCCCCTCCCTCCCCCGAGGAACGCCAGTGGCGATTTTACCTGATCATGGGCCGGTTACTCTACATTACTGAAAGTGTTCACCGGGTCCGGCGGTGGTCTAGGGCTCTGCGCCAACACTGCCCCAAGTTCGTGGTCGATCCCAAAGATGTGGCCCAGGGAGAACCCTGGGAATTTCAACTTCTGCAACCGGGAATGGACCAACATCTGATCAGTCCTACTCATGCCAAAGCCCTGATTCGCACGAGTAGTTTAGAAGCCTTATTTAACCTGGCCAGCTATGCCAAAATTAGCACCCATTGGCACCCCCTACCCCTGGAGTCTTTACAGATTCCCAGCAACATCGCCCTATCTGCCTTGGATGTGGCCCAGGTGTTTCAGAAGGCCGAACAGCTCTGGGAACAGTGGGAACAACTCGGGTTACACTACATTAGCCCCGACTTGTCCCCGGTATTAAGTCATCCCACCCAGCTCAAACAACAAGTCAGTTCCCAGTCATTTTTAACCCTCAACACCCTCTTCAACGGTGAAAATACGATTTGGGACCTGGCGATCGAGCGCAAGCAATCCATCGTGGGCGTGACCCGAACTTTACATCATTTCGTAGAACAGGGTAAAATCTGTCTACAAACCGTGTCGGATTGGCCTTCCCCTCTGGAACAGTGGCGGATCGTTCGGGCGGCGGTAGCCCCCAAAAAACCCTTGATTGCTTGTATTGATGATAGTCCCCTGGTTTCAGAGGTCCTCGCTCGTATTCTCCAACCTGCCGGTTACGATACGATCGCCATTCAGGACCCCATGCAAGGGGTGGCCATCCTCTCAGAAAAAAAGCCGGATTTTATCTTTTTAGATCTGGTGATGCCTCAGACAAATGGCTACAATCTTTGCAATTTTTTACGTCAAAGCAACGTCTTTCGCGAAACGCCTATTGTCATCCTCACCAGTCAGGATGGCATTATTGACCGCACCCGGGCTAAATTAAATGGGGCTTCCGATTTTCTCAGTAAGCCCCCCGAGGCGGAAAAGGTGCTGCAAATGGTTGAAAAATACCTGAAATGCTCCGATCGCCCGAACCCCCTCCCTGAGATGGGATTTCCGGCGCTGGCATAACGGATTACCCGGGAGATCGCCCCAAGGGGCCTCGGTCTCCCCATTGCCACTCCCTCCCTCAACTTCAGGTTTTCTTGTGATCTACCGAGCGATTAATGGACCCAGACACCTGCATCTGAACCCGCGATCGCCTCCAGGCTCAATGTGGGTCTGGCACGAATACCCAGAAAACGGTTATAACAATAGAATAGGGTCTGTGCTGCACTGATACCTGATCATTTTAATCTGATCTTGTCCCTGCTCATCCAAGCCAATCCCGAGCAAAATGAGAACGGGTTCCTTTGAATCGAAGGCGATCGCAACCCACCCCGGCGTTCGATGGCGATCGCCCCGAACCCCTGAGCCAGTTTTGAGGAATGCTACCCCCTAGAAGGCCCGCTTTCCTCCCATCCCTGGTATTCGCCTTTCTTCAGACTGACTTCTACAGCCCTAACTTGCCTCTCAAAGTTTCTATAAATAAATGAGTGAAGTTTTAATACAACTTTTTGTCCAACTGATTTCTAACTATACGGGTTTGCGAATCAGGACTCAAGACCGAGAGGCTTTATGTCGCAAACTTGGGTCTCGGATACGCTCCCTTAAATTATCCTCCCCCGAAGATTATTATAAGTTACTAGAGGGAGGCATCGACCCCAATCGGGCCTTTTCAGGAATCGCCACTCAAGGAGAATGGAGAGAACTCATCACCCTTTTAACCACGGGTGAAAGTTATTTTTTTCGAGATAGCGGTCAATTTTGGCTCCTGGAAAATGTCCTGCTCCCAGAACTGATTGCTTATCAACGACAAGTTAGTAGATCCACTGTAAACTCCAAACCCTCCCTGCGGATTTGGAGTGCTGGATGTTCCACCGGAGAAGAACCCTACTCTCTGGCAATTCTACTCACCCAACTGATTCCCGACTGGGAAAACTGGAATCTTTTTATCTTAGGAACGGATCTCAATCACGAGTCGATTGCTCAAGCCAAACAAGGACTATACAGCCCCTGGTCATTTCGGATGGTAGAACCTGAACGCCTTCCCCAATATTTCCAGCAACACAAGAACCAATGGAAAGTCGAAGAAAAATATCGCCGGTTAGTCACTTTTCGGGTGGGTAATTTAGCCCGTGATCGGTTTCCGGACTTGACGGGTGACCTCGCTCATCTAGATTTTATTATCTGTCGAAATGTCTTTGTCTATTTTGAATACCAGGTGATTGGGGAAATTTTAGAAAAATTTGCCAAAACCCTCCGACCCGGTGGATACTTGATGACGGCTCATGCCGAACTTCATGGGCAGAATTTGGAACAGTTTAATCCGAAAGTTTTTGCCCAGTCTGTGGTTTATCAACGCCGAGATAACTCTTCTATCAAGATCCCCGTCTCTCCCTCTCAAGGGTATAACCTCCCTTCATCCTTGCCCTTATCCTCCTCCTCCGGGCTCGCTACATCTAAAAATTTAGATCAAGTCAAAAATAAATTTACCCGGCATAAACACCAACCGCCACTCTATCGGTCTAGTACCTCTTCCCCGGATATTACACTGAAAAACTCTGACATCAGTCTCCTGTTGCAAAAGGCTGAAACCCTCTTTAATGCGGACCGCTTAGATGAATCCCTCCAGACCTTCCAACATATTGTTCGATTGCAGCCTCGACATTTTCAAGCCTATTATCTGATTGCTAAAATTTATGCTAACTTAGGAAACTATCACCAAGCCGAACGCTATTGTCAACAAGCTATCTCCATTGATGCCTTGTCAGTTCAACCTTACTACATCATGGCTCATATTGCTGAGGAAAAAGGAGAGTTTGAACGGGCTAAATATTGGTTAAAGCGTATTCTTTATTTAGCTCCGCTTTCTCTATCAGCTTACCTGGAACTGGCGGCAATTTATGAACGAGAATCTGATTTGAAAAGAGCCAATAAAATGCGAAGAACCGCATTGGATATCTTGGATACGTTGCCTAAAGATTATTCGCTGGAATATGCAGAAAAGATAACTTCAAGTGAATTAAAAGAATATCTGATAACAACTCTGAAAAATCAGGAATAAAGCGGGAGAACATCACGGTGAGCGAACATCACTCTTATTTAATATTTAGCTTAAATGGGTCACGGTATGGGGTGACAACCAATGCCGTGCAAGAAATATTTTTCTTACCGGCATTAACTCCCATCGATGAAGCCCCTTGGGACATTGTGGGGGTGGTAAATCTGCGGGGAGAAATTTTACCCGTGATGGATTTAAGCTTACGCTTCTTTCAGCGATCGCTCGATTACCAGATTACAGATAGCATCATCGTCATTGAGTGGCAAACCGTCAAAGTAGGGCTGATTGTCAACCAAGTTCATGAAGTACAAGACATTCCCTTCGAGGCGATCGCCCCCCAAATTGCTTATGGACGACAGAACGGCACCCCCTCCCACCATTACATCACCGGGGTCGCCAAAAACCTCGGAGAATTGGTGATGCTAGTCAACCCCGAACAATTAATTCAATACTCCGATTCTTTAGAAACCCCTCTTTTTGAACTCAACGGGACAGAAATACCCAGTACCCCCACCCCCATTCAGAAAGACCGCCGATTCTGTCCCCATGCCACCCCGTCGGAAATGGTACTCTTTCAAGAGCGGGCCGACAATTTAATGAAACTCAGCGAAGGCGAAGATTTTACCGGATTAATGCCGATCGCCGTAATTGGGTTAAACGATGAATATTTCGGTCTGGATCTCAATGTAGTGCGGGAATTTACCGACATTCGAGAAATCACCCCGATTCCCTGCTGTCCCAGTCGGATCCTCGGCAACATGAACCTCCGGGGTGAAATCGTCACCTTAATCGATATTCGCGAAACCTTAAACCTCCCCATCACCCGTGCGATTAGCGGCAGTAAAGTGATGGTTGTTCATATCGATGAACTCGTCGCCGGGATTGCCATCCAGGAAGTCTGCGACGTCATGTATCTGCACCCGTCCAAAATTGCCCCAGTACCTGCCGCCATTCACTCCAATAATGATGAATACCTCCGAGGTACAGCACCCTATCGGGAGAAAATGATGAGCTTACTAGATCTGCCTAAAATTCTCACCGATGGAGAATTAGAGGTCAATGAAGAACCCTAATTCTTCCTGGAGTTGGGGTGATGCCCGGGCTCCGTGAGATCAAAAACACTCTGGGGGGAGACTCAGCGACAGAACCCTGACCCGGTGCAAAACCGAACCGGGGACAAGAGGCCCCCAAGCCCCAAAAATTAGTTTTCTTCAAATCCGCCTCTATTGCAAGTTTTAATTGAATATTCTTCCGTATGAATTCTGGATTCTCGGGTTTAACGAATGAATAATCACAAGATGTTTTGTTGGTTGCACCGACGGATCTATGTTCAACCCGTTAAAACTAAAAACCCGGATTTTACTGGGATATTCAGTGCCGTTATTGCTGTCCCTTGGCTTTGCCGCAGTGATTTCCGGCCAGACCCAGACCCTCCAACAAAAACTGGACACCGATGCGGCAGGACAACAAATCCTGGACAACTCGGAAAACATGGTTTCTGGCCTTTCCCAGATGCAGCGTTATAGTGCCAGCTTTTTAGTCAATCCCGAAGTTGATTTTTTAGTTGAATACGAAAAAAAATCTCAATTATTTGAAGAGTCTCTTGAATCCCTCGAACAGGAGCTTGAACACCCCGATTTGCAAATTCGCTTAGATAAAATTAAAGAATTAGGAAATCAAATCGATAGTTTGAATCGATATTTGATGACTTTAACACAAACTCAAAGAAGAGACCAAGCCATTCGAGCTTTTGCAGCAGCAGAAAGTCGCAATCTTGCCCTAGAAATCACTCAAGCTCTGGATGATTTTATGGCGGTTCAAAACCAGCTTCAAGTGGGTAAGGTCGAAGCCACTCATCTTGCGATCGGGGTATTAAATGAGTGGGTGTGGGTGGGGAGTGTGGTTTTAGTCCTGTTCACCCTGACGATTTCTACCGCATGGACTTATCGAATCGTCCAGGCGATCGCCGATCCCCTGCTTTCCCTCCAATCTACTGCCAAGGAAATCACCCATAACATCTTAGTCAGTGAAACCCTCTTGACTCGCCACACTGAGGACTTGAGTCAAACCAGCGCCGTCCTGGAGAGCCTAACTCAATCTGCGGATCTTCACGCTCAAGAGACCGAATCCACCCAGGTTCAAGTCGCTCAGATAGAAGATAAAATGCTTTCTTTGAGAGGGCATCTAGGCAAAATCTATGGACTCACGCACCGGGTGACCGATTTAGCTTCTCAAACCAATCTGTTAGCGCTTCATGCCGGGGTTGAGTCCCAGCGACCCGGATTGGAATGTCACTGTCTGGATGCGGTAGCGACGAAAATGCGAACCTTAGCCACGGAAACCCAAAAATCGGCCAAGGAAGTGAATACCCTCGTCACCCAACTCGAAATCGAGCCCCATTCGGTTCCGATGGCACTGGAAGAACCGGAGCAAAATGTGGAACCGATTTGGAGTGCGATCGGTGAACTTGCCACCCAGACTCAGGTCATTTCCAAGGGAAGTCAGCAGCAAGCTACGGCGATTCAACAAGTGTTCGAGGCTCTGGACTCGCCCTATCAAACCGCCCGAGAAACGGCTCAGACTTTAAGCGAAACCAAAATTCGCCTTCAACAACTCAACCGAGACACTCATCAGTTGTTGGAACTGTTATAATCAGGGTCTGGGTAGGGAGTATTTCTACTTGGTTCTTCCTATTCACCCCCTAGCCGTCCGTCGTGATTGCCAGTTCTTAGTCGTGAATTGGGGTGTATCTTGATGCGGCCTGGAATGGGTGGCGATCGCATTTTTGATTAAAACTCGGTTTTCTCTCTTCTCCAAGCGCAGAACTGTGTCCCTGTATCCGCACCCAAAGAGCCTATCGGTTGTTTCTTCAGACCCCTGCGCTATGGACACAGTTTCAACATGGAATGAGCGCCTCGGTGAAGGAGCTAACCATCCCAGGAACCTTTAAAAGCCTCCAGCATCGAAACGGTAAAGAGTAGACTTTAGGTATCACTAGATACACTGGACTGAGCCAAAACAATCGAGTTCAGGCTAAGGTAAAACCAGAATTATCAGGTGAACCGTTGCTGAGGGCCGATTCAAGAGTGCCTCAGCGCATCACCCCTTATGAGGAATAAAAATATGAGGTTAGGGCGAAAGCTTTATATAGGATTCGCAATTCCTACCCTGTGTTTGGCCGGGTTAGGGATTTATTCCCTAATTTCTTTTGCCAATATTGATCGGCAAGTCGAAACCATCTATGATGATCGCGTCGTGCCGTTACAGCAGTTAAAGGTAAT
Source organism: Oscillatoria sp. (assembly GCA_011390515.1). Taxonomy (GTDB): domain Bacteria; phylum Cyanobacteriota; class Cyanobacteriia; order Cyanobacteriales; family Laspinemataceae; genus Laspinema. The sequence continues at coordinate 21,284 of JAABSJ010000013.1, forward strand.
TTCCGATGATTACGGAATCTCCGTGATTGATGCAGTGAATAAGGCTGATCAGGGTTTGTGGACGATGGAACAGGCGTTGCAATCGGTCAGAACCGCTCTTGATCAGATAGAAGTGAACTGGCAGGCTTATAAAAGCACGAAACTCACCCCCGAGGAGATGAGTCTTGCTCGGGAAGTAGAGCAATTGTTCGTTCGGGCCGAGCGCGATATTGATCGTCTCCAACTGGCTTTGCAGACTGGAAACCGGGCTGTTGTCAGCGAATTTAATGGCTATCTCTATGAAGTGATCGACCCGCTCACGGAGAAAATCAATGAGTTAATTAATTTACAGTTAGAAATTGCCAAACAAGAACGGGAAAAAGCAGCCGAAGTTTACCAAAGCACCCAAATTATTTTTATTCCCTTGTTGTCCCTGGCTTTATTGGTGGGTTCACCCCTGGGTTTTGCGATTATTCGAGGGGCGATCTCCGCTACCCTGACGGATCTCATCAATACTCTTGCCAGCACCTCAACTCAGATTGCCAGCGCCATCACAGAGCAGGAACAGATTGCCCAGCAGCAAGCGGGATCCGTGCATCAAACCAGTGTCGCAATGGAACAATTAAATCGTTCCGCCGCTCAAGCGGCCCATCAAGCGAGCGCATCGGCCACCGGGGCCGAACAAGCCCTCACCCTCACCGGATCCGGGACTCAAGCGGTCGATCTCACCCTGGAGGAAATGGCCAAACTCAATCAAACCGTGGGGTTGATGCGATCGCGGGTGGAGGAACTGAGCGAACGCGCTAATCAAATTGGTGCGATCGCCGGGCTTGTTAGCGATTTAGCCACTCAAACCCGTGTCCTCGCTCTCAATGCTGCTGTAGAAGCAGTCCGCGCCGGAGAACAAGGCAAAGGATTTGGGGTCGTTGCCACGGAGATTCGCAAATTAGCCGATCAAAGTCATCGATCTGCCGAAAAAATCAATCTCCTCGTCACCGACATCGAACAAGCCCTCAAATCTACTGTCCTCGCCAGTGGCGAAAGTTCCGAAAGCGTCGCCGAAGGGATCCGCATTGTTGGGGAAACTCAAGCCACCTTTGAAGGGGTGCGAAATGCCATTAATCAAGTGGCAGTCAATGTCTCCGAAATCTCTCTCAATAGCAAAGAACAAGCCAATGCTATCCAACAAGTCCTCACCGCTATGAACGAGCTGAATCAAGGGGCTTCCCAAAGTGCCACCGGGATCACTCAAGTCAAAATTGGGACCCAACGACTGAAAGAAGCAGCTTTGCATCTCAAGTCCGTGGTTTAACGACCGAGCCTAGCCTGTTATACTCCATTCGTTTCTGGTCAGTCTGCACAAACTGACACCATCACGGGTGCGGTTATACGAACGGAAGTTCTGTCGATGATACAGAGAACACAGACTTGACAACGCCCGATTGGGTATGATTCCTTCTGTGGATTGAAAACCGGAGTTCCCCCCAACTCCCCTCTCACGCCAGGGGCCACCCGTCAGGAGGCGAATTTACCATGAAAATCTGGCATGAAGCGATCGCCACCCAGATTGGGCAATGTCAATTATTTCCCTGTACTCCATTTAGCCCGGAAACAAAAAGATGCTCCCAGGTCTCAACAAAGCATCTTTACTCATGAACTCAGAGTCAAAATTTCTAGTGCATTCATTGCATTAATTCACAGAACATTTATCCCACTCGTTAGGCGGAAACTTGACTCAGGCTCCAACCAACATCCGTTGTTTACTCAGACTAACTCAGGACTTCCGAATATTTGGAGAATTCACGCTAAATGTAGAGGTGATTCGCTCCTGATGCCTCTACATTTAGGGTTTAACTTTAAAGATTGCGCAAGTCCTGTAACTGAGTTCTCATCTTTATTATTGATAGCCATTCACATCTAGATCCCTATTTTTACAGCTTATGTTGAACCATTTTAAATTAAAAAATCGCATGATTATGGGATATTCGATTCCCATTTTATTATTGTTGATGTTGACGGTATTCGTATATTGGAAAATCCTCAAAATTTCCCAGACATTACAACAAATTGAATCAACTCAGTCTGTTATCAAAATTAGACAAGATTTAGATTATAGTTATCGCGGCATGGCAATATATATCCGAGGATATTTACTATTTAATACTGAAGACTTATTGCTTAAATATGAAACAGAAAAAAATCAGTTTAATCAAGCAGTTTTCATGGGGAGAGATACCATAAAAGACTTGGGGCAACGTCAGCGCAATGAAGAAATGCTGGCCCTGCAACAACAATATGATGATTTTTCCCAACAACTGATTACTTTAGTCAAGGAAAACAAAAGTAGAGAAGCCATTGATCTGTTAAAAACCGGGGAGGGCCAAAACTATATCCAGAGTTTTGTAGAATTGAGCCAGGAATTTAACGCTGCCGAGGAGGAGATTTTAAATCAGGCAAATGCTGAAGCCAAAACAGCCATCAATAGTTTAACCGTAGCCCTCCTCTTGGGTGCAGTTCTATGTCTGGGCTTCTCTGCGATCGCTGCCTTTGGAATTTCATCAGGAATTTCCCGCACGATCGCCCAGGCAGTTAGCCGCATTGCCAACTCATCTACAGAAATTGCTGCCACCTTAGAACAACAAGAACGCACCACTGCTCTAGCAGCCAGTTCCGTCAATGAAACCACAAGCACAATGGACGAACTGGAAGCCTCATCCCGTCAATCTGCTGAACAAGCTCAGTCCTCCGCCGACGGTGCGCGGCAGGCACTACATTTGACCGAAATCGGGACCCAATCGATCGGACGCAGCCTAGAATCCCAGGGAATCTTAAAAGAAAAAGTCACGGGGATCGCCCAGCAAATTTTACACCTGAGTGAACAAACATCTCAGATTGGAACTATATCAAAATTGGTCAGTGAAATTGCCAATCAAACCAATATGTTAGCCTTGAATGCAGCGGTAGAAGCGATGCGAGCGGGAGAACAAGGGAAAGGTTTTGCGGTGGTAGCCAGCGAAATCCGTAAGCTGGCGGACCAAAGCCAAAAATCAGCTCATAAAATTAACACCTTAGTCGGGGATATTCAGGGGGCGATTCATTCTACGGTCCTCGTCACCCATGAAGGAACAAAAACCGTCGATCGCGGGGTAAATATCGCCCGAGAAACTGCCGATGCCTTGAATGGCGTTCGGGATTCTATCAACGATGTGGTGATGAGTTCTCAACAAATTGCCTTGAATGCCCAACAACAAGTCACGGCGATCGCGCAAGTGGTTGAAGCCATGAATTCCTTGAATCTGGGAGCCGCAGAAACGGTTAAGGGAATCGCGACAACCCGACAAAGTACGGAACAACTCAACGCCGCAAGTCTGGATTTAAAAGCCATTATTTAAAATTAACCAGATCTCCCCCATCTCCCCCATCTCCCCCATCCCCCCAATCTCCCCCATCTCCCCCATCTCCCTCTTACCAAGGGACATTACTGGTGGCCCGCATTAACAAGGGGTGAACCCACCAGAAACCGAGGGTAAACACCGTGACGCCCAGATATGCGGGACGTAGAAATTCATCCCATTTGAGGGTTTGGCGACCCTGGGCGATCGCCAGAAAGGGAATCACTGAGGTGCGAGCTTTAACTGCCTCAAAGGCTTCTCCATATCGGGCTTTCATGCGCCGATCGCCATGCCAAACCGCAAATAAATGGTGCAACACCAAACCAATGGAGGTCACCAAGGTAAACGAGGTCCCAATCCACAGGGTATGGGCAAGACACCAAATCACTTGACCCACCATTTGGGGATGGCGACTAATTCTGATAATTCCGGTTTCAAATAAGTGTACTTGCGGCTTGGCGATCGCCGCCACTTCTAACAAATTAAACGTCGCCGGGTAGAGAAACAGAAACGAAATCCCCGAGAGGGTCCAGACCAACGGCATCACCCCAGGCACACCCTGAACTTGCCACAGTTGTAAGCCATCGTAGCGGTGGTTAAAGAAATAAATAATCAGCACCACGGCAAAGGGGAGACTCACCAGAGCGAACAAAACGCGGTACAAGCGGGGGCCGATCAGTTTTTCCCCCCGAGGGCGCAGGGCCGCTAATCCACTATGGGCGATCGCGAACCCAAACAACAGCCCGATCATTATAAAATGGCTAGAAGTCAACCAATCTGAGAACATCCCAAGCTCTTTCCCACTCCAAATATCCAACTCCAACAGACCCTTGCGATCCCTGACCGGGCTAGTTCAGATTGCCACAGATGCCGGACCAGATGCTCCAAGCTCGTCGGAGGTGAAAACATTTTAAGGCATCCATTAACAAAAAGCGATGGGGGTTTTATCCTCTCGGGGTGGATTCTATATCCAACTGACCGATGGATCAACCCGTTATGAGTGGGTTCGTCAGTTCAACTATAAGATAAACTGAATCAGTTATCAGATCTCCATTAGCAGGGGATCATAATTTTTGACAGAGGGGATCGTACTCTCTGCTTTGACGGGATCGCCGATCGCCACCTAGTTTTGCTTTTATCGTAGATAGGGCTATCTCCGGCGATTTGGTAAACTCCCATACAACCTGACGACTGATTATCCAGGACTAGAATGGCAAGTTATGCTATTTTCCCTCGCCTGCCGAGATTGATTCATCCCATAGCAAGATTGAACCTGCCTATTCCCTGTCCATTGATGTTAATCCGTCGGTTGCCATCAGACCCTTTGCCCCTTTCAGGTTTAGCAGTATGTCCGATCTACCTTTCACTTTAGATCAGTTACGCATTCTCAAAGCGATCGCCGCTGAGGGCAGCTTTAAACGTGCGGCAGATAGTTTATACGTTTCTCAGCCCGCCGTCAGCCTACAGGTGCAAAACCTAGAGCGGCAGTTGGATGTCCCATTATTTGACCGAGGAGGGCGGCGCGCCCAACTCACAGAAGCTGGACACCTCTTGCTCAGTTATGGCGAAAAAATTCTGACCCTTTGTCAGGAAACCTGTCGCGCCATCGAGGATTTGCAAAACCTTCAAGGTGGGACCTTGATTGTCGGGGCTTCCCAAACCACCGGGACCTATCTCCTGCCTCGGATGATTGGGATGTTTCGGCAGAAGTATCCTGATGTCGCGGTGCAATTGCACGTTCATTCTACCAGGCGGACCGCTTGGAGTGTCGCCAATGGACAAATCGACCTGGCGATCGTTGGAGGTGAAGTCCCCCCGGAACTCCAAGATTCCCTCGAAATCCAGCCTTATGCTGAAGATGAACTGGCTTTAATTCTGCCGGTGTTTCATCCCTTTGCCAAACTTGAAAAAATTCAAAAAGAAGACCTTTATAAGCTACAGTTCATCGCCCTGGACTCCCAATCGACCATCCGTAAGGTCATTGATCAAGTGCTTTCTCGTTGTGATATTGATACCCGCCGTCTCAAATTGGAGATGGAACTCAATTCGATTGAGGCGATTAAAAATGCGGTTCAGTCCGGTTTGGGCGCTGCTTTTGTTTCGATTTCTGCCATCGAAAAAGAGTTGCAAATGGGCATTCTCAACCGCGCCACCATTGAGGGAGTTGTGGTTAAGCGAATGCTGTCGGTGATTTACAATCCCAATCGGTATCGTTCTAAAGCGGCTGAGGCGTTTAGTCAAGAAATTTTACCCCAGTTCTCGACTCAACCTTGGGTGGATAGCTCACTGGAAAAACCCTTAGAATTTATGGAGGTAGAACCCCTAAAACCCGTTTCCACCAATTCAACGATTAGCTAAACAGATTTTAGATTTTAGATGACCCGATTGGAGAACGAAGCTCTATCAATTCTAGCATCTGAAATCTAAAATTTGTTCGGTAACATTACGGCATTTGATATGGAAATTTACTGCACTCGTCCGGGCTGCTTGCGTCCTCAAAATAGTTTTGCTGATCTCGATGATACGACCACCCTCAAAACAATCCAGCAAAAATTTTGTACTACTTGTGGGATGCCGTTGATTTTAGATGGTCGGTATCTGCCGGTGCGGTTACTGGGTCAAGGGGGTTTTGGGGCGGCTTTTCTGGCTCGCGATCGCCGCACTCCAGCCATGCGAACCTGTGTGGTCAAGCAATTCCAACCGGCTGGAGACCTGGGTCCCCAACAGTTGGCGATCGCCCATACCCTCTTTGAACGGGAGGCCGAAGTCCTCGAACGCCTTGGCAACAAACACCCCCAAATCCCTGATTTAATGGCGTTCTTTCCCCTGGAAATTTCCAGTCAAATTCCCGGCAAACAAGACCGTTTTTTTTATTTAGTTCAGGAGTTTATTGATGGTCAAAATCTCGAAGAAGAATTAAAATCACAAGGGAATTTCTCCGAGGAACAAGTGCGGGAGGTGTTTGTTGAAATGCTGAAAATTCTCTCCTTTGTTCATGAAAATGACACGATTCATCGGGATATCAAGCCCTCGAATATTATGCGGGCCAAAACCAATGGTCGCCTCTATTTATTAGATTTTGGTGCCGTCAAACAAGTCACCCAATCCCCCGGGGTGACTAGCAGTGGACGCTCCACCGGCATTTATTCTATGGGGTTTGCTCCTCCCGAACAAATGGCAGGGCGCACGGTATTTCCCTCGACGGATTTATATGCCTTAGCGGTGACTTGCATCATGTTACTCACGGGAAAAGAACCCCAAGAGTTATTCGATGCCTATAGCAATGAATGGAATTGGCGAAGTCAAGCAACTCTGAGCGATCGCTTCGCTGATATTTTGGACCGCCTCCTCCTCTCTACCCCCAGTCAGCGCTTCCAAGGAGCTCAAGAAGTCCTAACCGCCCTCAACGCCACCTCCCCACCCCCCCCATCTCCCATTTCTCCCCCATCCCCCCCATCCCCCATTTCTCCCCCATCCCCCCCATCCCCCATTTCTCCCCTATCTCCCATTTCCCCCTCATCCCCCCACTTCTCCACCTTCGAGGTCCTACGAGGAGCAGCCTTTACCGGATTTGAAGGGGGCCTACTGTTAATTGTTTTACGAAGTTTGGGATTTGCACCGGCGATCAGCACGATCGCCTGGTTACTGATATTAACTGCCCTGATTTTCGTTCAATATCGTCGGCTTATTGAAAAGTATGATTTACTCATTCTCGCCGTTGTCACCTTGGGAATTGTCTTCTTTATTCCGCCTTTTAATCAGGCATTTTTATGGGAAGCTATATTATTTATCCCAGTTTTTGCAAGTTGTTGTGCCGTGGCATTTACCGCACTATTTCGTTTAATTTCAAAGCTAATCGCTAAATTCTTATAAGTTATTTAGCCAACTATTCATACCGATTACCTAGGACAAACTAAAACTTAACCTTCAACAAAACAGGTTTGTTTGAGTTCAGATTAAACCTAAACACTTAATCCGAAACCCGTGAAACCCTCCTGAGCTTTGCATCAAAAATGTCTGATTTATCTAGTTGAAATTTACTATCAGTCGCCCAACCCATCCCCAACCTATCTGACTCAAGGTCTCAACCCTAACCTCGTTTAATTATCAGCAATGTCACTGAAAAACGAAACAACGATTTTGGTCTTAACCGTGCTAGTTACCGTCAGTTTAGCCGGGGGAATTATCTGGGGGTTAATCCGAGGATTCGGCACACCCTTTGAATCGGAGCATTCAGCCCGGGGAGGGATTTCCTCTCAATCCACAGCCCCCTATCGATTCGATCCTGATGCGAGAATTAGCAGTTTTGCCGAAGTTCCTAACCTGCCTTCGGGACTGGCGACTTATGGCGGGAGCACCAGTTGGGCACCGATTCGGGGAACCGTGGATCCGGTGATTCAAATGGTTCTGCCCCAGTTTAAATTGCGCTATACCCAGCATCCGACGAGACCCCCGGGTTCGGGAACGGCAATCGAGATGATGTTAGATAATCAGCTTGTTTTTGCTCAATCTTCTCGCTCAATTAGAGAAGAAGAACAGCAACGAGCTCAACAACTAGGATTTAGTCTAAAAGCGATTCCAGTGGCTTTAGATGGAATTGCAGTAGCAGTCAATCCAGACTTAAATATTCCTGGATTAACCTTAACTCAACTTAAACAAATTTATACCGGGGAGATCTGGAATTGGAGTCAAGTGGGAGGACCAAATGTGGAGATTGTCCCCTATTCTCGGCGTCCGGAAAACAGTGGAACTATTGAATTTTTTATGGAAAATGTCATGGGTGGGGAGGCATTTGGGAGCAATGTGCAGTTTATGCGGACCACCACCCTAGCATTACGAGAAGTGGGCAGTCGCCTGGGAGGAATTTACTACGCTTCGGCCCCGGAGATTGTGGGACAATGTAGCGTCACCCCGATTGCGATCGCCGGACAAACCAATCGTCTGATTCCCCCCTATCGAGAACCCTTCGTCCCTGCTGAAGATTGTCCAAACCGGCGAAATCAAGTGAATGCCGCAGCCTTTCAAAGTGGGGAATATCCCCTCACTCGCCGCTTGTTTGTGATCGTCAAAGAAAATGGTCAAATTGACCAACAACTCGCCGAAGCCTACGCTGCACTCCTCCTCACGGAACAGGGACAAGCCTTAATCGAACAAGCGGGTTTTGTGAGAATTCGTTAATTAACCATTCCATCACTGCTGATGAGGAGTTCAGTACAACTGACATCAAGCACCTATTGCAACAACCGACGCTTGATTTATCCCCCGCCGGTGTTGAGAATGGTGATCCTTGCCCCTTTTGGAGTCAGTTTGAGGGAAGGCAACAGATTCGGGTTGCTAGACTAACAGAGGTGGCTTCCGAGGTGATGGCAATCCGATCGCCTCTTTCAAGAAGGAGAAAGTCCCGAAAGGGTTGGGAAAGCAACTCATCTGGCAGAGGGCGACTCGTCCAGGTGAACTGTTGTGCAATGTTCTTGATCAGATTGCTGCACCCTAAACCTTTACCCGGACTGAATTAAAAGGAACTTCCCTTGTTTTTGAGTGCCTCCTTCTAATCCGGGCTAAATGGAGTACAGTAAAGATTGAGGAGAGAGTAGGGGTCTGAAAGTTCAGGTGGGTTCGATCAGGGTGTCGGAGGCGATCGCCTCAAACCTGAACATTTTTCCAAGTCCCTAGGTCATGTAGACCCCCGTCGAGGCGATGGGCCAGGGTAAAAGGGGTGGGTTGTGTGGGTACAATTTGTCACCTTATTTTGACAAGGGGTTGACAGATTACCCCAGCTTTTCTGCTGATGATTTAGCGGGAAATTTTACTTTTTTTGTAAAGAAACATTACGTTTAAAGTCCTTGGGGCAATTCTTTAAATACTGCGAATCAGTTCGGGAATCATTAACTTAGTCAAACCCCAAATTGAACAGGTCAGTCATATTCTCTCTAAAACTATGGAAACCCTAAATTCTAAAATAAATATGAATCATCGTTTACCCAGCCAAATTATCCTCTATTTGGACCGCGAACATTTGTCGTCTTTATTTCAACTGCTGCACCATGCCCTAGAAAGCAGTGGGTGGTTACGAGCTTTATTAGTGGTGGGAGACAATTTAGAATGGTGTCAAAAGCTCCAAAAAATTTGGTGTAAAACAGGGCAGAGGATTCCAGAGAAGGTGGAATCTGGAGTCGGGACATATCCGGTAAAAACGGCCATGACGCCCAGCCGGTTTTCCGTAGCTGAAGTGGAGGTGCAATCCATGCCAAATGCACCCAGCCAGCCCAACTATCCCCTGGGCAAGTCCCAACGATTTGCGTCGGTTCCGGTGATTGCCCTTGGGGGAGTGGAAACGAGCATTCTGGCCCTGAGTTCCCATTTGAACGTCTGGATTCAAGTGGAACTGGATCAAGCTCACACCGAGGAAGAATTTGCAGGCATTGGGGAAGGGAATGAGCCGCGTAGTCGAGTATCAGTCGTGTTCGACCCAGAGGTAATCGTCCAGTTGCTCCGAAGCTCAACCCTGGCGACAGCAGTTCCTCACTGTTCCGGTTTAGAAGCGGGGGATCTAGAAAATGATGAGCGGGTATTGCGGCGGTTTTGGTTACATACGCTCCATATAATTTCTTCCCAAGACTCGGAGATTGCCGTTGCCGAAGAGAGTGCCAACCTTGTCGAGTCTAACCCGTTAGGGGAGAGGACGGCTCAAAACCGGGGATTTTCCCGGGGGAGAGAGGCTTTGCGATCGCCCGCTTATGAGTCCCTAACTCCTCAGCCAAATCAAGACTGCATCCCTCACCAGTCATCCTGGATCTCGTTTCCGAATCCGGGCTTTGATGGAGTGTTTTGGGACTGTCCCACGGGAATTGTTTACCACAGCATCGATGGCGGGATTGTCAAAGCCAATCCCGCCTTTTGTCAAATGACCGGGTATAGTCCGAGTCAACTGCGGTATTTAGATTCCCGGGCAATTTCCCATCCCGAAGATTTCGCAGCATTGTTGCGACTGATTCAACAAATGGTGCGAGAGGGCGTAAAACGGCAAACCCTACGCCAGCGTTACATCTGCGCCAATGGTGAGTTGTTGGCAGCAGAGGTGACCCTCTGTCTGGTGGGGGAAGAAGAGGACGAGAGCTATTTTATGACCTTTGTCACGGATTTGAGCGATCGCGCCCGCGCCGAACAGGAAATCCAACAGCGGCGATCGCGGGAAATGCTCCTGAGTCGAATTTCCGCTAAAATCCGCTCCACGTTCGATCTGCCTACCATTTTAAAACTCGGGGTCCAGGGTCTCAGACAAGCCCTAGAGACCGATCGCACCCTTGCCTTTCAGTTCTTAGCCGATGGCAGTGGCATCTGTATCGCCGAAGATGTGCAAAGGCCTTATCCATCCATCAAGGGACAATGGTTTCCCCCGGACTGTATGCCCCTTGCCCATCAAGATGCCTATCGGAATGGACATCTCGGGTCAGTTCCCGATATTCAGAATGCAGCCCTGAGCGATTGCTATCGAGAAATGCTCAACCAATTTCAAGTCCGCAGTTTTATGGGAGTCGCCATTGGGCGTAATAAAGAAGAGTCTATTATACCAGATCCTCTCGGCGTGAGAGAACTTCAGACGGGGGAAATCTTAGAGATTGACCCCCATGTTCTCCAATCTCCCAGTGTTTCTAACCTGTGGGGATTGCTCGTTGTCCATCACTGTCATGGTCCCCGACAATGGACAACGGACGAAAAGCAACTGGTGCAAGCGGTGGCAACTCAGATGGCGATCGCCATCGAACAAGCCAATCTCGTCCAACAATTACGGACCTACGCTCGGGAACTCGAAGATCGGGTCCAGCAGAGAACCACTACCCTAGCGCGATCGCTCCAATTCGAGCAACTGATTCGCCATTTAACCGAAACCCTCAGCAGTGCCACCGATGAAAACAGTGTCATCAGTGCAGCGGTACAAGGGCTTGTGGAAACTCTCGGGGTGGAGAGCTGTCATGCCCTATTGTGGGATGAGGCACAAGGAGTATATCAGGCCCAGGCATCATTTCTCAACCCCCTTTCGGACCAAGCGTTACCCGTTGCTACTCGCTTGGACTTTAATCAGATTTCCCCGGACTGTCGGACTGTGCTATTACAAGGGAAACTCTGTGTCTTAGATGCGGGACAGTGTGAGGGAAACGCCGATCGCCTCCTACCTGGGGATGAGAATTTCCACGGGTCCCCCCAGAACCTATGTTTCCAACAAACCCTGGTTCCGATCGCCGACGATAGCGGTTCCATCGGCGCGTTAGGCATCATTCAACCCCAAGAAAAAGACTTTGATAGCGACGAGATTGAACTGGTGAAGCAGGTGGCCAAAGTTTGTGCGATCGCCATCCGCCAAGCCCGCCTGCTGAGAAAGGAACAGTCCTCCCGTCTGAGTGCTGACTACTTTCGGTCTTTTCTGCGTCAATCCAGTGATATCTTTGTCGAATATGATACCCAACTGCGTTATCTCTCGATTAACGCGGCAGGCGCAGCCTTCTTTGGTCTCACTCGTGAACAGATGACGGGGAAAACCAATCGAGAACTGAACGCCAACGCTGCTGAGGCGATCGAACCCCTGCTGCGTCATGTCTATGAAACAGGCGATCGCGTTTTAGTCAGTCATGAGATTACTTTCCCCATTGGCAACAAAACCCTAGAAACCGTCTACTCTCCCGTCTCCGACGAAACCGGCTCAATCCATCGGATCATTGCGATCGCCCGAGATGTCAGTGAATTTCGTCACCAATGGCAGCGCCTGCAAGAGCAAAATCAAGAACTAGCCGCCATCAACCGGCTCAAAGAAGAGTTCATTGCCACCACTTCTCATGAACTGCGCACCCCCTTAACCGCCATTCTCGGCTTTTCCAGCGTCCTTTTAGAGGAATCCTTCGGTTCATTAAACGGTAAACAAAAAATTTACCTTGACCGGATTCATATCAGCGGACAACACTTGTTATCCCTGATTAATGATATCCTAGACCTCTCCCGTATTGAAGCCGATCGCCTGGAACTCGAACCCCAACTTGTTTATATTTGCGATATTTGTCAGGGTCTCGTCAGCTTGATTCAAGAGCGGATCGCTAATCACGGCTTACAGTTTCAGATGGAAGTAGACCCCTCCCTCGAATGTATGGTGGTTGACCCGCGCCGCCTCAAACAAATGCTCCTTAACCTTCTCACTAACGCTATTAAATTCACCCCAGAAGGTGAGGTCGGCTTGAAAATTTATCGGACTCCTGCCCATGAAACTCCCGACGGTAGGGATGGCAAGTCAAAAGCTGGAGACAAGGCGATATCGAAGTCCGTGCGGAACACCCTCACTCGCCCGCATGATTGGATTCACTTTGTGGTCTGGGATACGGGGATTGGCATTGACGAGCGCGATCGTCCGAGGTTGTTTTCTCCCTTCTCCCAAATTGATTCTTCTCTCACTCGCAAATATCAAGGGAGTGGTCTGGGGTTAGCCATTACCCGAAAATTAGTCGAACTCCACGGAGGATGGATTTCTCTCACCTCTCACCCCAATCAAGGCTCAACGTTTAGTATCACCTTACCGTTATACGAATCCGCCACCGAAATTCTCCTAGATGCCCTCAAAAATGGCAGCGTCTAATCTGGAACTGGGTTCTCGCAGTCAGAACCCACACCCTTTCCAAACGGAATGCTACCCCAGGTGTGGGTTAAAATGGATCTGAAACCGTTACCGGGGGGGTAACCCAATTAAGTGACTCTCCCCGACGTGAATCAACCCTTCCGCCCGTAATTTGCCCATTAATCGCGTCACGGTTACCCGAGTTGAACCGATCGCACTGCCAATCTGAGCATGAGTTAAATTCCAAGGCAGGTAATACCCACTCACCCCCTCTCCTTCAGGCTCATCCCCCATCGCTTGACCATGTTCATCAATCAGTAAGGTCAAAAATCCCAACAGTCTGGCGATCGTGCGTCGCTGTCCCAAAATTCCCAACCACATCAGCTTCCGTTGGTGTTGATACCGAAACGCATCCAGGACCTGTTGTCGAAATAACGGCCACTGATCTAAATCCGGCCAGTACATCCACATCACCGAGGTTTGGTCAATGTGAGCGTAGGCTTCAAACGTACAAAACGTCTCCCTAGCTACTTCAAAGGGTTGACCCTGACTCACAAACCCTAAAAAGGTTTCGGCGTTTTCCCCTTTGTCTTCCCCTAGGACGGGGACGGTATTGAGTTTCGAGCCTTGAGCCGGAAATTCCCCAGGGGTCGGGGAGAGCTTAGGCGATATTAAAAGGGTGGCGACTTCGACTGGGGGCAAGTCGGCGTCAGGGAGATTGTCCCCGGTCCTTTTCCGGGATGAAACCCGGAGGGAATTGGAGCTATCTTTGGCAACTCCCACCAACCGGACGGCTCCTGATATCACTAAATATACTAATCCAGGACGGGTGGGAATTCGTTCTTCTTTCCGAAAGGTCCGACATCGATAATGTTGTTCAGCCCACTCCAAAATCGGTTGGTGAGTTAAAAAAGGCCGAGAGGGTTGGTCCGGTTCAGATGAATACATACCTAAAATTTTTGCAGGATTTGGCTCGACGCATCAAAGCAGATGATGCGGTGGCGATGCAAATACTCCCTTCTCTAAAACGTCATAAACTCTTGAACATCGTTGATAACGTTGACCATGATTCGGGATCAACCGCATAAAAATAGGCGGGTTTTTCCCCACCTGTAGCCTTCGCGATTCCCAGATCCTAAACCGACTCGGTTTTGAAACAGGTTCCGGGGATGTAAGACACCGGGGAGTTCAGGATAATGTGTCATCGGTTTAGACCGATCGCGCTTTAACAGTTCTCGGTTCATATTAAAATAAGCTGGGATCCAAAAATTAGGGTAGCCCATATTACTGAACCCCCTCTGACTTGTCCGGTTACTTTTGGCCCAGTTTTCTCCGGTGATGGATTGAATGGCTTGGGCTCTCTAATTCTCCTGGGAACCCCACCGGACTCGACGCACCGACTCTCTCGCCCCCTCCCCTGATGATGGTTCAACCCTTGGCGATCGCCCCCCTACTCCTAGCCCAACTCCAACAAGCCATCCCCTCATCTTTGGCACCGGGCGATCGCTCCAGTGGGTCAGGCCCCTTGACTTGGCCCCAGTCTATCCCCCTCTATCGCGCCAAAGATGCCCAACGGATCCTTTATATTTCCCCCATCGCCCTCCAACTGGCGAAACAGGGGTCTATGCCCCCACTAGAAATTGCCCAGGCGATCGCCCAGGGTTTCCCAGACTCCAGGCCCCCAGACCGAGCATTTCCCATTAGGGCCAACCACTGGATCCTAAGCGTAGTTCCTCCGGGCAAACTGTACCTTGAACTCACAGACCCTGGGATTGCGACTTGGTTACAACAGGCCCTGCTTTGGGACTTCCAACCGGACCCCACTCCAGACCCAGGACCCTTGCCCCCCTCGGACTCCCGCGATTTATTTCCGATTCAGTACGCCCATGCCCGGTGTTGCGCCCTGTTACGGTTGGCTCACCGCGAGGGCTTGATTACCCTGGAAACCCCCGCCCATCCCGGTATGGGCTCGCTGACTGCACCGGATCCGATCCCCTGGTTGGAGTCCCCAACCCACCTCAAACCCCATCATCCTGCCGAACGCGCCTTAATTTCTCGGGCGATCGCCACCGTAGACGCCCTCAGTTCTCCCCTTTCTCCCCCCCAAATTACTAGCCGATACCCTGTCGCTACTCTCTTAAGTCAGGATTTCCTGACTTTTCACGCTCAATGTCAAATTTGGGGATCCGTGCAATCCCAGGACCCTAATTTAGCCCAAGCCCGATTCGGGTTAATTTCCCTCACCCAAAAAATACTGAAACGCTTGCTGGAAAAAGACTTGAGCAGCTTTGCCCCCTTGGAACTTTAGCCCAGAGACCTCCGTCTGGGAAACTGAACTCAAAAAAATGTCACAAAATTCTCAAGAAAGTTTGTTGAGGGGGGTGACAAATCCGCTTGGGTTCGATATATTAACAGGTGTGTGAGGAGCGAACCAGATAAGGGCACCGAGACGAAACACGGCCAGTCGTCGGTGCCCTTTCTGCTGCAAATTTTTAAAACTCGACAAAAACCCACAGGTTTATGGGGGAGATAGGAGAGATAGGGGAGATGGGTCCGATGTTCGTAGTAACGACTTCAGTCGTTTCCGCGTTACTTGGCATCAGCCCAGTAACGCCCATGTCAGGCCCGGCCTCCAGTCCCCAACCCAGCAGGTGGTAGACCCTCGGATTGCTCGTGTTATGGCTTAAGCCATAACACGAGAGCAACGACTGAAGTCGTTACTACAAACAGGAAGAAACTACTTCAATCGTGACATAGAATATCTTCTTAGGGTATTCCCACAAATAAATCGTCCACATCCGATGATTAAGGACCTAACAAGTCTCTTTTAGCCCGCGCCCGCGGGCTTCGTCTGCGAGTGCCCCACCCTTGAGGGTGTGGGTATTGGAGATTTTATTTTTTGGAGTTCCCCCAATCTCCCCCACCCTTCCTCTGAGTTAGAGCAAAAACCGCTCGATCGCCCGAGTAACCCCTTCTTCTTCTACAGACTGACTCACCCAATTGGCAACGGCTTTGACGCCCTCGGGTGCATTACCCATCGCCACCCCGATACCGGCATACTCCAGCATTTCCACATCATTAAAATTGTCCCCAATACACATGACATTTTCAGGGGAGAGTCCGAGGATATCTTCCGCTAGATAACGGACGGCAGCGCCTTTATTCACCGTGGGATGTCCCGCTTCTAGGAAAGTGGTATGGGATTTAGTGAGGTAAAGTTCGGTACGGGGATAGCGCAAGCTAAAGGCTTGCAGCAACTCGTCGATTAAGGCGGTGTTTTGGCTGAGGGCGAGGAGTTTTGTAGGGGCGGTTGCAGCGATCAGGGGTCGCAAGTCGCCATAAGGAATGGGTGTTACTCCGGTGCGATCGCCGTAAGCTTGGCTATCGGCAGTGAGTTCTCGAACGTAGAGACAATCGTCAACATAGCAGTGGACTGAAAGCTGCGATCGCACGGTAGAGTCATCAAAGTAGTCCAATAATTCCAGGGCGATTTCCGATGCAACTGGGGTGTGGTAATGAAGGGTGGCAGTGGCGGGGTCTTTGATTAATGCCCCTTGATAGGCGATTAAGGGTAAGGGGGAGACTATTTCCTGGTGGAATCGGAGGGCGGATCGATACATTCGTCCCGTGGCGATCGCCACTGGGATGCCTTTTCTGTGCACGCTAGTTATCGCTTCTTTCACCGATTGGGTGATTTGATTGGAGACTCCGGCAATGGTGCCATCAATATCGAGGACCAGCAATTGGATATCGGCATTGGCGATCGCCGGTTCACCCAATTTGTACGGGTTGGTTACAGGAGTTGGCATAGCGAAGAAGGGTCCCTTGAGTGTTATGGATTGACCTATTCTCTGAGTATGGAAGCAGTCGCCCCCCGATGGCAAGGGTAATTTTTCGCTCCTAGAGCATCGGTAGAGGATGGGAGACAACGGACAAGAAATTGGGTTTTTGGCTGAGATTGGGTGCCAATGGCTACAGCTTTTTGCTAGAAACCCGGTTTGTCGTTCCCATCCTGTACCCTTGGACTAGGCAAGGCGATCGCCTCGGGGAGATCATTAGGGTTATTCCGAATAAATCCCGGAATCAGCCGTGGTCCTCCCACCCATCCCTGCGGTGATTTTCCGCCTTTATAGAAAGAGGAAACCCTTCCTTGTACCCGCCTTGCGATCGCCAAAATCAAGTCCTCCTGTTGCAAAACAAAAATGTTGTCCAGCTTGGAGCTTTTCCTAGATAATTAAATTTTTATTAAGTTCATAAACCCCCTCATCAATTGCTGATAAAATTAAGTTATTCTAGTTGAGTAAAATATTTTCCAATCTTCTATAAACCGTGAAATTGCGGAATTTTTCAACAATAAAATAAGAGAGGAACGGTTGGAAAAATGCGTTAAACTGAGAATTTGAAGACTAATCAAGACTTAAAACCCGCCTAAATCCAACGCAAACAAGGAAACGATCAGAGCAAAAAGAACTGATCCCTAGGGGATTTCAGGGAAGGGACAGGTTCCGACGAATGCCCGAGCGGATTTCATAACCGACTCTACTGCGTCATGCCCGACTCTCCAAGCAGGGCTAGGGGTAGGGATTGACGAAATTGGCAATTTTAGAAAGCTCTGGGGATATTGTTTCATTTTTTGAAGAAATCCTCCCATTTGGAAAAGAACATGAGAAAATAGTTAAAGGGTTAGTTCAATGTCAATGGCGCGCTGTCATGGGCTAGAGTCTCATTCGTTGCGGCATGAATATTATATAAATTTTAGAAATCCCTAGGAGAGCTGGTTTGCTATAAATTTCAGGCAACTCATAAAAAAAGACCGCTTGGGCATTTATGATCAGGATAAAGACACCCCGAATCACAATCGGAACGGATTAATATTTTAAGTTTACCCCAAAGGATAAGAATCACCCTTTTTAGGTTGAATTACAGCATCCATTCAAGGAGAAAGAAAAAAATGAAACGGATTTTAGTTGTGGATGATTCCGCTACGATGAGAAAAATGGTAATCGCATCCCTGCGAGACTTAACCAACGTGACATTTCAGGAAGCAGGGAATGGATTAGAAGCGATAGAACAACTAGCGGTTGCTCCCTTTGATTTGATGATTTTAGATTTGAATATGCCTGATATGCACGGGCTGGAAGTGCTGAGATTCGTCTTGGGACACCCCAGCTATAATGCAACACCGATTGTAATTTTAACCACTAAAGGGGATGAAGGCAGTCGGAGTGAAGCCATCCAAGCTGGAGCAGCCTGTTATTTAACCAAACCCTTTGAACCGCGATCCCTTTCAAGTCAAGTTCATGATTTACTAGCTCATTAAATTCTCTTCCCGATCCACCCATTCTCCCCTCTCTCCCAAGTCTCCCCTCTAAAATCTAATTCATCACTTGAGTACCAAGATATAAAAGAGAGAAAAACCCTCGTGTCCACCCACCCAGACCCTACAAATTTTTTTAAAGACTTCTTAGAAGACTATTTTGCCGAATGTGAAGACCACTTAACCGTAGTGCGTCGAGAATTATTGGCGATTGAACCATTTGTGGGAAAACAGAAAATAGAGCAGTCTGTGTTGAACGAACTGTTTCGGAGCTTTCATTCCCTCAAAGGGTTATCCGGTATGGTCGGAGTCAAAGAAGCAGAAGAATTAGCCCATGAAATGGAAAGCTATTTGCGGGTACTGCGGGATCAAGAAATCATACTGAGTCCGCAAGGATTTGATGCCTTACTGGGAGGAACAAAAGGACTAGAACAAACCATAGCGTCCCATCGCAATGAAACCACATCCCCGGATATTCACCCAGCAATCGCCGCTTTAAAAGCTGTAACTCCCCAAACCGAACCAGAACCCACCGTTGTACCCGAGTCAACCCCCCCAAAACTACAACTCAAAGCCGAAGAAATCACCCAATTAGAGCAGGCGGTAGTCGCCCCAGGCGCGATCGCCTGGCACTTTATTTTTGTCCCCACGCCCCAACTCTCGAATCATGGCATCAACGTCAACAAAATCCGCGATCGCCTCCAAAGTCTAGGTCCATTAATTTATGCCGCACCTCGAATGACCCGAGAGGGAAAAATCGAGTTTGATTTTCTCATCGTCAGCAGCATGAATGTGACTACCTTTACAGGGTGGGAAAACGACGGACTGACCTGGAGTCCCTATCTGGATTCATCGGACCTCAGCCGTTCTATAGAGGAGACACCACCTGAAGTCCCCCCAGCAACTCCCCCGACGCCCTCCGTAGAGCCTAGCCCGGTTTCCGAACCGTTACCGCCCAAATCCGACCAGAACAACCCCAAACCCGAATCGGAAGAAAGTCCCACCCCGGTCTCCCCCACAGCACCCTTAATTTCTCAGAGTTCCAACGTAGTGCGGGTAGACCTCCCCAAATTAGATGAATTGATGCGAATGATGGGGGATTTGGTCATTACCCGGGCGCGACTGGAAGATAACCTGACCCGCATGAAAGAGAAAGTCCCTGTGAGTGACTTGCGTCCCTTAATTGAAATTAACCAAATCCTAGAACGGCAACTGCGGGATTTGCGGGAAGGAGTGATGCGGGTGAGGTTAGTGTCGATCGGGGAAATCTTTGCCCGGATGCAATTTGTCGTGCGGGACCTGGTGCGCGAGACCCAGAAACAAGTCCGGGTCGAATTGAGCGGACAGGAAACCGAAATTGATAAATTTGTGGTAGAGCAGATGATGGATCCGCTGTTGCATTTAGTCAGAAATGCTGTGAGTCATGGGTTAGAACCCATTGAGGACCGGGAAAAAGCGGGTAAACCCATTGAGGGAAAAATCGCCCTGAGAGCCAAAACTTGTGGGGAGATGGTGGTGATCGAAATCGAAGATGATGGGATTGGGATTGATCAACCCAAGGTGATGGAAAGGGCATACTCGCGAGGGTTGTACACCCAAGAGAGTCGAAATCTCGGCCAGAATGGTTATGACCCCACGACTATTTTAGAGATTCTTTGCACCCCGGGGTTTTCCACCCGAGATGTGGCGGATTTAGCGAGTGGTCGGGGAGTGGGGATGGCGATCGTCAAAAATACCATTCAGGAACTGGGTGGAGCCCTGAGCTTTGAGACGGCGATCGGTCAAGGAACGAGATTTATCATTGAATTACCCTTAACCTTGGCGATCGCTGATGCCTTTCTCGTCAGCGTCAGTACCGAAACCTACGCCATCCCTCAAAGTTCAGTGCGCGAGGCGATCGCTTTTCCCACCAGTGCCATCACTGTATTTGAACAGACCGAAATGATTCCTTACCGAGGGAAAGTCATTCCCCTGTTGCGCCTGGAATCTCTGTTTGACTTAACCCCGTCTGACTCCCGGAATCGCCAACAGTCCCCCAAAATACCTAGGCCAAACCCGAGTCCCCCTGCCGCCACTGAATCCTCTGGAAATCCTGCCGTCTTAACCCGCAATCTCGGGCAATTCTCCTCCGGAGACGCTTATAGAACCCACTCCTCCTTACGAGTCGTAATTGTCGGCAGTGGACCCAGTACCGTCGGCATTGCCGTGGATCGGATTATCGGACAACGAGAAATCGTAGTGCGCCCCCTGAATGACCCCTTTGTTCAAGTCCTCGGCATTTCGGGCGCTACTGAAATCGGGGATGGTCGGGTGATCTTAATTCTCGATGCCCCGGCCTTAGTCCGAACCTCCACTCCCAAATAATAGCCAAATGTCATTAGTCATTGGTCATTGGTCATTTGTTGTTTGTCGTTTGTACTTGTTGCCTGAAGAAATCCATAACCAAGGACCAATGACTAATAACCAAAAACCGAAAACCAATGACCGAAAACCCATGACCAATGACCGAAAACCAAGGACAAATGACCAATGACCAAGGACAAATGACCGAAAACCAAGGACAAATGACCAATGACCAATGACCAAGGACAAATGACCGAAAACCAAGGACAAATGACCAATGACCAAAAGGACAAATGACCAATGACCAAGGACAAATGACCAATGACCAATGACAAATCCGACTCCACCTTTATTTTTTTTGAACTGGCCAATACGACCTACGGAATTCCCTCCGAAGTCGTGCAGCAGATGGAAATGATTGATCGAATTACCCCAGTTCCCAAAGCACAGCCCTTTGTCGAAGGCGTGGTCTTTTCTCGGGGACAAGTAATTCCGGTCCTGAATTTGCGCGTAAAATTTGGCCTAGAAAAAATTCCCTACGATCTTCGCACCCGCCTAATCGTCATTCAAATCAATCAGCGCACCGTCGGTTTGGTAGTGGATACTGCCCGAGAGTTCATATCGGTACCCATCGACGCCATGCAACCCCCCCCGGAAGGAATGCCCGGATTAAGCAGCCGTTATTTATCAGGAATTGCCACCCTAGGCGATCGGGTTGTTCTCTTACTCAATGTTGAGGAATTGTTGAATGACTCAGGACCCATCGAGCGATTAAGCGTAACATGATTCAATCGGACTTTTTAATTTAAAATCAATTCAGCATCAATCCAAAAATTCAGGATTTACTGAAACTATTTCCAAACTATTTCCAAACTATTTCCAAATTATTTGAGAGAACATCATGGCTAAGAAAGAGACTAAATCTAACAGCAAAAACAAAGTTAAGAACAAAGTTAAGAATGATAAAATATCCCTCACCTCCGAAAAGGGTAAAATCCGGTTATTTGCCAATCAGATGACCGAATCTGCCCATTCCATTTCGCGGATAGCTGAGGAGGTCTCCACTGGGGCGCTCAAGCAGATTCGCTCCCTGGATGACAACACCACCACCCTCAACCAAATGGTTTCCTCTCTCCAGGAAACTGCCACCCAAGCTGAATCCGTCGCCACCGCCACGGAGCAACTCCTTTCCTTTGTTAACGAAATGGCTGCCTCCATTGAGCAAGTCACCGCCAGCACCGTTGGGCTCGCCACGGAAATCAACCACATCTCCACCAACACCCAAGAAACCGCCAGTTCCATCAAAAGTGTCCGCAACACCACCGAAGAAATAGCCACATCAGGAACCCAACTCACCAGCTCAATGAGCGAAATCGCCGCCTCCATCAAAAGCGTCAGTAGTGATACCGACGAACTCGCCTCCGCCATCAACCAAACCGCCGCCTCCATCCAACAAATCACCACATCCATCTCCGGCGTCGCCCTCAATGCCGATGACCTCAACACCGCCGCCGAAGAAACCACCCATGCAATGGACTCAATGGCCGCCTCCATCGAGCAAGTCTCCGCCACCTCCGAAAACCTCGCCGCAATGGTCGAACAAATCTCCGTCTCCATCGAACAAATGGCCCATTCCATCACCGGAGTCGCCCTCAACAGCAAACAAATCACCGACGCAGCCAACCTCGCCGCCACCAGCGCCGAACAACTCGACAGCTCCATTCGCAACATCTCCACCCTCACCCAACAAACCAACCACATTACTCGCAAAGTCGCCAGCGATGCCAGCGTCGGCGGAGCCACAGTCCAAAAAACCATCCAAGGACTCAACCTAGTGCGCGCCTCAATGGTCCAATCCGCCTCCGCCATCCGCGAAACCGGCAAACGCACAGACGAAATCAGCTCCATCGTCCTCACCATCAACCTGATTGCCGAACGCACCAACCTCCTCTCCCTCAACGCCTCCATCGAAGCCGCCCGAGCCGGAGAAGCCGGACGCGGATTCGCCGTGGTTGCCGAAGAAATTCGCGCCCTAGCCGATCGCGCTGCCGCTGCCACCTCAGAAATCAGCACCATCATCAAAAACCTCCAAACCGTAGTCCAAGAAGCGGTCAACACCTCCAACGATGGCCTCAAAGTCGCTGAGGATAGCGGACGTCAAGCCGAAGATGGCGTCAGTGCCCTCAAACAAATCCTCCTCGGCATCGAAGAAACCGCCCAACTCGTCACCCAAATCACCGGCGCTTCCGAACAACAACTCAGCGCCGGACAAGCCGTCGTCACGGCGATCAACACCACCGCCTCCCAAGCAGCCCAAGTCGCTGGAGCCACTGCCGAACAATCCAAAACCGCTCAAAACATCGTTCAAGCCGCCGCCCAAATGCGTTCCATCGCGATGGAAGTCACCAAAGCCATGACCCTCCAAGCTCGCGGAGCCCGCGACGTCATGAAAGCCGCCCAAAACACCTCCCTACTCACCAACCAAATCAGAAAAGCCACCGCCGAACAAGCCAAAGGAGCCAATCAAATCGTCCAAGCCGTCGAAGCCATGCGCCGCGCCGCCACCAGCACCTCCCGCGCCCTCGCCCAACAATCCACCGCCTCCGAACAAGTCTCCCTCGAAGCCGGACGCCTCGCCCACCTCATCTCCAGCATCTCCCGAGGAATGGTCGAACAAAACAGCGCCAGCGACTTCATTGTCACCGCCATCGCCAACATCCAACAACAATCCGAACAAGTGGCCCGCGCCATGACCGAACAATCCCGCGCCATCAAAGAAATGACCCTCTCCCTCAACACCATCTCCAAACAAATCCAATCAATGGTCACCGCCAACCAACAACACTCCACCCTCTCCTCCTCCATCCTCACCGCCCTGCAACAACTCCGAGACATTGCCGAATCCAACGCCCTCGGTGTCAAAGAAACCCAACAAGCCACCAACGCCTTAGTCGAACGAGCCCTTAACCTCAGCGCGATCGCCAGTTCCCTGGAAAAACCCTCCCCCTAAACCCTCCTAAACCCCCCTAACCCTTCCTCTCCCTCCAACCCAACCCCACTCACCAGGCATCCAAAATCATGACCATTAGCATCTTCACCACCGACACCAATCTCATCGTCCGTTCCTGGGACCCCCGCCTCGCCGACATGACCGGACTCAGTGGAGAAACCGCCGTCGGACTCCACCTCGCCACCCTCGCCCCCAACCTCTGTGCCCGAGGATTCGCCACCCGATTTGAGCGCGTCCTCACCGAAGGCGTCGTCGAAACCCTCGCCCCAGCATTACACCACTACCTCATCCCCTGCCCTCCCCTCATCCCCTCCAAATATTTCGACTATATGCAGCAACGGGTCACCATCGGCCCCCTGCGGGACAAAGAGCGCATCGTTGGCACCATCGTCACCATCGAAGATGTCACCCCGCGCCTAGAACAAGAACGAGAACTCGCCGAACAACTCCAAGGACGCCAACCCCTCACCCCTCAACCCCTCTCCACCCCCTCAGACCCCGCCGAACCCGACCCCCTGGCCCCCGGAACCCTTCATCCCATCCTGCAAGCCCTCCAAGATAAAAACTGGCAAGTGCGCCGGGATGCCGTCGCTCGCCTCGCGGGCGATCGCCACCCCAACCTCACCGCCGAACTCCTCCAACTCCTGCGTACCGAACACCGCAACCCGTCCATCTTAAATGGCATCCTCCAAGTCCTAGCCGCCTCAGACATCGATATGATTCCCGCCTTGGTCGAATGCCTCCAAGACGATGACCCAGATCTGCGCATCTATGCCGCCCTCGCCCTGGGAGAACGCGCCGACTCCCGAGCCATTCACCCCCTAATTGCCGCCCTGGCTGACCCCAATCCCAATGTCTGCTATCACGCCATTGATGCGATCGGTCAGTTACGCTCGGAACAAGCCGTAGAACCCCTCGTCGCCATCGCCGAATCCAATGACTTCTTCCTCGCCTTTCCCGCCCTGGATGCCCTGATGCGGATTTGCGACAGCGCGATCGCCCCCCGTCTGCTCCCCCTGCTGAAAAATACCCTGAGTTGGCGAGTCCGCCGTGAAGCGGTGGATAATTTGGCCCAACAAAATGACCCGGCCCTCGCCATCGAACTCCTGCGAATGTTACGCGAACAACATCGCAATCCCAACGTCCTCAACAGCGTTCTGCAAATCCTGGTTCTCAGCGATTTAGACCCCATTCCCTCCTTGGTCGAATGCCTCCAAGATGATGACCCAGACCTGCGAATTTATACCGCCCTGGCCCTCGGAGAACGTCACGATGCTCGGGCCATCCCGGCTCTGATTGCGGTCTTAAATGACCCAGATGCCAATGTGATTTATCACGCCATTGAAGCCCTGGGGCGGTTGCGGGCCATGGATGCAGTTGAACCGTTATTGGCCCTGGCTGAATCCGGTGATTTTTTCTTAGCCTTTCCCGCCATTGATGCTCTGATTCGGATTGGCGATCGCACCATTGCCCCCAGACTGGCTCTGCTGTTGGAACAGAATGAACTCCTCGGCCCCCAAGTGGCTGATGCCCTGGGTCAGTTGGGTGATGCCGATGTGGTTAAGCTCCTGGCGCGGTTATTCAATCAAGAACAACAGCCGATTAAAGAAATTGCCGTGGCGATCGCCGCGATTTACCACCGCTATCAAACTCTATTTGGGGAAGGCATCCACATCGCTGACCTCACTCGCTCCCAAATCCAGGCCCCGGGCCAACACCTTATGATCCAGGCTTTAGAACGAGCGAATGCTCAGGAGTTATCCGCCCTGGCTCTGATTTTGGGGTGGTTGGAAGGTCCGGCGATTGCGGAAACCCTGGCCGAACTGCTGGCTGAACCCTCGGTGCGGGAGATTGTGTTGGAGGCATTAGTCCGGTTGGGGAGTTCGGTGACTCCTTTGTTGATTCGCCAATTGGATGCGGAGGATTTGGAGACTCGCAAAGCTGCGATTGTCGCCCTGGGCAGAATTGGCAGCCAAAAGGCTGTTCCGGCATTAATGGCCCAGTTGATTCATTCCGAGTCGGAGTTGGTGATGATTACGACCACGGCCCTGGCCCAAATAGGCGATCGCTCCTCATATTTAGCGTTGATTGGGTTGTTGGGTCATCCGGAGGTATCGGTTCGTCTCGGGGCGATCGCCGCCCTCAACTCTCTCGGGCATCCGGCTATGGCTGAACGGGTGTTGAGTTTGATGCGGGATGAGAATCCTCATAAACGAGAATCGGCGATTAAAATTGCTGGGTATTTTGCTTATCCCAACTGTATTGACCTGTTGTTTGAGTTATGTCAGGACCCGTTTGAGCGGGTGCGGCGAGCGGCGATCGAGCATCTTCCTTATTTGGAGCAGGAGGACCGGGCGTTAGCGGTGTTGAGTGCCGCCCTAACTCACGATACTCCCCCTGTCCGTGCGGCTGCCGCTCGGGCCCTAGGGGAGATTGAGGAGGCTCGGGTGGGTGAGTATTTGTTGGGGGCCTTGCAGGATGAGGATTCTTGGGTGCGGTATTATGCCGTTTCCGCTATTGCCAAGCTCAGGAACGGTACAGAAGGGGTTCCGGAGGATGGGTTGTTTGAGATTCTTCAGGGTTTAGCCTTGAGCGATCCGGCGAATCCCGTGCGGGCGGCGGCAACGGAGGCTTTGGGTTATTTGGGGCGCGCCCAAGCGGTGCCGATTTTGGCTGCGATCGCCGAGGAGGAGGGGCAGGATGAGGATTTGGTCCGGGCGGCGTTACGCGCTTTGGGGCGGATTGAGGATCCGAGTGCTTTGGCTCCGCTTTTAAATGCGTTGAATTCGCCCCAAGCAGAACGGCGTCTGGATGCGTTGCAGGCGTTTAAGGAGCGGGGGGGGACTGAGGCGGGGGTGGCGTTGCAATGGTTGGGGGCGGCGGACCCGGAGACTCGGGTGGTCCAAGCGGCGATCGATTCTCTGGCGCGGATGGGGACTCCTGAGGCGATCGCTTCTCTGTTGGATTTGACGGTGGACCCGACTTGTCGGGATATTTGCATTCAAACTTTGGCGACTCGGGGCGGGGTTCATGCTGCTGAACGTGCTAGTTATCTGTTTAAGGGGTCCGGGATGGTGGCGATCGAGGCTTATATTGAGGCGGTGGGAAGGGGTCTACTCCATGTCCATCCGGCGGTCCGCTCTGCGGTGGTGGAAGTTCTGACTCGCTTGAAGCATCCAGAGGCATCTGAGTTGTTGATTTTGGCTCTGGATGATGGTGATCCGGATGTCCGTCTCGCTGCTGTGACGGCTTTGGGTCATCTCGGTAATCATGCCTGTGAGGATAAGTTGGTGATTTTGGCCCGGACTGATTCGGACCCCTCGGTTCGTCGCGCTGCCCGAAAGGTTCTGCAAAGTTGATTGGTTATTGGTTATTGGTCATTGGTCATTGCCGGTTTGTTTGTCGGTGAGTATTCAACAATGAAGACCCTCACCCCCAGCCCCTCTCCCAGAACAGGAGAGGGGAGAAGACAGATGAAGACCCTCACCCCCGTCCCCTCTCCCAGAACGGGAGAGGGGACGGGGGTGAGGTACAAATCATTTAGGATTGCTATAACAAATGACCAATAATAAACAATGACCAACAACAAACAATGACCAACAACAAACAACTTCTTCGGACTGTTGGATAAACTGCGACATGAAGTCCGGGATGTTGCGTCTCATGAAAGATTTCTATATTCTTCTATTCTAACCATGAGATTTTTTCCAGAGCATTTACAGTTGACGGATAGTGTTTTTACTATTCTGCGCGATTTGATTCATGAACGTTTGGGTTTATACTATGAACATGACAAGCGTGAAATTTTAGCAGATAAACTTACGCCTCGCGTTATTGAGTGCGGGTTGAATTCATTTTTAGATTATTACTATCTGCTAAAATACGATGTGATCGCCACGGTTGAGTGGAAGTCTGTCATTGATGTGCTGTCAGTGCAGGAAACCTTTTTTTGGAGAGAAAGTGATGCTTTAAAGGCTCTATTGGAGGTGTTGTTACCCCAGTATTTGGCGGAGCGTCGAGGGACTTTTGCCCCGGGGGGTTCCTACTGGTTGTCTTCCAAACCCCTGCGGATTTGGAGTGCTGCCTGTGCTACGGGAGAAGAACCCCTCTCGATTGTGATGGCATTGGAGGAAGGGGGTTGGTTTGAACGCTTACCGATTGAGTTGTATGCTTCTGATGCCGCTAGTGGGGCGATTGCCAAAGCTCGAACCGGGGTTTATCGAGAGCGGTCTTTTCGCAACTTCCCGGCGTCCCTCCAGGAGAAATACTTTACCAAATCAGAATTCGGTTGGCAAGTCTGTTCTTCGCTGCATAAGCGCATTCAATGGAATGTTGCTAATTTAATGAATGAGTCGGAAATTGAACGGTTCAGTCAATCGGATATCATTTTTTGTCGGAATGTATTTATTTACTTTTCCCCGGATTCGATTCGCAAAACTGTTGATTATTTTTATCAGAAGATGCCCAATCGCGCTTATTTATTTTTAGGGTCTTCTGAATCCCTACTCAAGCTGAATAGGGATTTCGATTTGCGAGAAGTTGGCGGGGCTTTTGTATATATAAAGGAGAATAACATTAAAATTTAGGGCTGAGAAAATCTGTATATTTAGTTAATTAATTAATTATCCTTTAAATCAAGAGAAAAATTAAATAATTTCTATCTTTAAGACAAAAAAGGATTAAATTAAGTCCAATTCATTAAGGTCAAGCGTTTAATCAATGGGGAAAGACATGAAGAGAATTGTACGAGTTTTGGTGGTTGATGATTCGGCCTATGTCCGCAAGGTGGTCAAGCAAATGCTATCCCGTTCTCCATTTATTGAAGTGGTAGGAACGTCCCGAGACGGAGCAGAAGCATTGGAGGCGATCGAAACTCTGAACCCGGATGTGGTTACTTTAGACTTGATCATGCCGTCCATGGACGGGGTGGAATTTTTGCGCCAACAAATGGCTCGTCGTCCCATTCCCGTGGTGATTATTAGTATTGCCAGTGAGGGGGGGGAACAGGTCCTCGCGGCATTAGATGCTGGGGCGGTTGACTTCTTGCAAAAGCCGACGGCGTTGGCGAATGAAAAGATTTTTGAGATCAGCAATGTGTTGATTGAAAAGGTGAAAGAGGCTGCGAATGTTCCCCTGAATCGCCTGCCGGTGATGTCGGAACGTCCGATTCAATTGAGCAAGGTGATGCATTCCGCCCCTTCATCTGGGGTTGTGGATTTGGTGGCGATCGGGATTTCTACCGGGGGTCCTCAGGCCCTAGCTTTTTTAATTGGTCAGTTGCCAGCGGATTTACCTGTCCCTGTGGCGATCGTGTTACATATGCCGGTGGGTTATACCGCGATGTATGCCAAACGACTGAATGAGATGTCGTTGATGAAGGTGGTAGAAGCGTCTGAAGGGGAGGTTCTGGAACCTGGGGTGGTGTTTATTGCCCCTGCCGGACGGCATTTAACGTTTGTTCGCCAAAGTGATGGCACAGTGAGGACGCATCTGGATGCTCGCCCGTTCGATACGCTTCATCGTCCTGCGGTGGATGTGATGTTTCAATCAGCGGCGGAGGTATTTGGCGATCGCGTTTTGGGGGTGGTGATGACGGGGATGGGGTCTGATGGCACTCAGGGTTCGGCTTGGATTAAATCTCGCGGCGGATCCATTTTTACCGAAGCAGAGGACACCTGTATCGTCTACGGAATGCCGCGATCGGTCGTCGAAGCGGGCTTAAGTGACCATTCTGTCACCTTAGATGGCATGGCACAGGCGATTCTTGACTGGCTGTAATGGCTACCTGAGTTGTTTCTTGCGAGGGCAAGGAAACGCCCCAGATGGGTTAGGGCTGTTTCATTCTAAAGGGCAATCGAGAAAAGGAAAGGCGTTCTCTATGATGTAAAATGGAAGAGAACGCCTTATTTTTTTAAATCATGTCTATTTTAATCGATTTACTAAAACAAGTCAAGGACTTTCGACGGCCCCAAGGCACAAGACATCCACTCTGGTTCATCCTGCTCATCATTATCTTGGGACTTATGAACGGCCATAGGGGCTATCGCGCTTTGGGGGATTTTGCTAAATTTAATCGGTCCAGTCTGACAAAATATTACTCTTTAGCCCAGAAAAGAGTGCCATCTTACTCCACAATCAGAAGAGTAATGGAAGGAATTAATACTGCTTGTTTGATAGCCATTTTTAATCAATAGGCC
>JAABSJ010000132.1 GCA_011390515.1 Oscillatoria sp.
AGGAGCAATTCGGTTAATTTAGGGTAGGAAATAATTTATGAATAGATTAATTTTTTGGCAAAAAAAATAATTTAGTCTAAAAAAGAAGCAAATGGTGTAAAATGGTCTAATTTGATAAACTCTACCCAGTTTGCCCTATGGACGTTCAAGAAGTCTTACAATGGACCGATCGCCTGGTGTTCTCGAAAACAGGTAAACATCTTGACTCCCTCCAGAAAGCCGTATTAGAAGGGACTTGGGAGGGGAAAAAATACCCCGAAATTGCCAGAACTTGCAATCGTAGCCACGAACGCATCAAACAAGTGGCAAGAGAGTTATGGCAATTGATATCGGCAGAGTTGGGAGAAGATATCAGACAGTCTAACTTTAGGGCAACAATGGAACAGGTGGAGTTCTCCAATATCTCAAATTTTGGTTCTGACTATGTACAAATTGTGGGGGATATCAATTTTTGTAGCGGATTATACAACAATCCTGGTTCCACCCAAAACCGATCGCACCCCAACACTGAGAATCCATCTCAACTCCGCCACGATCTTAGTGAAGCACCGGAAGTCAGTCGCCTGTACAGTCGAACTGACGAACTTGCTACCCTCAAACAATGGATACTCGCCGAACATCATCGCATCATCGCCATTACCGGATTATCCGGTATTGGTAAAACCGCTCTCGCCAGACACCTGGTGGAAGAAATCAAACCCAACTTTGATCGCATCCTCTGGCGATCGCATCGAAAATACCCCAACCTCAACTCCCTTAAAACCGACTTAATCCAGTTTCTCTCCCCAACCCCACCTAACCAAAATTCCATCCTAGATTATTTGCGATCGCATCGTTGTTTAATCATCCTCGATGACTTCCACGAAACTCTCACCCCGCGCCAATTCGTCGGAAAATACCGCCCCGAATATGAAACCTACGGTCAATTGGTCACCGAAATTGGCCGATCGCCTCATCACAGTTGTCTGCTTCTCCTCAGTTGGGAACAGCCTACAGAAATCGCCATCCTAGAAACCGAAAAACCCCACTGCAAAACCCTCCCTTTAAAAGGTTTAGACGGATCATCCACCATAGAACTCTTAACCACCCGCAACCTCAAAGATAGAGAACGCTGGATAGAACTCATTGAGCTTTACAGCGGGAATCCCTTATGGCTCAATATAATATCAGCCACTATTTCTGACTTATTTAATGGGAGCGTTTCCCAATTCCTATCCTATTCTAGCTTATACTTGGGAGACATTGAACTTTTATTGAACGACCATTATCTGCGATTGTCTGATCCAGAAAAATTAGTGATGATAGGTTTGGCGAATCAAAATGGTATCACTGAGATTTCCCCCAACCTAGAAAACCTGTCGGAATCCGACTATTTAAAAGCAGTACAATCGTTGAGAAAGCGCTGTTTGCTCGAAATAGGAATCGGAAAATCCACTTCTATTTTAAGGCTAAATCCAGCTATTAAAGAATATTTCAAGAATCAAAACCATCATTAATAGCTGGGAGCATATTATAGGATTTTCCCCCTTGTGCCTAAGCAACGGGGAGGATGGGTCTGCTTTCTCTCTCGCTGAATTGTCTCACGTTGGGACTTTTGGTCAAGGGGGAATCAGCGAGGGGGCCAATGAATTGAGTGGGTTAAGTCTCATCGGATTCCGCAGCAAGAGACCCTGGCTAGGGTGAGCCTTTTAATCGCAGGGTTGGAGGGCCGGTCTGAAACTTTGGAGATATTTTAAAAAATATGACGAAAGTGGAGCAGGGAGCAGTAAACATGAGAAAATTAGAATAGAAAAACCCAACAATTATTGTCAAAATGAGAGGGATGATCGGGTTGAATCTAGCTTAAATTTTGCCCCTTCTCTCCTGGACGTGATTCGTTGGGTTTCTCTCGATCGCCCTCAAATTAGGACCGAAAACCTTCTAATTGTTCCACCGGCGTCGCGAGTCTTTCATCACAACATCCCTAACCGTTCCTGTTTAAAACTATGGTTCAGTACACGATCGCCCAATCCCCCGAAATTATCTTGACCGTTTCTGGGAGAGATTCATCTAAAGCCCGTGACAAAGCAATGGATCAACTCCTTGAAATGATGGACGAGGGGAAACTGCCCACCCCACTCTCAAAAAAACTCTCCGATGGATTTAGTCCCGATGAATTTATTGAAGTGAAAGAACCGGAAGGCTTAGATGAAAACAGCGATGATGCGCTTACCGAAGCGGTGCAAATTCTCAGCAGTTTGGTCACTCTCAAGGAAAAAGTGGATAGGTCCCATGCCGAGGCGCTGAAAGTGCGTGAGCAAATTGATATTCTCTTTCAGGACCGCCCGGTTACAGAGGAGGAAATTGCCAATCTCAAAGAAGGGTTTAAAACTCTAAAAACCTTTGCCCAAGCCAATCAGCGCTATCAAGCGGCGAGAGAACAAGCGGAAGAAGCGCGGGTTATTCTCGATCGCGTCTTGAAATCCACCACTGCTGAGTAATACGGAATTCGGTTGTCGAAGGTCGATAAAACCCGCACCCTGAAGGGTGGGGCTATACGGACTAGCCCTGTCAAGGTGTCTTTGTAGGGGCGATTCGAGAATCGCCTCTACAGGAAATAACGATTTGGGGTCATTAAATTGCTCATTTGGACAGGCGCTTCTCGAAGCGCGGCTACAGAAAATAACGATTTGGGGTCATTAAATTGCTCATTTGGACAGGCGCTTCTCGAAGCGCGGCTACAGAAAATAAGGATTTGGGGTCATTAAATTTATCACCTTGACAGGGCTAGGCTATACGGACGAAGCCCGCCTGCGCGGGCTGCTTTTACCAACCGGATTTGGTATTAGACCCCTAGCCCTGTCAAGGTGGTAAATTTAATGACGAAAAATCGTTATTTATTGTAGGGGCGCAATGCTTGCGCCCTGAATTGGGCGCAAGTATTGCGCCCCTACAATCTACACACCTTGACAGGGCTAGTATTAGACCCCAAATGTAGAGGCGATTCGCGAATCGCCTCTACATTTGGGATATATCCTCAAAATAGGCGTAAGTCCTGTGGCAGTGCAGATTGCCTGGAGTCGAGAAAGTTGATAGGATGAACGACACAGATGCTTACGGATTGAGTCGCCATCGGTGTAAACCGGAGGGGCATGGAATCCGAAGTTATCCCTAAATTCCTATTGTCGTCAAGCATGAGAGGGCGATCGCCTTGTTGCAGACTATCCAAGCCAACTTACCGATTTTATACTTCTTAGCGATCGGGCATTGTATCATGGGACTCCTCGCCGCAGGGGTTGCCCAACGTAAAGGATATCCTCGGGTTTTCTGGCTGATTTGGGGACTGATTGGCGGCACCGTCGCCTTTGTCACCGCTTCCCGATTAAAACCCAAAACCGATGTATTCTAGCCCGCGCAGGCGGGCTTCGTCCGTATGCCTCCGGGCTTGACGCTGCGGGTTTTCCCCCATAAAAATAGCCCGCAGAAGCGGGCATTTATGAGTCATGGCGTAATCTTGAATCAGTTTTGAAAGATTGACAGAGGGTCAAATGCCTGACCCGTCGAGAAACTCCTGAATCGCTTTATTATTAAGGTTACAATTCGGCAGGAGTTGTTCTAAAGAAAACTCTTCAGAACGGGCACCGATTAACACATAAGAAGGTTTCTGGGGTTTCATATCTTGAACTTGCTGTTCCAGCGCTTCAATGCGATCGAGTAAACTGCGAATCGCTGATGCTTCTGAATCAGGCAATTGACCATGTTCCAAGGGGTTGACTCGCACCCCGGAACGATAGAGAATTCGACCAGGAACGCCGACTACTGTACAATCCGAAGGAACATCCCGCAGCACCACAGAACCGGCCCCAATGCGGACATTATTGCCAATTTGGATATTGCCCAGCACCTTGGCACCGGCACCCACGACAACATTTTCCCCGAGGGTGGGGTGACGCTTGCCGGATTCTTT
Source organism: Oscillatoria sp. (assembly GCA_011390515.1). GTDB lineage: Bacteria > Cyanobacteriota > Cyanobacteriia > Cyanobacteriales > Laspinemataceae > Laspinema. Next base: position 3,947 of record JAABSJ010000132.1, read on the forward strand.
CCCGGTACCACCGAGGGTGACCCCTTGATAAATCAAGCTATAATCGCCGACGATCGCGGTTTCGCCAATCACCACTCCCATGCCATGATCGATGAAGACTCCCCTGCCGATCGCCGCGCCGGGGTGAATTTCAATCCCGGTGAAAAAGCGACCCAGATGAGAAATCAGGCGAGGAATGAAGGGAATGCCGACCTGGTTTAACCAGTGGGCGACACGGTGAAACAGCAGCGCTTGCAAACCTGGATAGCAAAACAAAACTTCTAGCCAGTTGCGTGCGGCTGGGTCACGCTCAAAAATAATTTGGAAGTCAGCTACAAGGGTATTTAGCACGCTTCGTTAGCACTCTCGGCAAATAGACCACTTTTAATTGTACCGTGCTTCGATCCATCCGACCGATCGCCCCTGGGTCCGAAGCGGGTTTTAAGGGGAAATGTCACCGATTCAACATATTCCCTTCCGGGGCTATCACCGCCCCTTACTCGCGAACGGAAAGGCGATAGCGGCGGCGAACGCCCATTTCTTTGGTGCCTACCCAAATCTGATAAGTCCCTTGGGGCCAGTCCGTACCTGTGACTCGGGCATCCTGACTTAACTCGGTATTATCTCCACAGCGAAAGGTATTATCGGGTCCTCGGATAATTAACGTGGTATCCACCCCTCGACTGTTGAGTTCTACGGTTAATTGGGGAAAGTCAGCGCGCAGTTCCATGATATGATCCGGTGTCGGATCTCCGAATCCGAGACAGAGTTGGTTTTGGCGATCGCGGACGGTGGTGACGGCAGGAAGCGAAATAGAACCCCCGGTAAAACCCGAGACGACTCCACTACTGGGTTGAAATCCCCGGGATAAAATGATTGGTTCAAAATTGGCAGGATTAGCGAAAGCGGGAAAGACATTGAATGCCAAGGTTAAGGAGATCGCGCCGGTCCATTTCCAGGAATTAATGCCATTTGTTAACATAGTTTTAGGATCCTTTTGCCTAATTGAGAATTTCAGCTTGCAGTTCTCTAGGGCTTCTGGGGAGGGATGAGAGAGAGGGCAAGAACCTGGGTTTCTGCACCAGATTTGTGACTAATGGGTTGAGATTTGGTGAATTAACCCGTCTTTTAATCCCTGCGCTATCCATACCCCACGGCATCAGGATTGGATTAAATCATCAGGACAAGAAACCGGGTTTCTGGCCCAAATTTGTTGCTAATTATCAGCATTTTTGTTGAGAAACCCGGTTTCTAACCCCTACTGTACCGACGACACCCTAGACCTTCAATGTGCCAATAATATGTAAATTGATAGTGCTGATTTCTATGTTAACGAATGCCCAAATCTGATAGCTCTTTCGATTATTTCCCTTAAATTGTCATTATGTCTGTGATTGTCATGTTGGTGGTCAGTTACGTGGGTTGGTTGCTGACTTCATTGTTAGTGAGTATCCCAATCTTTTTCCTAGGGTCAATTCGCCTGCCTTTACAGGTGGGTTTGTTTGTCATTTTTCTGCTAATTTTATGGACAGTGGAGGATTGATCTGTTCAACAGATTGATTTCACCACGGCTTGCTGCCAGAGGGGGTGAGACGATCGCCTGTGCTGATGCGCCCTTGTATCGATTATTTTCGATGCTTTAAACCGGAATAACCTCAGAAATACTATGAACTGGTGGAAAAAGTTAAAAAAGAATCCCTTGGCTCGGTTAGGAGCTATTTTGTTATTGGTATTTTACTTCGCGGCGATCGCAGCCGAATTTGTCGCCCCTTATGATGCTTACGTTTCCCAGCCGAATGGGGCGCTGTTGCCACCGACGCAGATTTACTGGCGGAATCAAACCACCGGCAACTTTATCGGTCCCCATGTTTATCCCACCACCCAAGGGGCGATCGATATGGAAACCGGCGATCGCGAATTGCTGGTCGATTTTGAGCAACCTTCCCGCCTCGGACTGTTTGTCAAAGGACCCGCCTATAAACTTTTTGGATTCATTCCCGGAGACATTCATCTGTTTGGCACCACGGGACCTGCACCCTTAAACCTGATCGGAACCGACGATCAAGCGCGGGATCAATTCAGCCGCCTAGTCATGGGGGCAAGAATCAGCTTATTTATTGGGTTAGTGGGGATTTCAATTTCCTTTCCCTTGGGGCTGATTGTCGGGGGAATTTCGGGGTATTTTGGCGGCACATTGGATAGCATCTTAATGCGCCTCGTCGAAGTGTTGATGACCATTCCCAGCATTTATTTGTTGGTCACTCTCACCCTAATTTTACCGGCAGGCATCAGCAGCGCCCAACGGTTTATCTTAATTGTGGTGATTACCTCCTTCGTGAGTTGGTCCGGACTGGCGCGGGTGATTCGAGGTCAAGTTTTGTCGATTAAAGAGCGCGAATTTGTCCAGTCTGCCAAAGCAATGGGAGCCAAACCGTTCTATATTATTGTCCGGCACGTCATCCCCCAGACGGCTACCTATACGATTATTGCGGCAACTCTGTCTATTCCCGGGTTTATTGTTGCTGAATCGGTGTTGAGTCTGATTGGGTTAGGAATTCAGCAGCCGGATCCTTCCTGGGGGAATATGCTTTCCCTGTCTACCAATGCCTCAATTTTGGTGTTACAACCTTGGTTAGTTTGGCCCCCGGCCCTGTTAATTATTTTGACCGTACTGGCGTTTAATCTCCTGGGGGATGGGTTGCGCGATGCTCTTGACCCTCGGAGTGTGCAGCGGTAAGGGTGTTCCAACAAATAAATCATCTTGCATCATAAGGTTAAGCATCTAATACGGAATTCGGTTGTCAAAGGTCTATAAAAACCCGCACCCTGAAGGGTGGGGCGTATACGGACGAAGCCCGCCTGCGCGGGCTAAAAGCGAAAACCGACTTTTACCAACCGGATTTGGTATAACAAGACTGTATGAGCCCGCGCAGGCGGGCTTTGTCCGTGTAGCCCCACCCTTGAGGGTGTGGGTTTTTTGGGGATTTTATGTTTTGGAGTTCCCTAACGGGAGTTACAGAGGGGGTGAATCATAGGAGGCGATCGCCCCCAGAAATCCCAGTTTCTGCCGGTAACCCTTGCGGGGGTTTCTGACTGAGGATAGTGTTGAAGAAACTCCCCGTTTGCGGGGGTAGGGTGGGGTCGATCGCAATTTCCACAATACTTTTAATCACCCCAGTCAGGGGAATCGCCAAGATTATCCCTAAAAATCCCCCAACTTTCGCGCCTAACAGCAGGGAGGCGAAAATAATTACCGGGGATAATCCGGTGAGACTGCCCATAATCCGAGGTGCCATAATATTATCCTTGACCTGTTGCAAGGCGATCGCCACGGCTAAAACTTGCAGGGCCAACCACCAATCAATAAACGCCACAATCAGGAATACCGCACCAATCCCCAGGGTCGCCCCCACAAAGGGAATAATTTCCATGATGCCGATAAACACCGCAAATAACAGGAAAAACGGCACTCTTAAGGCCCAAAATGCCGGAGTCAGAGTAACTGCCATAAATAACCCCAGCAGCAATTGTCCGGAGACAAATTTTTGGAGATTTCCCCGCAAGGAGGTGGTGAGTTGGTCCCGAATATTCGGGGCGAAAATCCAGGTAAGGGTCCGCCACAAACGGTCCCCATCCACGAGCATATAGAACGAGATGACCAGAATCAGGACGCCATCTAAGAACCAACTGACGGTGCCCAGGACCAATCCAAACCCTCGGGAGGCGATCGCCTGCACCTGTCCCTGCATCCGTTCCCCGATCTGTTGTTCCACCAACCCCACATCAAAGGGTAAATTGCGTTGCTCACTCCAAGTTTGAAATCCAGCGAGTTGGTCCTGTGCGGATTTGACTAAGTTAGGAAAGTTGTCAATTAATTGCCGACCCTGATTAAACACCGGCGGCACCACCGTCAATCCCACCACCAGCACGAGTAAACCCGCCAGCAAATAGACCACAACCGCCGCGATCCCACGGGGGAGAAATTTTTGCAATCGACTGACTGCATAGTTGAGCAAAAAGGCAATCAACCCGGCAGTAATCAGAATCCCGATCGCTTCCCCGACATAACTCAGTGCACTCAGGGTAGCCCAACCCACCGCTAACATGAGCAGCCAAGTCAGTAAAAACTTTTGGAAGGGTGAAAAGACTTGTTTCATGAATCGATAGGGGCTTTCACTAGACGTCTTGCCTGATTATTTTAATCGGGTGAGGCAAAACCCTTGGGAGAATTCACCTCAAAAACCAGGATGCCATCGCCCCTGCTGTGGGCTCAACCCCTCCAAGACTTACGCATAAACTTCGTCTGCTGTAGGGTTGATTCGCGAATCAACCCTACCTGAAAGGGTGTGATATTAAATAAATGCCCCGGGTTGCGAGGGGTTCTGTGCTACTGATTTTACCGATTACCCTGGCTGCTCGTGGGCGCTCTCATGTTCGACGACAAACACATTAGAGTAAAGATTGGCAACCACCTGTTTTCCTTGCTGAGTGAGCGTCAGATACTCTAAGGCTTCTTTGACGTAGGGGAAAACCCCATTCCAATAAAACTTGGGATAGTTCTTCCGTAAATCTCCAGGATGCTTATAGCCAAGCACCGCATTGGTGCCGGTTTCTTCAAATTCATAGAACAAAGCCCCAATTTTCTTCAAATAGCGCGGATCGCTCAGTTGTCCGATTAAATCTGCCGCCCGAACCATCCCGGGATAGTTAATCGTATCTTGATGATCCTCGGCTTTCGGGACTGGAAACCGGGTGAGTTCGATATTGTACTTGATCTCTTCGGCATCAATCAATTTATGACCCCCAAACCGTTCGTCAATAAACAGTTTGGCGCGATCGACGTGATACGGCGTCAGTCCCGCATCGCTCGACCCCGGTGGAAGCTGAATCATTTCCCCACCTTGTCCCGTGGCATACCATCCATTGTTGTCCTGTCGGCATACGCCCTTGACATAGCCAATATCATGACAGACCAGGGAGATAATGAAATGAAGCCAACCTTCACAAGAGATACCCCCTTCTCGGATATGCTTCCCTCGCATGATCTCCTGCCCCACCAAGGTCACTAAAATGGTATGTTCGACATTGTGGTACAGGGCGTCACTGTTGGCAATATTTTCTAGGGCCATGCTCCCCGCCCAGGCAATGATATCCTCGTAGTCCGGTTTATATCCTCCGTAGGTTCGGTGGTAGCCTTCCCTGAGCTTTTGCACAAAGTTGTCAATCAGGATTTCAGTGGTATTGAGCATAGTTGGTACTCGCGCTTTGCAGAGTTCTATTTTCCCGGGTTTGCAGGAGTTATATAGATGGTTCTTCTTTTTATTTATCCCATCTTTCTCTATCTTGTCATCAAATGTTACCCGGGTTTTCCCTGAGTGTTGAGTTCCAGGCATCTGACTCCCCCGGATCTATGGCCCGCAGGATTTGGATCCACTCGGGTTGAGATGACGCTTCTCTCAACCCCTTTCTGCGCAGGGTTTTTCCCCCCGGTTCCCATAGCTCTATGATTAAAGGTCCAACGGATGATCATCTGGCCCGGGGCTTTCAATCTCTAACATCCTTTCAGGGGTTAAAGACGGAATTGAGAATCAATTCTGCCCGGTTTTACTGACTAGACCTCTTGCAAAAAAAAGGATTGATCCCCCCAACCCCCCTTAAGAAGGGGGGCTTTAAAGAATTTTGCAAGATTTCTACTTAACAATTGCTGATAGATAATCTGCAATAAATTGGGTTGTAAATTATAGAGAGTTGTCGTGAAAATGACGTTCCTAAACCGAACAAATTCTATTAAAATTTAAGAAACGAAACAAATTGCAATGTTTCTTTGCAAACGCTTAAAATTATTACACTACTAAAGACTTGGGGGGAAAATGAGGAAAGGGGCTTTCTCACAAGCGGAGACTGAGGACATCATGGAAAACCCAGACATTCAAGACTCAGGGAGGCTGCCACAGGAGCCTGGGGTTGAATTGGAGGTGGTCGAGGATTCAGAGGAGTCCACCCTGGACACCGATCGCCGGGGAGTCCCCCCAAGAACGAGCGACTGGAAAAAACTGATAGTGGGGGTAGGGATTGGGATGGCGATCGCCGTCGTGGGAATGCAGTTCTTGAATCGACCCCAAGAAGAAACGGCAGCGAACTCTTCGGGAGTGGCGGCAGAAGCGCCGAATGCCGAACCCGTGGCTAATCAAACCGTCACCGTGGCGATCGCAGAAAGCGACCGAGTAGAAAGGTCCCTAAATGCCACCGGGACGGTGCAAGCCTTCGACCTTCTGCCCGTACTGCCTCAAGCCTCCGGCTTGCAAATTCAGCAAGTCTTAGTGGATGAGGGAGATGTGGTGGAAGCGGGGCAGGTTTTGGCTATCCTCGATGATGCCGTAGAGCGATCGCAAATCACCGAAGCTGAGGCTCAAATCGACTCAGCCCGATCCACTGTAGCAGACCGACAAGCGGCGATCGCCATCGCCGAAGCTGCCGTATCCCAAGCCCTCGCCACCCAATCCGAAGCCGAAGCCGCTGTTGCCACCGCCAAAGCAGCCCAAGCCGAAGTAGAAGCCGGGATAGGACAGGTTATAGCCGCCCTCTCCGAAGCCAAATCAGGGGTCTCCCAAGCCGAAGCCGCCAAAGCGGAAGCCGAAGCAGGACTCGAACAAACCCGCGCCAGTCTCGCCCAAGCCCAAGCCGAACTCGCCCAAGCCGAACGAGAACGCGATCGCTATCAACAATTAGCCGAAGCCGGGGCCGTTTCCACCCAAGAACTAGAAACCCGCAGGACTGCCGCTGAAAACGCCCGAGAACGGGTGCGCGTCGCCCAGGCCAATATTAAAAGTGCCGAAGCCCGGATTGACAGCAGTCAGGCCAATATTGACAGTATGAAGTCCCGAGTGGTCAGCGCTGAATCCAACATTGAGATTGCCAACGCTCGGGTGGACAGTGCTGAATCCAACGTCAACAGCGCTCAAGCCCGACTGGAAAGCGCCATTGCCAATGTCCGAATCGCGCGATCGCAACTCGACAGCGCCCGCGCCAATGCTAACAGTTCTGCCGCCAGCCTCCGCAGTACGATCGCCCGGGCGCAACAGGTAGAAACCCAACAAGAACGCACCGTGGTCCGCGCCCCGAAAGCAGGAATAATCGCCGAAAGAGTTGCCCGAGTTGGGGATGTGACCAGTAATACGAAGCAACTGTTTTCGATTATTGCCAACGGCCAACTCGAACTCCAGGTTAAAATTCCGGAAACTCAATTATCCCAGATTAAAATTGGCGCACCTGTTGAGGTGACCTCGGATGCCGATAGCCGGATTAATGTAGCCGGGACGGTGCGAGAAATTGCCCCCTTGGTAGACGAACAAAGCCGTCAGGCAACGGTGAAAGTCAGTTTGCCCTCGGATTCAATTTTAAGACCTGGGATGTTTTTACGGGCTGGAATTACCACCAGTGCCACTCAAGGGATTACGATTCCCGGGAAAGCGGTGTTACCCCAAGCCGATGGGAAGGCGATCGTCTATCGATTGGTTGGGGAAGATATCGTCCAGGCACAGCCGGTAGAAATGGGTGAGGTAGCCTCCGGGTCCCCCACGGACCTGAGTAGCACCCGAGTGGAAATCACCAGCGGTTTGTCCCTAGGCGATCGCGTGGTAGTCGAGGGCGCTGCCTATCTCAAAGATGGCGATCGGATTCGCATTGCCGAGGACTTCAATCCAAATCCCCAGGTTGAGCTTTAGATCAGGGGATGGGGAGGATTGCTCATGTTTGTAGTAACGACTTCAGTCGTTCTCTTTCTTAGTTTGTAGTAACGACTTCAGTCGTTCTCTTTCTTAGTTTGTAGTAACGACTTCAGTCGTTCTCTTTCTTAGTTTGTAGTAACGACTTCAGTCGTTGCTCTCGTGTCATGGCGTCCGCCATGACACTCACCCTAATCGGCTTAAGCGCCTGTTTCGGAACTGGAGGTTAAGCTTCCAAAGGGGCATTAATTGGCGATCGCCAATTAATGCGGATAACGACTGAAGTCGGGACGTTGAACATGAGCAATCTCCCCCATCTCCCCCATTTCCCAAATCCTCAAAACTACACCCTAGATCCGCTCATGTCTTTTCATATCTCCACTTGGTCTATCAAAAGCCCCGTTCCCACCTTAGTCATGTTTCTAATTTTGACCGTGGTGGGTTGGATGAGCTTTGGTCAGTTGGGTATTGATGAAAATCCCAACATTGATATTCCCATCGTGAGTATTACCGTCACCCAAACTGGGGCCGGACCGACAGAACTCGAAACCCAGGTGACCCGAAAAGTTGAAGATGCCGTTGCCGGGTTAGGGAATATTGATGAACTGAACTCCACCGTCACCGATGGAATCTCCACGACTACTATTAGCTTTATCTTAGGAACCGATAGCGATCGCGCCACCAACGATGTTAGAAATGCCATCTCCCAAATTCGCCAAGACTTACCCGCAGATATTAACGACCCCATCGTGAGCCGCCTCGACTTTGCCGGGGGACCCATTCTCACCTACGCCCTGCGGTCCGATCGCCGCAATGTCGAAGAATTAAGCGATTTAGTCGATCGCCCCATTGCGCGTGCTATCCTCGCCGTTCCAGGCGTGGCTCAAATCAACCGAATTGGGGGCGTGGACCGCGAAATCCTCATCGAACTCGACCCCGTTCGCATCAAAGCTCTCGGGATTACTGCCACCCAAATCAACGACCAAATTCGCAGCTTAAATATCAACCTCCCTGGGGGTCGTTCCCAAGTCGGTGGCAGTGAAAACACCATTCGCACCCTCGGTTCAGCTCAAACCGTCGAAGCGTTGCGACAAAACCGGATTGTCCTCCCTTCCGGGGAAGCAGTTCCCCTGGAAAGTGTCGCTAACGTCATTGATGGATTCGCCGAACCCCAACAAAGCGCCCGATTTTGGTCCATCGAAGGCAGTGCCAGTTCCCAACCCCAAGCCACCAACCCAGGGGAAATTGCCACCCCCGTGGTTGCCTTCTCGGTGTTACGGAGTACCGGCAGTACCCTGGTTACCGTTGAGGAAGGGGTTCGCGAAAGCATCCAGGAACTGCAACAAACTCTACCGGATGATATCGAGTTTGAACTAATCTTTACCCGCGCCAATGAGATTCGGGACTCCTATCAAGCCTCAATTGATGCCTTGGTGATGGGTTGTTTACTAACAGTTGCTGTGGTGGGTTTATTCTTGCGGGATTGGCGGGCGACGTTGATTACGGGGGTGGCGTTACCCCTGTCAATTATTCCCACATTTATGGTCATGGAACTGCTGGATTATACCCTGAATGGGATGACGTTGCTGGCTCTATCTTTGGCAGTGGGAAATTTAGTCGATGATGCAATCTGTATGATTGAAAATATCGACCAACATTTAAAAATGGGGAAAAGACCCTATCAAGCTGCAATGGATGCCGCTCAAGAAATTGGGTTGGCGGTGTTAGCAACCACTGCAACCATTGTGGCAGTGTTTTTGCCCGTGGCATTTATGGGAGGAATTCCCGGTCAGTTTTTCCAACCCTTTGGGGTGACGGTTGCGGTTTCCACGATGTTTTCCACCTTGGTGGCAACGACAATGACCCCGATGTTAAGCGCCTATTTGCTCAAAGACAAGCACTCTTCGGGGCAAAAACGGAGAAGTAAGAAGAACTCGATGGGAACGGCAGCGGAGGAAATGCCCAACTCTCCCCGGCGAAAAATTACGCCCTATCGCACGGCCCTCACTTGGGCGCTCAAGCATCGGTTGATTACGTTGATCATTGCGTTTGCTTTCTTTATGGGCAGTTTGCAGTTAGTACCGTATATTCCTACGGGTTTGTTTAATAGTGGGGATACGGGGTTGAGTACGGTAAATGTAGAACTGCCTCCGGGTTCTACTCTGCGGGAGACCGATCGCACCGCCCAACGCACAATCGCCCTGTTACAACAACATCCGGCGGTGGAAAGTGTGTTGGCAACCGTGGGTAGTGGTGGTGCATCCCGAGATTTGAACAATGCAACATTGTATATTAATTTATTGCCCAAGGAGGAACGTGAGGTTTCTCAACAAATGTTTGAGAAACAAATGCGAGAAGAGTTTACCAAGATTCCCGGTGCCCGGATTAGTTTCCAGTCGGCTGGGGCGGGGGGAAGTAGCAAAGATTTATCAATTGTGCTAAAAAGTGAGAATCCGGCGGCTTTGCAAGAGGCTGCGGATACTTTAGAACGGCAGATGCGCGAACTGCCAGGATTGGTAGAGGTGTCATCCAGTGCATCGGTGGTGAAACCGGAGATTTTGATTAAACCGGACCCCAAACGGGCAGCGGATTTGGGGGTATCCGTTCAGGCGATCGCCCGGACGGCATCCCTGGCAACTCTAGGGGATAATGAGGCAAATTTGGCGAAATTTGACCTCAGCGATCGCCAAATTCCCATCCGAGTCTGGTTATCGGAAAGCTATCGTAATGACCTCAAGGCGATCGGTAATCTGGAAATTCCCAGTCAATCCGGACGCTTAGTCCCCTTATCTGCGGTTGCCGACATCATCCTCGGTAGTGGTCCCGCCCAAATCGATCGCTTCGATCGCGCCCGTCAAGTCTCCATTGAAGCCAATTTACAAGGGGTTTCCCTGGGTGATGCCTTCGCACAGGTGGAAGCGCTACCAGGGATGACACTCCCTCCCGGGGTTGAACAACAATCCTCGGGAGATGCCAAAATTATGCAAGAAATTTTCGGGCGCTTCATCGGGGCATTAGGACTGGCTGCCCTCTCAATTTTTGCAATCTTAGTCCTGTTGTATAACAATTTCTTGCATCCCGTCACAATTATGGCAGCCCTCCCTCTCTCTATTGGGGGCGCACTTCTCGGACTGATGGTCACCCAAAAAGAATTAGGACTATTTGCCCTAATTGGAATTGTCATGCTGATGGGATTAGTTACCAAAAATGCCATCCTCTTAGTCGATTGCACCCTCGCCAATCAACAAAATGGAATGCGACAAGTTCCAGCGATTATCGAAGCGGGTGTGTCTCGATTACGACCAATTTTCATGACAGCCCTTTCCACCATCGCTGGCATGATGCCGATCGCCCTGGAAATTGGCGCAGGAGGCGAAGTCCGTTCGCCAATGGCGATCGCCGTCATTGGCGGATTTTCCACCTCCACCCTCTTAACCTTAATCGTCGTCCCCGTATTATTTACCTACGTTGATGGATTCCAAAGTTTCCTGAAAAACCTCATTAACGGCAAATCTCGTCACCGTCGCAAGTTAAAAGCCCTCCAAAGCAAAAAGGAGAAAATCAAGGTTCTCGGCTTAAAATAACATCCCATTCAGGACAAGAATGAAAACTAAAAACTTCCCAAGTAACATCCCATGTTCGTAGTAACGACTTCAGTCGTTCTCTTATGTTCGTAGTAACGACTTCAGTCGTTCTCTTATGTTCGTAGTAACGACTTCAGTCGTTCTCTTTCTTAGTTTGTAGTAACGACTTCAGTCGTTCTCTTTCTTAGTTTGTAGTAACGACTGAAGTCGTTCTCTTTCTTAGTTTGTAGTAACGACTGAAGTCGTTCTCTTTCTTAGTTTGTAGTAACGACTTCAGTCGTTGCTCTCGTGTCATGGCG
>JAABSJ010000133.1 GCA_011390515.1 Oscillatoria sp.
TCAAGCCTGGGGCTATACGGACGAAGCCCGCCTGCGCGGGCTAAAAGCGAAAACCGACTTTTACCAATCGGATTTGGTATTAAAAAAAACAGCAATGTTTTGAAGTTTAATGGTATAAAATCAGTGGCGATCGCAACGAAAATAAACCGATGATTCATGTAATAGGAATTGGGTTGGATGGGGTAGCGGGACTCACGGAACCCGTGCGCCAAATTATCGAATCGGCGAATCTTCTCGTGGGAAGCGATCGCCACTTGAGTTATTTTCCCCTACATCCAGCCGAACGCCTGGTTATCGAAGACATTGGTCTAACGTTTAAAACCCTCTGCCGTCAGTTAATTCGCTGGAATTCCGGTTCAGTAGACAGTCCCGCAGACCGAAATCTGGTGGTTCTCACCAGTGGTGACCCATTATTTTTTGGATTAGGACGGTTACTATTAGCGGAACTGCCTGCGGACCAGCTTGATTTTCATCCCCATTTAAGCTGCATTCAATTAGCATTTAGTCGCATTAAAGTCCCCTGGCAAGATGCCCGAATTGTCAGTGCACATGGACGCACCTTAGATGAAGTCTTAACCGTATTGCGGGAAGGTGCATCAAAAGTTGCCATCCTCACCGATGGCAAAAATAGTCCCAGTACAATTGCGCGTCTGCTGCTGTCATTGGATTTACCCAGTCGTTATGACTTTTGGGTTTGTGAAAATCTCGGGGGTTCCGATGAGCGTATCCAGACTTTTACAGTTCAGCAATCTGATGATATTCTAGCCTTAGAATCCCAAACCTTTTCTTCGTTAAATGTGGTAGTTTTGGTGCGGCAGTTGGGTAATAATGAAAGATTAGATATTCAGAATTTACCCACCTTTGGATTGCCCGATAGTACCTTTTTAACTTTTAGCGATCGGCCCGGTTTGATGACGAAGCGAGAAATTAGAATTCTCATCCTCGGGGAGTTGGGACTGCAATCGGGTCAAATTGTCTGGGATATTGGGGCGGGAACGGGTTCAGTTTCCATTGAAATTGGGCGATTATTTCCCAAATCTCAAATTTATGCCATTGAAAAAACCGGCGCTGGGATTTCTTTAATTGAGCAAAATTGTCAACGCCTTCAGGTGCGAAATGTGATTTCAATTCATGGTAGCGCCCCGGATATTTTAGACCGACTTCCGGTTCCCCATCGGATTTTTATTGGGGGAACCGGGGGACAATTGCGGACGATTTTGGGGTTTTGTGGGGGACAATTAGCCAAAGGAGGAACAATGGCGATCGCCTTAGCCACCCTAGAACATTTGAATGAAGCATTAAATTGGGTAAATGAACGCCAGTGGGATTATCGCATCTTGCAGGCGAATTTATCCCGTTCCGTTCCGATTGCTCATCTCACCCGATTTTCTCCCTTAAATCCCGTGACAATTCTTACGATTAATAAGCCGGAATCGTAGAAATTTAGGACAACAAAGGGTATAGTGAATAAAAACTCGCATCAACACCGATTTTCTAATTCTCCGACTGACGCAACTGTTTAAACAGACAATACATATCCTCAGCAAACTTTTTAGGATTCCATAAGGGGGCGAGATTTTCCGAGGTTTTGGATTGAATTAACTGCTGTTGAATTTGCTGATGGAAGCCTTTATCGCATCCGAATCGAACTCCCCACTCCACATACTCCTCCCAACTCCATGCCACCCCCGCTTGAATTCCCAAAGTTTGCAAGAAAGAATAGCCCATTCGCGAGAGAAATTGTTCCCCACTGCGAGTGACTAGGGGGAGGTTAAACCATAATGCTTCTAAGGTATGAGTTCCGCCATTATAGGGATAGGAATCTAGTAAAACATCAGCTAATAAATAGAGGGTTCGATGTTCTTCCTCTGTGCGAGTTCGGGGTAAAAATTGAATGCGAGAAAAGCCAACATCTTGTAGCTGGCATTCTTGTTGATAAGTGGCAGAAATGACCGCGCGATCGCCTTTTCCTTTGTAGAGTAAAACACTATCAGGAACTTGCTTGAGAATGGCAACTTGAGCCCGGACTAAATCCCCATTAAATTTACGTCCTGGGGCAACACAGAGATAAACCACTTGATTGGAATTAATTCCCAAAGAATGTCTCAAGGTATCGCAGTCAGCTTCCAGGCGCTCAAATCCCGAACTCGCTACAAAGGAATCCGGCATCCGAACTATTTGTTCTTGATAGTAAGATTCGGTTCCCTGGGGGTAAGTCTGCCAATCCCCAAGCACGTAGTTCTTTGAGGAAATAAACGGCGCATCAAAGCCTAACCAAGAGATACAAATTGGGGCTGGACGAGAGGCTAAAATTTCAATATTTGTATCAATAGTTAGGGAGTCTAAATCAATTAAAATATCTAAGTTGTCATTCTGGATTTCTTCAAAAATAGTTTGCCGGTTGACTCCTCCAGGGGGATGATAGAATTTAGTCGCTAAGTTTTCAAAAATAGTGGTGCGATCGTCCGGTTGGAGAGGACCTGTGACATACAGATACAGATCCGGCGTGAGTTGAGATAACTCGCGCAGGATATCCGCACTGCACCACCCCACGGAATGTCGCTTGTAATGGGGGGAAATGATGCCAATTTTTAACGGAGTTGAAGCAAGACGGGGGGCGATATTACGGGAGGTGGGGGGAGTCTGGAAGCGCGGTAAGGTGGGAATAAGGCGTTCAGAAATTTGGCGATAAAAGTGAGAATTTTTGCGAAGATCATCGCGGATATTGGTGAGGATATAAAAGCTGTTGTAATATAGGCGTTGGATATCCCGATCGCAGAGTGTATCTAAATTCTTGAGGACTTGAGATTCTAAGGTTAAAAAATGGTGGTAGGCATTTTGAGCGCTGCCTGCTTTGAGATAGGCACTAATCCAGGCGATCGCTGCCATTGATTGCCCTTCCCCTTGACAGTGTTCTATATAGCAATCGGCAGCTTTCCGCGCACCAGCAAAATTGTCCGAACTGCTAAATAATTCATATAAATTCCAATGCGCTTCTACTAAATCTGGTTGAAGGGATATCGCCGTTTTATAGCTAGTAATGGCTTCTTCCCTCCACCCTTGTTGGCGGTGAATGATGCCTAAATGAACATGAGATTCCGCTGAGGTGGGTTCAAGTTCTAAAGTTTTTTGAAACAGGGACCGGGCTTCTTCTAACTCCCCTTGATTCAGCAAGTCTGTACCCAAGGTAAAATAACCGGAAGCGCCGACTAATTTGGGGTTGATATTAATGGCTTGTTTTTGATGAAAAATGCCTTGAGTAATGTCTCCCGTTTCTTTAAAAACTTTCCCTAAATTCCAGTAGAGTCCCGCTAAATTGGGGTTGAACTCTAGGGCGGTTTGATAGGCGGCGATCGCCTGTGTAAAATCTCCTTGCTGGTAGTAGATAGTCCCGAGGTTTCCGTGGGCTTCTGCAAACTCAGGACAGAGGGCGATCGCCCTCTGATAAGCGCGAATTGCAGCCTCAAGTTTCCCCGATGATTGCAATACATTTCCCAGGAGTTTGTAACTGGGGGCAAAATCTGGCTGACTCTGAATCAATTGATGGCAAATCGTCAGGGCCGAATCCAATTTTCCCTGACGGTAATATGCCTCGGCTTGCTGAATTAAGGGTTCAATGGGCTTATCCTCTTCTTGGATGAGGTTAGGCTGATTCATAATTAATAACAGTTTGAAAAAATTAGATTTAATGAGCAATTTCTGCAAAATTTATTAATTCTACGAGAGTCCCAATATTGACATAAATATCGTCGGTTCTTGCATCCTTGTAAATTCGCTTGACGGGACGAAGCTTGGGTCTCTTGCCGTAGTATTTTTCTAGGCTTTCTCCAATTAAATAATAATAGTCTAACTTGATGTGATTGCTTAAAATCCAATAACAATTTTCGACATAGCGGGGCGCAAAGATTTCAATCAGTTTCGTCCCGGGTTGACAAAATACGGCATTACTGAGTCCGGCACCATGAGGGGCCACTATCGCTTTTGCGGATGCCATAATTGCGATCTGCTCAGATACAGAGAAAGATTCTAATATCACCATTTTAAATCCAAATTTACCCAAACATTCTAATATTTCCTCTTCATTTACAAATCGCCGAAACTGTGAGCGTTGACGGCTAATATATATCCGTTCATATCCCTTCAATGGGTTGGGCCCCGCTAGAGGCATCAATTCTTGACGCAGAAATTCACAAACCCAGGGAGGTACTCCCTGAATATAATTGCCAAACCATTTCGGTATGCTAGTAGGAACCGATGGGACGATTAATCGAGAAGCTTGAATATGGGGATATTCTACGCTGGTGATGATTTTTTCTTCAGGTATCCCCAAAAAATTCAAGGTTTCTCTTTGAAAAGCGTGGGCGTAATTATTGATGACGAATTTATCAATATCATCCCAGTCGATGCCCTGATATTGAAGTAACTTAAATCGGGGCAAAATGTCCATCATCCAATGGTAATAAGTCCCCCCGCCTATGGTAGATAAAAATGCTATATTTCCATCAATTTTTTTAATTTTAGGGAGCTTATTGACTTCCGTAAAACAAGCAACATTCCCTGTAGAGAGTTCGGCAATGAGTTGATTTCTTTCAGTCAAAATAGCTGTAGTAATTAAATCTCCCCAAGCCCGTCCGTTGGGCAGGATTGCCAGATACCTTTCTGGAAACTCTCCCCACCTTTCTTGGAGATTAGTAGGGACTTGAGGGAAGTTACCTGAAGAATTTTTGGGTGCTTGGAGATACACCGATTGACCGGAGTTAATTTTAATATAGGTGAAAGCTCGTTTATTTGTATCAAAATCAACAGCAAGATTTGCCAGTGATAAGCAGACAGTTTTAGGAGGATAATTGGGAACCGCTACTAACTGCTCAAGAGAGGCTTCTAAATGCGTTTGTCCTTTAAAAAATAGTAAAGATAAGTCGGGTTGGAGTTGAAAGGCTTTGTGAAAAGCTGCGATCGCTTCGCATAATTTTCCCTGGAGTTGCAAGCACATCCCTAAGTTTCCGTAGGCAGCGGCAAAATCGGGTTGCAGTTCACTTGCTTTTTGCAAACAAGCGACGGCTTCTTCCAGTTGATTGGTTTGTGGAAAAACCTGTCCTAGCTTATGGTAAGCATTCGCATAATCAGGTTTAATTTCAATGGCCTTTCTTAAATAAAAAATCGATTCATTAAATTTACCTTGCTCCAATAATAAATCTCCTAAATTTCCATACAGTTCTGCTAAACCAGGCTTTAACGTAATTGCTTTTTTTAAACAGTTAACCGCCTCACTGATTTGGTTGAGTTCGGCCAAGAGGTTAGCTAAATTTCCATAAGCCTCAGCTAAATTGGGTTTAAGCTGAATTGCTGTGGTAAAACAATCAAATGCCCGTTTTCGGTCTTCCACCTCATGTAATAAAATTCCCAAGGTGCAATAAGCCTCGGCTGAGTTGGGTTGCAGAATAATTTGTTTCTCTAAACAGGCGATCGCTTTTTCTATAGCACCAATTTGTATTAAAGCATTTCCTAAATCTGCATAATATTCTGCTAACTGAATAGGGCTATTGGAGCTTTTTTCAACTAAATCTATTCCATAGTGGTAAGCGCGAATTGCCGCATCAAGTTTCCCGGATGCTTGTAACAGATTCCCCAGGAGTTTGTAACCCGGGGCAAAATCGGGCTGGATCTGAATCGCTTGATGGCATAAAATTAAGGCAGAGTTTAATTCTCCTTGTCGATACTCTACTTCCGCTTGCTGAATCAATGGCTCAAGTGGTTTATCCATTGTTTTGATTAAATCAGAGTAATCCCTGGTTAGAACTGCAAGTTTAATCGAATTGCTTCCCCTACACAAACCCCGCCAACTTCATCAGTTGAAAGAGGGAATCTATATTAACATAAATATCTTCAGCCCGGGGCGGGCAGTTGACGGGTTTATAAGAGGGGTCTGGATGTTTTAAATAGTAGCTTTCTACTTCTTCCCCAAGCAGATAATAATAGTCTATCCCGACTTGATTGCTAATAATCCAATAACAATCGGGGACATATCTTGGAGAAAAAATTTCAATCAACTTAGTCCCGGGTTGACAAAAAATTGTATTCGTTAATCCGGCACCATGAGGAGCAACAATCATTTTTGCACCGGCTAATAAGGTAATTTGCTCTTGAACCGAGAGGGATTCTAAAATAACGGTTTTAAATCCATAGGATTCTAATAGGGCGCTGACTTCATGTTCATTCACAAAACGCCGAATTCTTGTGCGTCTCCGGCTAATATAAAGTTTATCAATGGGGGCTGACTGCTGAGAATCGGCAAGGGGGAGAAATTTCTGCTGCAAAAATTTACAGACCCATTGAGGCGGCCCTTCAATAAAAGAACCTAACCATTTTTCTGTACTACTGGTGGCGGAAGGAACAATCAACTGACGGGCTTGTAAGTGAGGGTATTCAACACTGGTTATCAGTTTATGTTCGGGAATACCAAAGAATTTGATGACTTCTTTATGAAATCCTTGATTATAATCATTAACAACAAATTTATCAATGCTATCTAAATTAATACCACTCTGTTTCAAAAGTTCAAAACGAGGAATAACATCCACCCACCAATGATAATAAGTAGCACCTCCTAGGGTAGATAAAAATGCTACTGTTTCATCAAAATAATGAATCTTGGGCAATTTATTGAGTGCAAATAAAAAAGGAACATTTCCGGTAGAAATATCTGCTAATAAGTGATTGTCTTCGGTCCAAATGGCACTGGTGTACAAATCACCCCAAGCCCTTCCATGAGGAACCATCGCTAAATAGTTGGAGGGAGATTGTCCAGAAGTTTCTAAAAAATAGCGGGGATGGGAATCATCAGAGTCAGCAATTGTTTTCCCGGCCAAAAGATGTACGGAGGTGGAGGGGCTGATGTCTCCAATGGTAATGTTAGAACTGTTCAAGTTGCCTTGAAATGGAGTGGAGAAATCCCGAGTCCATCGACAAACTTTTTTAGGCTGGGTAACGGGAAGATCCACCAATAAGTTATCGGCTATGGTTTCCAAACAGGGTTGTCCTCGGAAGTAGAGCTTCCCAAACGTTGCATCATATTTTATGGCGTTTTGGAAACAGGAGATGGACTCTTCTAGTTCCCCTTCCCGGTGTAAAATATTGCCTAAATTGCCATAGGCCATTGCTAAATCCGGTTCCAAGGCGATCGCATGACGGAGAGAGGCTTTGGCTTCATCGAGTTTGCCTTGTTGTTCCAGAACGTAGCCTAAATTGCCGTGGGCGAGGGCAAAATTGGGCTGAATTTTAATACAGTCTCGCAAACAAGCAGCAGCAGCTTCTAGCTTGCCTTGTTGTTGCAAGGTGGTTCCCATGTTGCGGTAGGCTTCGGCAAAATTGGGATTAATTTCAATAGCTTTTTTAAAACAGGAAATTGCTTCTGCTTCCCGATCAACCTTTCTTAAAACTAAACCTAAATTATTGTAGGCTTCAATCCAATTTGGTTGCAGTTCTATCGTAGTTTGAAAACAAGAAATAGCTGATTCAATTTCATTTTTTTGTTGCAGCAAATAGCCCAATTTAAAATGACCGGCAGCGAGATTTGGTTGTAGCGTTATCGCTTTCTGAAAACAGGCAAATGCCTCTTCTATCTTCCCCTGAGATTCCAGAAATACCCCTAAATTTAAGTAAGCAGGACCACAGTCGGGGTAAGTCTCGGTAAACTGCTGATAAAATGCTGTAGTTTCCTCCAAGGTTCCGCGTTTACTTAACTCCAATCCCACTTGATTGTGCAGATCCGGGGGAAACTGACTCGGATTGAGGTTTAAAGCGGTTTTCTGATACTTCGTTCCCTCCTCGATTCGTCCTTGTTCCTTCAAAACTTTGCCTAAATTCCAATAAATTCCAGCCCAATTCGGCTGAAGGGTTAAGGCTTTTTGATAGCAGAGAACCGCTGAGTCTAACTCCCCGATTTGATAAAAAATTGTCCCCTGATTGGCATGAACTTCGGCAAATTCAGGATTAAGAACCAATGCACGATGGTAGGCCCGCATTGCTGCCTCTAGTTTACCTTGAGCTTGCAGACTATTGCCCAAAGTTTTATAAATTGGAGCAAAATTTGGCTGAATTTGAATCAGTTGATGGCAAAGGGCCACTGCCTCGGTCCACTTGCCCTCCTGATAATAGTGTTCAGCTTGTTGATTGGTTGTAGTCGCCTCATCGATGTGCATTACAGTTCCACTTTTCTCGCTTATCTGATTATTCCTATACAGTGATGGCCCACGGAAACAGTTAAAAGGACCGGGCTATTATATCATTAACCGCGATCAAGATGGAACACTTTAGCCCCCCTTGATAAGGGGGGTTGGGGGGATCCAAGACTATCATGGTTTTTGAAAAAGGCGACATATTATCATAACAATTGCCCCAATGGGAAAGGGGTGCAGTTTTTACTACACCCCTTGGGATTGATTAAGCGTGATGAATTATAGACCTCTTGCAAAATAGCGGAGAGATCCCCCCAACCCCCCTTAAAAAGGGGGGCTTTTGAATGGTTTAGAAATCATCCGAGACAAAGGCGGGATTTTGTTGTTTTTCCAAATATTGAATTAAGGCATAGGCGAGGTCGTTGCGCGTCATCGGGTCTAAGGGACGAATTGCTTGATTGCGATCGGTATTGACAAACCCTTCTTGTAACGCCGTTGCCATTGCTTGCTTGGCCCAATTGGGGATATCCAGGGCATCGGGATACTCATTTAACAGTTCGGTGACGGCATCCTCAGATAGCTGAAATATCCCATAAGCTTGGGCAAAAATTGCTAATCCTTCGGCGCGATTTACGGGGCGATCGGGGAAGAATCGGCCTTGACTATCCACGGTCATTGTGCCAGTTTTTAAGGCAATTTGAATGGCGGCATAATCCGGGCGATCGCCGGTTATATCTTGAACGGAAATCTCGGGATTTTTCGCTGTACTGCGTTGGTCTAACTTAAAGGCTTTTCCCAAAACTTGGGCCAGTTCTGACCGAGTAACCGATGCGGTGGCATCAAAGGTTTCATCTTCTTCAAGATGAGACATCCAACCCATAGAAAAGACTCGTTCTATCGAGGTTTTGTTCGACTGAGTTTGAGGCATGATTGTCCCTGGTTATCTGCTAGGTTAGTCTGTGTCTTTGACTTTCCTTTTTTACGAGAAGATGACGGTAAAATCAGGAAATTTCCCCCGATATCCAGGGACCTCTGATAATTTTATTGGGCTGAAATTAAATGCAGTCCAGGACTTTAATGCCTCAAACCCTCCGTTAAATATCCAGGATAACCATTGCTATCCATCCCTCTGGGGTGGATTCAAGTTTAAATTGATGTAAGGTGACTGCTTTGACATCAACTCGCTGTTCATGGCGGTCCGGGTCGAGGGTTTCTCCTTGGGCGATCGCCTCTAGGTGATAGAGTCCATTCTTCTGGGCGATCGCCACCTGTTGTCCCAGCAACAACAACTGTTCACTGTCTTTATAATACAGGAATTCCTGTAAATAATTAAACAGCAACATATCCAATTCATCGTTTTCCAAGGTAAACTGACGCTGTTCAGTCAAAGCAATGGTTTCTAACTCAAAAATCATCGCATTAACCGTAGCATCTCCGGCAGCAAGAAATACCGCTTCTAAATCTTTTCCTTGGGCAACAAATGCGATATCTGCTGTTGCTACATCTTCTAAAAACTCATAAGGCATCAGTTATTCCTCACAGGATTGCAATCGCTGGATGATTTCAGATTGGAGAGTCTGTACTTGTTTGCCAATAAAGACTAACTCGGTTTTTTCCGATTCAAAGGGTTCTAATTCCCAGCGTCCAGCAACAAAATTAAACAGATAATTCCCTTCAGGAAACCGGATGAATCCTTTGGCGCGATAAACCTCGGATTCTAGGGTGTCGGCAAAGGATTCAAACCGGGAACGATGGAAAAGGTGGTCTGAGGTATAGCTAAAGGAATCAAATTCCGGTTGATGAACGTGATGGGGTGGTTTTTGAATGCGATCGCGATTTAATCCAAACAGCAAATCCGGGTCTACTTCACAGCGTTCAGTTTTGACAATCGGGGCGATACTATTAATCTCCGTTAGCTTCTTCTCAATTTCCTTTAATTCTTCCTCATTGACCAAATCCACCTTATTTAATAGGATAAAATCCGCCCCTTCAATTTGCAGGCGGCTGGTATGACCAATCTGAGGATATTTGACTAACCCATCGGCATCAATGGTGGTAATTACTCCATCCAAAATCACTTGAGGTAAAGTTTCTTGAATGTCAAACACCAAAGCATCCGGTTCCGCCACCCCAGTGGTTTCTACCACAATTAACTCCGGGTGAATCGTTTCGAGAATTTCCTCAATCGCCGCCTCAAATTCCCCCGCTAGGGAACAGCAAACGCAACCGCCACCTAATTCAGCAATCTGAATATTTTTCCCCTCAATGACTTTGCTATCAATGGCAATTTCACCAAATTCATTCATTAAAATGGCAATTTTGCGGGGAACTGTCTCCAAAATATAGCGCAGCAATGTGGTTTTTCCGCTGCCTAATGGTCCCGTAATCACCGTAATTGGCGTGCGTGTTTTCATGGTGATTACCCCTTGACATTGCCAATCGGAACTAAGCGAACTACGCGCTTACTTAATCCCGCTAACTCCGTGGCTTTGACCACCGCATCCACATCCTTATAAGCGCCTCCTGCTTCCTCGGCTAAACCCCGCCAGGAGGTGGTTCTAATGTAAATCCCTTGCTTCTGCATATCTTTTTGTAATTGTTCCCCATTCCACTGTTTTCGCGCCTTGGTTCGACTCATGGTTCGTCCGCTACCGTGGGCGGTACTAAAGAAACTTTGAGCCCCGGTGGATACCCCCGCTAAGAGATAGGATCCGGTTTCCATACTGCCGCCTAAAATCACCGGCTGACCATAAGGTTTATAGCGGTCGGGAATGCCTTCCATTCCTGGACCAAAGGCGCGAGTTGACCCTTTGCGATGGACCAGTAGCGATCGCATTTTGCCATCGACGATATGTTCTTCTAATTTTGCTGTATTGTGTGACACATCATAAACTTGATGCATTCCTAATGCTTCAGCGGACTTTCCAAACACATCAGAAAACACCTCGCGAATCCGGTGCAAAATCACTTGCCGGTTAGCAAAAGACATATTTAATCCACATTTCATGGCTGCAAAATAATCTTGTCCTTCGGGAGAATTAAACGGCGCACAAGCCAATTCTCGGTCTAAAATGTTAATCCCATATTTAGATTCCATGACTTTGAGAAAGACTTGCAGATAGTCGGTAGCGACTTGATGCCCAAATCCGCGACTGCCACAGTGGAACATCACCACGACTTGATTGGGAATCGTAATCCCAAAGGCTTCGGCTAATTCTTTGTTAACAATATTTTCAGGACGGGCGACTTGAATTTCTAAATAGTGGTTACCCGACCCCAAGGTTCCGATTTGATTGCAACCGCGATCGATAGCTTTGTCGCTAATTTTAGACGCATAAGCCCCGGCAATACAGCCATTTTCTTCCGTGAGTTCTAAATCCTCATCCCATCCATAACCCTGGTTAATACACCACTTGGCCCCCTCTTGAACCACTTGACGAAATTCATTGCGAGAGACTTTTACAAAGCCTTTACTTCCTACTCCTGCGGGAACTCGTTCGTACAGCTTATCGATTAATTTTTTAATCTGAGGTTTGACCTCTTTTTCGGTCAAATTGGTCACGACTAAGCGCATTCCACAGTTAATATCAAAGCCAATGCCTCCGGGAGAAATCACCCCCCCTTCAGCAATATCCATTGCAGCAACACCGCCAATGGGAAATCCATAGCCAAAGTGACCATCGGGCATACATAAAGCACTTTGGGTAATTCCTGGCAGGGTTGCCACATTGCTAATTTGGTCCGCCACTGCTTCATCCATCTCTTGAATTAACTGTTCCGTGGCATAAATTCGGGCGGGAACACGCATTCCGGGTTTGTAGGAGGTGGGAATTTCCCAGAGATAATCAGAAATTCGTTCTAGGGGTTTCATAAACTTATTTTGAGGACAAAATTTGGAAAAGCAACAGGTAGGCAGAAAACTCAGGGATGGATGGATTGCCAACCCTAAGTTATCTGCCTCTATTCTGTCTATCCTAACCTTTGCCTCAGTCTTTTGCCTAGTCTGGTGAGATTGTGAAGGCAAATCAGGTCAACAATAGCTACCGTTAGCCCGGGATTTTAGCCTCTGGACCGCAAGAGAATAGCGGATTGTTGTGGTTTATTTGCGCTTTTTCTTCTTTTTATTTGCCGATTTCTGCTGAGTTTTAGCGGACCCAAACCCAGAGGAAACTTGGGGTTTGGAACGTTTTTGGTGTTTTTTTTCAAACAAGGCGACAATCCCATCGGGGTCTTTCAGCTTCTTCTTGGGTTGTTTTAACCCTAACTCCACCTGGATCATATCCCAATCATCGCACCAATGTTTATTAATGCGATCGCCTGCAAATGCTGCCTCAATCGCCGGAACTGCTTCTAACGCTTTTAATTTGACTAAACTGTAAACAATAAAGCTGTTTAAGATTTGAGACTCTGGATCAGAATAGGCCAATCTTTCGGTTAAAATGCTCACACACTCGTCCCGGACTTCTGGATGCTGAGTTGCCATCACTTCCAGAGAATCGACCGCAGAGTATCGGGCCGATGCATTATAATCAGGATTGGCTAAATAATCTCTCAAAGCGGGAATTGCGGCTGGGCCAATTTGGGCCAAAACATGAGGCAATTCATCTATGAAAAAATCGTGATCGGGTAATTTGTGAATCACCGAGATTAAGGGTTGAATCGCGGCTTCATTCCGGAGTTCCGCCAGCGATCGCCAAGCATGAATCGGTGCCCAAACTTCCAGACTCTCCTCATCGGAATCATGTAATTCATCATCCCCTACCATGCGAATTAATTCGGGAATGTGTTCTGCTGTCAATCCGAACTTTTCGAGATAAGGGGTACTATTATTGAAGGCATAGTCGTAAAGCTCCCCATAAGTCAACAGTTGGCTAACGGGGGTAGTGTAATTATGTGAACTCATCATCTATTGTTCCTCAATCCATCATTTTCCCTGTTTCTATCTTCCCATAGAACCCTAAATTTTAGCGCCAAATCAAATCTGGCGAAAAATATTAAAAATTATTGCGCCGCATTTCCTCTCGGTGTTTGCCAATTTCAAAGCTGAGAATTGAGGCATTCAACCAAGCAAAACCCGTGGCATATCCGGCTAAAACATCCGTGGGCCAATGCAATCCCACATACATTCGACTCCAACCGATCGCCAATACCATTAAAAAAATTCCCAGATAAATCAACCCCCGCCATCGGGGAAAATACCGGGCTAACAAATAACCACAAAACCCATAAATTATCAGCCCAATGGTCACATGACCACTCGGATAGCTGGAGGTATTCATGTGATCGTTGATTAGGGCCCACATCTGGGGTCGATCGCGATTAAAGAACGCTTTAATCAACAGATTGAGCAGAGTCCCACCTATAGCTGCCACCACCAATCCAAACAATTCAGTCCGCTGTCTACGGATCCAAAACTTGATTGCTAATCCCACAGAAATCCCCACTAAGACAACAGGTCCAGCTAGATTAGAAAAGCTTTTCATCAGGATGTCGAGAAGAGGATTATGGGTTTTCTGAATAGCAAGCATGATGTTTAAATCCCAATCCCGAGTCTCTAGGTCGATGACCCCATCGGTAATATACAAAAATACTCCCACGGACAGCAAAGACAACAGAATCCCCTTAATTAGCACAAGGGATTGCAGGGAAAAAAATGAATGAGAATTAAATTGCCTCTGCCAAAAACGAACTAACTGCGATGCTTTTTGCCGAAACCTGAAAATCGTCATCTTAAATCCACTAATCAACCTCAATCAAACCCGAGATGCTCCCTTTAGTTTAGGATGAAAAGACTCCGGTAGAAATTTGACCTGAGAATCCGCTGCGATCGCCCCCGATCCCGATGTCCTCCATCCCGTCTCAAACGGGACAGTTTTTGGATATGATGAATCATTTGCAAGAACTTGTTGAGAACATCCTATGACCCAAAACTACCGCATAACTCTTCTTCCCGGCGACGGCATCGGCCCTGAAATTATGGCGATCGCGGTAGATGTCTTGAACCTTGTCGGACAGCAACTCGACTTGAGTTTTACCTTCACCGAAGCGGCGATCGGGGGATCCGCCATCGATGCCACAGGAGAACCCCTGCCCTCGGAAACCCTCAAACAATGCCAAGATAGTGATGCCGTCCTCCTCGCGGCGATCGGCGGCTACAAATGGGACAGCCTCCCCCGCCACCAACGACCGGAAACCGGCTTACTGGGACTCCGTGCGGGCTTAAATCTCTTTGCCAACTTACGACCTGCAACCATTTTACCCCAACTGGTGGATGCCTCCAGTCTCAAGCGGGAAGTCGTCGAAGGCGTGGATATCATGGTCGTCCGGGAACTCACGGGCGGCATTTATTTCGGTCAACCGAAAGGCATTTTCGAGACAGAAACCGGAGAAAAACGGGGCGTCAATACAATGGCCTATACGGAATCAGAAATCGATCGCATTGGCCGCGTCGCCTTTGAAACAGCCCGAAAACGCCAGGGTAAATTATGTTCCGTGGATAAGGCAAATGTCCTGGATGTCTCCCAACTCTGGCGCGATCGCATCACCCAACTCGCCGCCGAATACAGCGATGTAGAACTCTCTCACCTGTATGTGGATAACGCCGCCATGCAATTAGTCCGGTGGCCCAAACAATTCGATACCATTGTCACCGGCAACCTGTTTGGAGATATTCTCTCCGATGCTGCTGCCATGCTGACGGGCAGTATTGGAATGCTGCCTTCTGCCAGTTTAGGTTCATCGGGTCCCGGTTTATTTGAACCCGTCCACGGTTCGGCCCCAGATATCGCCGGACAGGATAAAGCAAACCCGATCGCCCAAGTCTTAAGTGCCGCGATGATGTTGCGCTATGGGTTAGATCAACCGGAAGCGGCAAGCAAAATTGAGCAAGCAGTTCTCCAAGTCCTCGATGCCGGATATCGCACGGGAGATATCATGTCCGAAGGCATGAAATTGATGGGATGTCGCCAAATGGGTGATGCTTTACTTCAAGCATTAGCTGGATAAACCCCCCCACCGTCCCCTGTAAACTGATATTTAAAGGAGTGCGAGCATCTTGCTCGCTATTATTATGAAAGCGAGCAAGATGCTCGCACTCCTACATATAGCGTATGTAGAGGCGATTCGCGAATCGCCTCTACATTAGACTTCTTGCACAAACAATTCTTTAAAGCCCCCCAGGAACTAAACATTTATTCCTCTGGCTTCCCCCAGTAAATAAACATTTATTCCTCTGGCTTCCCCCAGTAATAAAACATTTATTCCTCTGGCCTCCCCCAGTAATAAAACATTTATTCCTCTGGCCTCCCCCAGTAATAAAACATTTATTCCTCTGGCC
>JAABSJ010000134.1 GCA_011390515.1 Oscillatoria sp.
TGTTAAAACCCGCAGGCTCAAGCCTGGGGCTATACGGACGAAGCCCGCCTGCGCGGGCTAAAAGCGAAAACCGACTTTTACCAATCGGATTTGGTATTAGAGGCGATCGCACCTGTATAAAAGCTGGAGAAACCTCTTTCTTCGTGAGGTGGCGATCGCCACCTCACGAGAACTCTCCACCCACTCATTCATCTTGAGGCGCGATCGCGCCTCAAGAGGACCCCACCCTAACCCTCCCCTTGGCAAGGGGAGGGGACCGGAGGTAATCTTAAATGTCAGGCAAATCTCCCCTGAACGTAAAAAACCTGCTCTTAATAGCCTTAAAATTTTAATAACAGTCTCAATCTGCCGTTCTCGATTTACCATGTCTGACTTACCCCATCCCCATCCGGCCCTTCCCGGCATCGAACTGCTAGAACAAAAAATTAGCCGATTGCCGATTAAAAAATTTAAGTGGGACCCGACGAATTCCCTCGGGTCTTATTTAGAAATGTCCGTGGATATGGTGAATATCAATGAGGTGATCAAGCTAAGTAAAGCCTTTATTTTAGATAAAAATCTGGCGGGAATCACGGTACTTTTCCAACGGTTTTGGCAACAGTTTGAGGGGGAGGTGAATCAGTTACCCACGAAAAATTTTAAAATCGACCCGTTTCATGGGTTTAATCAATCAGCGACTTTATTTGTTCAAGAAGTTTATGTGGAATTAAAAGATATCCAGACCACGATTCGGAAGCTAGAACCTGTTTGGACCGAGATAGAACAGACCAATGCTGTTTTATTATCCGAGGTGATTCTGGCAAAAGAACGGCAATTGTTGGAAGTCGTGGAGAGTTCCATCCCGGAAGCTGTGCCCTTGCCACCGTTGATGGGGAAAAAAGATGAAATTAAAAGAGGCAGGCCAATTCGCGACCAGGCGATCGGTTATTTTCAGGGGTCGGAGTTGTGCAGGGATTGGTCACCGTTCTTGCGCTTACACTTGGATGTTGTGATTGCAGAGGTAGATAACGCTTCCTGGTGGATTGAGAATGAACATCGTCTGGTACGCGGGATTTTGTTGAAATTCAGTCAGTCTTTAGATGAATTTTATTTTCATCATTTAGAGGCAATACAGTTCGCCGATTAAACTCAGACCCAACTCCTCTCCAATGCGACATCATTATTAAAGAAACTAGGACAAGAAACCAGGTTTCTAACCGTTGCTGTACCCCCGGAATAGGCGATCGCCCCCCAGGGCATCCACCCAGATCTTATGTTAAACTGTATTTAGTCGCGAACCCTTCCGTTAATCAACCCTGGATTTGCGATGTCTGACAGTTCCGCATTTCCGGGGAGTGGCGCGATCGCTCCTCCCGGATTCCCCATAAAAAATCTTTAATGAATTCATAGAGAGGTAAGCAATGGTTGTCAACCTATTTGACCCCCTATTTTATCGAACTCACTCCTCAGATTTACAAAATTTAGATGAGACTCAACTCAGGGAACACTGGCTAAATTTTGGCCTCGATGAGGACCGGGCATTTTCTCCCTGGGTCGATCTCAACGTTTATCGTCGGAACAATCCCGACTTAGAATCAGCAGGTTTAACCACCAACCGGCAATTATTTGAACATTTGCAGGGTGTGGGGGTAAGCGAGGGACGGCAGTTTTCAGAACAGTTTGATGCGGCTTTTTATCGAAATGCTCATCCGGACTTAACTGCCGCCGGAATTGAGACAAACGAACAACTGTTTGAACATTTCCGAACCTTTGGATTCCAGGAAGGACGCCCGGGAATTGCCCCGACGGAAGCGATCGCCCCCCCTCCCTCGGCATCCGGTGAAATCCTACCCCCGCCTCCTAATTTTGATCCGGTAACAGGTTCCCCAGTGCTTGCCAGTCCCCCGGTGCAAAGCTCTCTCCCGGCCCCCCCAATATGGCCTGGAGGCGGCACTGCGGAACCCCCCGGACCTCTGCCGGAAATTCCCCCTTTGGATGAACCTGCATCCTTTGAACCCCTCTCTCCCGGCACCGGAGAGACTCTCAATGCTGACCTGGGAATGACGGTGAACAACTTTAACATCACCTTTAATGATGTGGTGGGGGCTCCGGATGACCTGAATGATTACTATCGGTTTCATCTGAATCAGAACAGCAGTTTCAACGGGTCTATCTCGGGTTCACAAGTGGGTTTAGAAGTTTACCGGGATGCTAATCAAGATGGAATTCTTCAGGCGGATGAAGTCTTTATGGTTGGGGCCAATGGATTGAGAGGGTCAAACGGTTTTGGAGGACCCACCACCTCCCTCAGTGGTAATTTAGTGGAAGGGACTTATTATGTCCGCGTTTTCGCTGGCAATGAAAATACCAACTATGCCCTTACCTTATCTGCTTATTCTGACTTTGGAGGGGTTTATCCCATGTTTTAATGGGTGTAATTCAGGGCCATAAAACCCGGAATGACTCGGCTGTGATGCAGTGAGATGAAGATAAGAACGACTGAAGTCGTTACTACGAACTGGGGAGAAGAACGACTGAAGTCGTTACTACGAACTGGGGAGAAGAACGACTGAAGTCGTTACTACGAACTGGGGAGAAGAACGACTGAGGGAACTCCAAAAAATAAAATCTTCTAGGAGAGATCCCCCCAACCCCCCTTCTTAAGGGGGGCTTTTCCAATTCTGCAAAACTTCTAATGCCCCACTTTATTTATGGAAATCCCTGAAGTCGTTACTACGAACATTGGGGAATGATTCTGGGTTAGCGGGGGGCGATCGGGATGTCGAGGGGTTGACCCGATCGCGCATTCAGAATCATCAGATCCCATTGTCCGTTGGCGCTGGATTCAAAGGCGATGGTACTGCCATCGGCGCTGATCACGGGATTGCGAACTTCGGCTTTAAAGTTTTCCGTGAGGTTGCGTAACTGTCGGGTTTCGCGATCGTGCAGGTAAATATTGGATTGTCCCTGACGGGTTCCGGCAAAGACGATATAACGTCCATCTTCGGAGATGCCAGGGTGGGAGGCGAGGATATCGAGTTGGTTTAATCCCGGGATATCCACCAGGCGGCGAGTGTTGCCATCGAAGAGGTAGACATCTTGTCGTCCCTGGCGATCGGAGATAAAGGTGATAAAACGTCCCGAGATTTGCGGGGTGATATCATCACTGGGACTATTTAAACTCCGTCCTGAAGCATCAAAGGGAAAGTTCAGCAAACGCGGATAGGTGGTGCAGCTACTCAAAAGACTGACCAGGGAAACCATTGGAATTAACAGAAAGCGCTTCACAATTTCACGGTTTTTTTAATGTGAATTACCCTGAAACAAAATTTAAAATTACTGCGGTCCGGTTAGGGAAAAACCCGAGGGAACGCCATCAATGAGGTCTAATTCAATACTCGGTCCGCGATCGAGGACTTCGATATCCCATTGACCGCGACCGCCACTTTCAAAGACAATATAACGACCATCCGGGCTAATTTTAGGATTGCGAATCCACCCTTGATAGGGTTGGTAAATCACTTGAGAACCTCGGGTGATGCGATCGTACAAAACCACCGAGGACCGGCCTTGGTTGCTGGTGAGGTAGACGATATAACGGGCGGTGTTGCTGATGCTGGGACTATCGGCGATCGCATTTTGCCGGTTCAACCCCGGTAAATCGGCGAACTGTCGATTTTGTAAGTCATACAACAAGATATTTCGGCTGCCATTGCGATTGGAGACAAAGGCTAAAAAGCGTCCATTGGCACTCAAGGACGGCTGTTCGTCGGTATAGCGACTATTGATAGAAGTTGGCCCGATCGGGATATTGGTGGGGTTGCATCCGACTAAAAAGCTGCCAAAACTTAACCCAAAAACTAAGGTTAGGCCCTGGCGGAGGAGGTTTTTTGGAGCGAATCTGTTCACCTTGGTTTTTCCCAGTTGAGGACAGGGAGGCCACAATTTGGGGGGGAATGGCACGGAGGGAATCAATTAACATCAAATTAATAAAGGGACAATTAACAAAGGGGCGATCGCCATCCATTGCCCCCGATCGCCCATTTCTGTCCCTGGTTGTTTAATAATCGAAATTCCCCGTATTATCTGGTTCGCGATCGTCCTCTTCTATGGGGTCGATCGGTTGATAATCTACATAATCACTCGGTGCCGGTTCTTCTTCAGGTACAGGGGGTCTGCGGGTCCGTTCCTCCGGGGGAGGAGTCCGAGAGGGGCGTGCACCTGGGGGTCTTCTACTCCCCGAACTTCCCGCACTCGATGGGGGACGGCGAGAGGTGCGTTCCTCCGTCGTATCCACCGATGCCTCCCATTCTGGATAAGAAGGACCACTGGGGGGGCGTTCCGTTGAGCGGGGACGACGCGCACGGGTACTGGGATTGGTGCGATCGCGATCGGCAGGGGACCGGCGACTGGGTGGCCGTCTGGGTGCCTCATCCGCATAATAGGGATTGCGAACCGCTCTTGGGTCCTGAGTCCCTTTGATCCGGCGTCGGGTGGGATTTGCCTCGTAGTCGGATTCGATTTCGTCGAGTTCCGCATCCACTCGGTAGACACTACTCACCGGACGCTCATCATCTACAATTCGCCCCGATTGACGCTTCGCCTGATTGGTGGTGACACCGCGCAAGCGAATATTGTCAAAGGCAAAGTAGATTGCCGACCCCCCAAGCAGAATCTGACCAAACTGCATAATCGGGTCAAAGCGCCATCCGTAAAAGAACAGAATGCCGCCACAAAGTAACCCGACTGCTGCAAAAAACAGATCCGTATCTCGCGATAGTTCGGGACGCCATGAGCGGACGGCATAGAGTCCGGCCCCACCGATGGCGATCGCAATTCCGACGATACTCGCTAAGTTGAGACTAAAATTTACCATCTGCTCTCTCCTTCATCTTTTTTATGTTAGCGAGTATCCCGCTAAATCTCCACCTGCTCCTGATTCGCTTGGATTGTGATGAGCATAAGTTTGGCTTTTGTCTAAGGCAGTGGCCCTTCCGGGTAAGCGAAGAAACCTCAGCGTAGAGAGAGTACCTTACCTTCCTAGACGGGTTGGCGATCGCTGTTATACGGAATCCGGTTGGTAAAAGTAGTTAAAAGTAGGGTGGGCACTGCCCACCTTTCCTTACGGTGGGCAGTGCCCACCCTACAATGGCTTACTCGTTTTTAAAGACCTATCACAACCGAATTCCGTATTAGCTGAGGTTTCCATCCAGTTCGCCGGTTTAGAACCGTTGCACTTTATCTTTCTGGCTGATGAAGATCAGAGCAGCAGTGGCGGGGATCACGATCAGGACCGCACCCCAGAAGAGGCTCCAAAACAGGTTGGCGAGTGATGGCGTCATAGTGTCTCCTTAAACAAGATTTACATTTCTATCATTTTATTAAACCGTTACCGCGTTGAGAAGTCCAGTTTCTTGCAATTCCAAAACTCCATGACTCAGGGACTCAGAGGTAGAACCAACCGCAAGGGACTACACCAAGGGGCAGGGATTGAAATACAATAGAGTGAACAAGGCTGTAACAAAACTTAAATTTTTACTCATGATGACATCGGTTGCGATCGCCAGTTGGATCATTGGCCCCCTCTTAGTCATAATGACCCTATCCTTCATTTTCCGGATTATCCTAACCTGGTATCCCCAAATCGAACTGACTAAATTTCCCTGGATCCTGATTGCCCTACCCACGGAACCCTTCCTAGCCCCCACCCGCAAACTCATCCCCCCCCTAGGCGGTGTAGACATCACCCCCATTATCTGGGTCGGCATCATCAGTCTCCTGCGAGAAATCCTCTTGGGTCAGCAAGGGTTGCTGAGGATGATGATGTAGGGTCATTGGTCATTGGTCATTGGTCATTGGTCATTGGTCCTTGGTCATTGGTCATTTGTCATTTGTCATTTGTCATTTGTCATTGGTCATTGGTCCTTGGTTGATGGGGGAGATGTTTGTAGTAACGACTTCAGTCGTTCTCTTCCATTGTTCGTAGTAACGACTTCAGTCGTTCTCTTCCATTGTTCGTAGTAACGACTTCAGTCGTTCTCTTCCATTGTTCGTAGTAACGACTTCAGTCGTTGCCGCGTGACTTGGCTGAAGCCAAGTCACGCTCAACTTCCCCAATTCCCCATCCACCAATGACAAACGACCAATGACCAAGGACAAATGACCAATGACCAATGACCAATGACCTCAACCCTTCAACATCATCTGTTCCACAAAATTGGTATAAACATCCCCTTCAATAAAATCAGGATGTTCCAAAATCTTCTGATGGAAGGGAATCGTAGTCGGCACCCCAGTAATCGCGCATTCACGCAGTGCGCGTCTCATCCGCTTGAGGGCCGAAGGCCGATCGCAACCCCAGACAATCAACTTGCCAATCAGCGAATCATAATAAGCCGGAATATCGTAATCCGTGTACACATGGGAATCCATCCGCACCCCCGGACCGCCTGGAGGTAAAAACCCATTAATCCGTCCGGGACTGGGGCGAAAATTGCGATCGGGGTCTTCCGCATTAATCCGACATTCGATCGCATGACCCCGTAACTGCACTTGGTCCTGACTCAACCGCAGTTTTTCCCCTTGAGCAATCCGAATCTGTTCCGCAATCAAATCCAACCCCGTAATCATCTCCGTCACCGGGTGTTCCACCTGGATCCGAGTATTCATTTCCATAAAATAGAAATGACCCGTGTGATCCAGCAGAAACTCAATCGTTCCAGCACCCGTATAATTAATCGACTTCGCCGCCTTCACCGCTGCCTTGCCCATTTTTTGGCGCAAGCTGGAGGTTAGGGCCGGACTGGGGGCTTCTTCCAGCAGTTTTTGGTGACGGCGCTGAATCGAGCATTCCCGTTCCCCCAAATGGATCACATTGCCATGAGCATCCGCCAGAATTTGGAACTCAATATGGCGCGGGCGTTCGATAAATTTTTCTAAATAAACCCCAGGATTCCCAAACGCCGCTTCTGCTTCCCCTTGCGCTGCCGCAAACAGTTTCGGGAGTTCGCTGTCTTCTCGGACTAAGCGCATCCCCCGTCCGCCACCCCCAGCGGTTGCCTTAATCATCACCGGATAGCCGATTTTCCGGGCAATTTCCCGGGCATCCTTTTCATTAGTAATTAACCCATCGCTTCCCGGGACCGTCGGCACCCCCGCCTTTTGCATGGTTTCCTTCGCCGTAGACTTATCCCCCATTGCGCGCATCGCCTCGGGAGTCGGTCCGATAAAACTAATCTGATGATCCGCACAGATTTCGGCAAACCGCGCATTTTCCGACAAAAACCCATAACCCGGGTGAATTGCCGTGGCGTTCAGGGTTAAGGCAGCAGAGATGATATTGGGAATATTTAAGTAACTTTTGGCGCTGGGGGGTTCGCCAATGCAAACCGCCTCATCTGCCAGTTGGACATGGAGAGCATGACGGTCAATGGTGGAGTGTACCGCAACCGTGGCAATCCCCATCTCCTCACAGGTCCGGAGAATCCGAAGGGCGATTTCGCCGCGATTGGCAATGAGAACTTTGGAGAATTGCATGGGCCTGCGGTTGCTCAACTCGTAAAAATCAATAAAGGATGACCGAATCGTGGTGGGTGTCCCGGATTCAGCCGCATAGATATGCAACTCCCAATCCTATCATGTATGGGATAATGCAAGTTGCAACTTGGAGCATCAAGTGGCTGAAACCCTTGTTCTTGGGGGAATTCGGACAATTTGAAAAAAATCTTTCAAAATTGTGAACATTTTTGAAAAAAGTATGGTAAGTTAACTAGAGATGAGCTAAGATAGTTCATTGCCTGCGGATGTGGCGGAATTGGTATACGCGCACGTTTGAGGGGCGTGTGGCTTTGCCTTGCGAGTTCGAGTCTCGCCATCCGCATTAAATCTGAAAAGGGGTTACAACATGAATGTTGTAACCCCTTTTGCTTTGGTGGGAATGGCAGAATTAGGGCGTCGGTTTAGCGCTGAGGTTGTGCCAGAATGACCGAAATATGAAAGATGATGGAAGCTGGCACTCAATCCTTTCTCAGAGATGGAATCCTATTTTAGCGTAGGGATGAGAAAGGTTCATCGGGATTTGGGATCGTATCCGTATTTATTTTCCCCAGGCGTTCCATCTAGGAAAGTAAAAATGAAACCGGCGATCGGGACAATGATCCACCATCCGCTATGATTCGTATCATGCATCCTGCGAATACTCACGGCAATGCTGGGAATAAGTATCGCCAGTTGATAAATAATCGTGAGTACACTCTGATCTGTATTGGTTATTCCTCCGAGTATCCCCTCAATTATTGCTAATAAGAATCCAGCGATGAAGTTGAACAAGACAAACATCCAATATTCTTTGCGTCTTGCTCGTCCATTGAATACGGCATAGTTCTTCAATACTTTCAGATACCACTTCATATTGTTTTGACCTCCCGTAACCCCCATGAATAAAGATTTGGACATCCGCTGGGGGTACAGATGCACCAGTGATGAGATGCTTCTTTGAGAAGGTCCAGCCATGAATTCACCCGTTTCACTATAAAAATGCCTATCTTTTCGTGTCTTCCAGGGATGAATCTAGTAGTCTGCCCTGCTCAAGTTGGTTGACTCATTCTTCTTTACTCTATCCAAAAACAGGTTAAAAGATTCTATATATTTTGTTAAATTTCTAAAATTCAATCGGTTTAATTAAATGTACCGGGTGGATTGTGTCAAATTTGATACATTTTGCAGAAAAATGTCCTCTTGACCTTAGCTTAGTAATTGTAGAGGGTCAATGCAGAGCATTATTCCCGATCTGATTGATGCACAAGCAGAAGACTGAAGTTGTTTTCCCCTTTTGTAGTAACGCCTTCAGGGGTTTCTTCTGACGCATGAAGGCGTCACTACGAACAGAAGAAGGAATTTCCCAGTTTGTAGTAACGACTTTAGTCGTTTCTTAAATGCCCTAATGCCCGGAAACGACTGAAGTCGTTACTACGAACAAAAGAAGTAATTTCCCCGTTTGTAGTAACGACTTCAGTCGTTCTCTTCTTACTCTAATGCCCGGAGACGCCTTCATGCGTTACTACGAACAGAAGAAGTAATTTCCCCGTTTGTAGTAACGACTTTAGTCGTTTCTTCTTACCCTAATGCCCGGAAACGACTGAAGTCGTTACTACGAACAGAAGAAGTAATTTCCCCGTTTGTAGTAACGACTTTAGTCGTTTCTTCTTACCCTAATGCCCGGAAACGACTGAAGGCGTCACTACGAACAGAAGAAGTAATTTCCCCGTTTGTAGTAACGACTTTAGTCGTTCTCTTCTTACCCTAATGCCCGGAAACGCCTGAAGGCGTCACTACGAACAGGAGAAGTATTTCCCCCGTTTGTAGTAACAACTTTAGTCGTTTAAAATTAACCCCGCATCTGAACGGGCATGATTAAGTGGGTCATTTTTACGCCAGTTAGGGGAGATAAAACCACGGGGGATGTGGCTGAATTCAGCTTGATGAGAATCTCGGTGGCGCTGATATTTTTCAACGATTCCATTGCATATTTAACGTTAAATGCAATGTCTAAACTCTCACCCGTAATTTGAGCGGACATGGATTCTCGTCCGCTGCCAACATCGGCAGCTTCTACCGAAAGAGAGAGCATTTGTTTTTCTTGGTCGATGGAGAATTTGACGATGTTATTTTTGCGATCGGCTAAGACTCCAATGCGTTCTAAGGCGCTTAGAAGTTGGCGGCGTTCTACGGTGACTTGGCGTTCAAAGGACCGGGGAACTAATTGACTATAGGCGGGATATTGACCTTCTAGGGTGCGACTGGTGAGGCGAAATCCTCCCAGTTCTAAGACGATTTGTCCGGGGTCGAAGTTGAGGGAAATGGGTTCATGTCCTTCATGCATTCCCACGATGCGATCGAGTTCCCGTAGGGCCCGCGCTGGGACGGTGACTTCTAGTTCGTCGGCATCGTCGCTGTCTTCTGCTTCGTCGTCGCTTTCTTCTGTTTCGTTGATGGTTTCCACGATCGCCAAGCGGTGTCCATCGGTGGCGGCAAATTCTAAACTGTCGGCATGGACGATTAAATGAACGCCGGTTAACACTTGTTTGGTTTCATCGGCAGAGGTGGCGAATAGGGTGCCGTGCAATCCTTGCATTAGGGCCTCAGCAGGCAGTTGCACGGTTTGTCCCTCGGAAATCGTTGGTAGTGCAGGAAATTCTTCGGCACTCATTCCTCGGACTTCGTAACGTCCGGAGGTGGAGGTGATGGTGGCTAAAATTCCTGCTTCAGAAGCGCTATCTTCTCCGGTGTAGGGTCTTTCATCGTCGAGGGTGACTTCTCCATCGGGGAGGCGAGAGATGATGTCGTTGAAGAGTTTGGCGGGGAGGGTGAGGGTGCCGCTGGTTTCGACTTTGGCGGCAAAGCTGGTTTTGATCCCTAGGGATAAATCAAAGGCGGTTAAGCTGACTTGCTGCTGTTCCTCATCGGCACTGAGTAGCACGTTGGCGAGTACCGGATGAGTCGGACGAGAGGGGACTGCACGACTGATCAGGGAGAGGTTGGTGGCGAGTTGGTTTTGAGCGCAAATAAATTTCATGAGTCGTTGGAGGTGCCTTGTTTGGAGTCAGTACAGCGATCGGCGCAATTTTAGCCCGATCGCCCATATTACCACTGGTTCTTTACCTCTATAGCGTTTCTCATGTCCATAAGGAATACGCCCTCACCCCAAACCCCTCTCCCAGAACGGGAGAGGGGCTTTGAAAAGGACATAATGAGTCCACCGAACCGTTATATACCAGTGCCTTCGGTGCGATCGCCTTTTTTCTACTAGAGGACTTACGCATTGTTGGAGAGCAAACCCAAAATGTAGAGGCGATTCGCGAATCGCCTCTACATTTTGGCTTCAATGTTACAAATTTCGTAAGGGGATTGCAAAATATAAATCATCCAACCGTTCAACTGAAAGGAAGGTATGTGTCGGAGTAAATGCTTGCGCCCCAAGGGCGCAAGCATTTACTCCGACTACTCTACCCCTGTGGAAAACTTGTGGAAAACTTTACGGATTTTTCCACAAAGTATTTTTACTTAACCCGGAATTCTCCTTCAGTGAGGAGACTTTTTCCCCAGTTTTTTCCACAATTTAAAGAAATTTTCCCCAGGCGATCGCCTCCTGAGAGGAAATGGAATGGGGAGAGAACCCGTCCCACTGCTTACTCCGGAGATTTACTCGCAAAGTGAATGCGATCGCTCAACTGCCGCAGCAAATTCCGCATTTCCACATCATTATCCTTGAGCGCCGCAATTTTTTCGCAACTGTACATCACCGTGGTATGGTCTTTTCCCCCAAACTCTTCCCCAATCTTCGGTAAACTCAAATCCGTATGCTGACGAATCAAATACATGGCAATCTGACGCGCTTGGCTGATTTCTCGCCGTCGCGAATTCCCCTTCAAATCCTCTAGGGAAATTCCCAATATCTCCACCACCGCCGTCATCACCGATTCTACGGTAGCCTTGACTGGCTCGGTTTGGGGATTTAAAATTGGGGCAATATTTTCCACCGTCATTGGCAATCCCGAAATGGACAAATAAGCCACCACCCGAATTAATGCTCCTTCTAATTCTCGAATATTGGAAGTGAAATGAGAGGCAATATATTCAATCACATCCCGAGGCAAGCGCATTTTTTCATATTCGGCTTTTTTTTGCAAAATTGCCATGCGGGTTTCTAAATCGGGGGTTTGAACATCTGCAATTAATCCCATTGAAAACCGCGAACATAAGCGCTCTTGCAGCCGGGGGATTTGATTGGGCGGTCGGTCTGAAGCTAAAACTACTTGTTTCCCTGCTTCATGGAGGGTATTAAAGGTATAGAAAAATTCTTCCTGGGTGTATTCTTTGCCTTCAATAAATTGAATATCATCCACTAATAACACATCTGCCGCTCGATAATGTTCCCGAAAACTCTGCATACTATCCTTGCGAATGGCAGCAATTAAATCATTGGTGAATTGTTCCGTGGAGACATAAAATATCTTACAATCGGGAGAGATTTCTAAGCGATAATGACCGATCGCCTGCATCAGATGAGTTTTTCCCAATCCGACCCCGCCACAAAGAAACAACGGATTAAACTCCCGTCCTGGAGATTCGGCAACGGCGAGGGAGGCAGCATGAGCCATCCGGTTGTTTGCACCCACCACAAATCGGGAAAAGACATATTTGGAATTGAGTTCTGGAGGACGATGCGGATGGGTATGGCTGGGTTCGGGACTCTGGGTGATGACGGGAGAGGGCCACATATAGTCGCCGCGATCGCTCCCCTGGGTGGCTTCGCTGCCGCTGGTGGTGATGTAAATATCCACGGGATGTCCCAGGATATCGGTGACGACATCAGCAATGGTTTTAATGTAATACTTTTGTAACCAGTTGCGGGCAAAGGGATTGGGGGTGTCAATCACCAAGCAGTTATTTTCTAACTGCAAGGCAGTGGCGGTTTTGATCCAGGTTTCAAAGGTGGGACGGCTCAACTGCACCTGTAACCGTTCCAGGACCCGATCCCAAAGACTTTCGAGAGGAATCTCCACAACTGACCTCGCAAGCACTAATCTCTGATGCCTTATGACTGTAGCAAAAAATTCTGCCTAGAGCAGGAGATCCTTGGGTGATGGTTGTATCTAAGCTAACCATCGGTTGTACAAGGGGGTTGGGTTCCGGAGGCGATCGCCGTTGGGATTCAGGAATTGTTTATAATCAAAGGGGTTAAAGACTAATTTTTAAGTCTTTTTTTTACAAACGGAAGATTGTTTAACGAGTTTTAGCAAGGAGAGTAGGAAGGCAACAATGAAAAATTCAGAGCGAGATCATCAACGAGGTCATTTTTCCGGGACACAGGTGCTACTTTACCTGTTGTTGGTGGTGATAGGAGCGGGTGCAGCATTTATGGGCGATCGCTGGTTGCGCGCCAATGGACCTTTCTCCTTAGAGTCGTTGGACCCCAGAATTCCCTCAGTGACGACTCCCGATGATGCTCCCCTGCCTCCTGGAGTCTTATCGTTGCCGGTGAATTCTAATTTTATTGTCGAGGCAGTGGAAAAAGTGGGTCCGGCAGTGGTGCGAATTGATGCCGCACGAACTGTCACCCAGGATATCCCGGATGCCTTTCGGGATCCGTTCTTTCGGCGGTTTTTTGGACAAACGCCGATGGAGCCACAAGAACGGGTGGAACGAGGGACGGGTTCGGGATTTATTATCAGTGATGATGGTCAGATTTTGACCAATGCTCATGTGATTAATGGTGCGGATACGGTGAGTGTGGTGCTCCGGGATGGGCGAACTTTTGAGGGAACGGTATTGGGAGAGGACCCGATTTCTGATGTGGCGGTGGTGAAGATTGAGGCGACGGCACTACCCAAGGCGACTCTGGGGAATTCAGAACAACTGCAACCAGGGGAATGGGCGATCGCGATCGGCAATCCCCTAGGGTTAGATAATAGTGTGACGGCAGGGATTATCAGCGCCACCGGGCGATCGAGCCGAGATGTGGGGGTTCCCGATAAGCGAGTGGGGTTTATCCAAACCGATGCAGCAATCAATCCCGGTAATTCTGGGGGTCCGTTGCTAAATTCCCGTGGGGAAGTGATTGGCATGAATACGGCGATTATTAGTGGTGCACAAGGGTTGGGATTTGCCATTCCCATTCAAACCGCACAAGCGATCGCCCAGCAATTAATTACCACCGGCAAAGTCCAACATCCCTTTTTAGGGATTGAAATGGTCACAATTACCCCAGAATTACAGCAAGAGTTGAATACCGACCCCAATAGTCCGATGCGATTATCCGTGGATAATGGGGTATTAATTGTGCGAGTCTCTCCCAATTCCCCTGCGGAACGCGCCGGATTGCGAGAAGGGGATGTGATTCAGCGCATGGAAAATCAGGAGATATCCCAGTCGGATCAGGTCCAGCAAATTGTTCAAGGATCGCAAGTCGGAAACTCTTTAGAATTGCAAATTAACCGCGATGGACAAACCTTAAATATCACCGTAGAACCTGGAGAAATGCCAGTTAATCCGAATTTTTAAGCAAGGACGGGGGTTTTAACCTCCGCCCTCGCCTGTAGAGGCGCTTCGCGAAGCGATCCTACATCGGGCATTCAAACCCCCAAACTCCCGCCCTCACCTGTAGAGGCGCTTCGAGAAGCGCCCGACAGACGAGAGATAAATCCCCCACCGGGACTGTATATCAAGCAGCCAGATGCTCCAACGGATTCACGACGAGAGTCAGACTACAGCAAGATCTCTATATATACAAGAGGAAAGCAATGAATAACCTTCGAGAAATTGTTCAATTAGGCAATCCTGTCTTACGGGAAAAAGCCCAACCTGTGACGAACGTTCACCTAGACTCCATCCAGTCGCTGATTGAGGAGTTGATGGCAACCTTGAAACCGGCCAATGGAGTCGGGATTGCGGCTCCCCAGATTGGCGAATCCTATCGGGTCTTTATCTTAGCATCCCGTCCCACCTTGCGCTATCCCCAGGCTCCGACAATGGAGGCGATCGCCATTATTGACCCGCAGATTATCGCCTATTCTGAGGAAACGGTCAAAGATTGGGAAGGCTGTTTGAGCGTGCCCGGAATTCGCGGATTAGTGCCAAGACATCAGGCGATCGAGGTCAAATATCTGGATCGGCAGGGGAAATTACACCAGCAAGAATTTACCGGATTTGTAGCCCGGATTTTCCAGCATGAATATGACCATTTAGAGGGAAAAGTGTTTTTAGATCGAGTGGAGAGTATGCTGGATATTGTCACAGAACAAGAATATCAAAAGCAGTTTTTACAGCAGTTGTGAGATTGGGAAAGGGTGCAAGTGCCAAGTGATAGCGATGCTTTTCTCTATCAAATACCGCCCTCACCCCAAACCCCTCTCCCAGAACGGGAGAGGGGCTTTGAATGGTACAGAATGAGTCTGGGAATTGCTATAAAATTCCCTCTCTTTAGGAAGAGACTGGAAAAGCTTAATACAAACTAAACTGAAATGAGTCAATTTTAAGGGATAGATTCATGGAAAATAGCTTATTTAATCAAACTTTTCGAGACGATGCGGGCAATATTGTGATTGCTCAACCCCCCAATCTGCCGATACTGGTGGCAGTTACCACAACGCTACTCACATTGGTGGTTCCCAGTGGGATGCTGCATACGGGCCTAGATGCGATCGCCTTTGGGTCTTGGTTTACTTGGGCGTGGTTGGAGATTTTTGACGGCGTGAACTATTTTCGGCGGGCATTAGGTCTATTTGTCTTGATTGCCATCATCGCTTCCCGCGTCTTTAACACCTTCTGATCCGAAATCCGGTTGTGATAAGTATCTAAAAACTAGCCCTGAATTGGTGGTAAATTTAATGACGAAGTGCGAAACGTTTGGGAGTGAAATAAGGCTGAAATGCCTGAAATAACCCCCAGTGAGGCTCTAACCCCCTTGGGTTAGATAAAGGGACTCGTCCCG